>JAKIZO010000015.1:17382-47101 GCA_022707965.1 Bacteroidota bacterium
GGAGTATGTTCGCACAATAGATGGGGTTGATTATATAAACGACTCCAAAGCAACAAATATTAACGCTGCGTGGTTTGCACTTGCAAGTTACCGAAGACCAATTGTATGGATTGCAGGTGGCAGAGGTGATAATAATGATTATTCGCAGCTGGACGAAATTGTTCAAAAAAATGTTACCAATATTATTTGTTTAGGTGAAGAAAAAGATGCTATATTCAATCATTTTTGTGCGATGAAACGCTGTATTAAAGTGGAAACCTTGCTTGATGCTGTTTTGGAAGCAAGAAAAGTTGCACGTGATGGTGAAGTAGTTCTTTTTGCCCCTGCTTGCAAGTCATTTGATATGTTTATGAACTTTGAGCATAGAGGCGAAGAATTCAAGAAAATAGTGAATTCACTATAACTTTGTGAAATGAATAATTATTCGTAAATAAGAGTTGTCTTTAAAATAATCTGGAACATGTTTAATGACGTTTTTTGTAGGGGCACGGGGCGACTTGCCCCTACAATTATTTTGTGGAAGCTTCGAAATGTTTGAAACATTTCATAAATTCAAATACATCAAAAAACTTAATTCTAAATCAATTGCATTATAGTGCTTTATTATTTATTTCAGAAAAATTATATTTGTATTTTACTTAATATTTAATAGTTAGAATGTTAGAAACATTAATCGAAATAATACAGAAAATTCCACCTTTTTGGATTTTGATAATTGCTTTTGCAGTAACATACATTGAGAATATATTTCCCCCATCGCCATCTGATGCAGCACTTGTCTTTATGGGTGCTCTGGTAGGAACGGGAACGGTTGGATTTATTCCTCTTTTGCTTTTTGCAACTATCGGTTCAACACTTGGCTTTATTACGATGTTTGTTTTAGGTGTGCGTTTCGAGATGAAATTTATCGAAACAGATAAATTAAAATTTGTTTCGAAGAAGGCTTTAATGAAAGTTGATGATTTATTCAAGAAATGGGGTTATTGGTTGATAGTTGCAAATCGATTTCTATCTGGAACACGTGCGGTAATAGCTTTTTTTGCGGGAATGAGTTTGCTTTCTTTCAGGAAATCCACTGTTTTGTCCTTTTTGAGTGCTTTATTATGGAATTTCATCTTGATATATTCAGGATATATTTTTGGGGATAACTGGAAAAAAGTTGATGAATATATGACTTTGTATGGATATATTCTGATACCCGTTGTTGTTGTTCTTATTGCTGCATATTTTATTTATTCATTTATTCAGGGCAAAAAACAAAATGCAAATACCTGATATAGACTTAAATGAATTCGATTACGATCTGCCAAAAGATAGAATAGCACTTTTTCCGCTTGAAGAACGCGACCAAAGTAAATTGCTGGTTGCTGATTGTAAATCAAAGAAAATTGACCATAGCGTATTTTCGAACATAAGTAGTTATATTCCTGATAATTCACTGATTATTGTTAATTCCACAAAAGTAATACAAGCTCGAATTTTTGCGTCGAAGCAGACGGGTGGAAAAGCAGAGCTGCTGTGCGTTAACCCAATATCACCATCATCAGACCCTCAAATAACAATGTCCGCTCGAAAAAATTGCGTTTGGGAATGCATTATCGGTGGAAGAAACATTCAAGAAAACTCAGAGTTACGAACGAAAGACAATGAACTTGTTGCAAAAATATTAAAGCGATACGAAAACTACGCAATAGTGGAATTTGAATATTCTGCAACCGATACTTTTTCTGAAATCCTTTCGAAAATTGGACAAATTCCGCTTCCGCCTTACATCAATCGTGATACAACTGAGTTAGACAAAGACCGATACCAAACTGTATATAGCAAAGCGGAAGGTTCGGTTGCGGCTCCAACAGCTGGATTGCATTTCACAGACAAAGTGATTTCCAAACTGAAAGCAAAACAAGTAAAGTTTGATGAAGTAATACTGCACGTTGGACCTGGAACATTTGTTCCAATAGAAAAAAGCGTAGCCGAACATAAGATGCACAAAGAACAGTTATTTGTCTCGAAATCGACTATTGAGAACATTATTTCTGCAATTAGAAACAAATCAAAAATAATTACCACAGGAACAACTTCGCTTCGCACACTCGAAACGCTTTATTGGGTTGGAGTAAAAATTCATTACCAGAATTTTGATATAAATACAAATTTATTATTAGAGCAATTTGAACCGTATGAACTAATAGATAAATATGCCACAATCACATTTGAACAATCTATGAATGCAATTGCGGAAAAGCTTTCGGAAGAAAACAAGTTGTTTATTGCAGGCAATACTGAACTATTTATTTTGCCAGGTTATCAGATAAAAACGGCTGATGGGCTTATTACAAACTTTCACCTTCCAAAAAGCACACTGTTGCTATTAGTGAGTGCATTTGTTGGAGGGAAGTTCTGGAAACAAATTTATGAAGAAGCGTTAGTCAATAACTATCGTTTTTTAAGTTATGGGGACAGTTCGTTATTAATTAGATAAGAGATGAAACCATATCTTTTAGTTTTTCAGCAATATTGAATTAATAAAAAAACCTTCGGAAGGTGCGGAAGTCTTCCGAAGGTTCAACGGAAATAATAAAAGATAAATTAAGTTCCAGCGTTGTAGTTGTTTATATAAGCTATTTGTTCTTCGGTAAGTTGGTCGATAGAAACACCTAACATTTCGAGTTTAGTTTTTGCGATAAATTCATCTTGTTCTTGTGGAAGGTCTAAAACTTCGCAAGGAAGTTTTTCTCCTTGTTTATGAGCTTCGACAAGACGCAAGTGAGCCATAAACTGGTTAGCAAAGGACATATCCATAACTTCGGAAGGGTGCCCTTCGGCAGCAGCAAGGTTAATTAATCGCCCTTGTGCAAGCAAGAAAATACGGCGACCATCTTTAAGAGTGTATTCTTCACAATTTGGACGAATAGTGCGTTTGGAGACAGAAAGTTCTTCGAGTTCAGGAATATTTATTTCGGCATCGTAATGCCCTGTATTGCAAACGATAGCGCCATCTTTCATATTTTCGAAGTGCCATTTGCGGATAACATCTTTAACACCTGTTGCAGTAACGAAAATATCGCCGATTTTAGCAGCTTCGTTCATAGACATTACTTCGTGACCTTCAAGAATAGCTTTTAAAGCAGCAGTAGCTTTAACTTCGGTGCAGATTGTATTTGCACCCAAGCCTTTTGCACGTTTAGCGACGCCGCTACCGCAGTGACCGTGTCCTGCGACAACGAAGTTTTTGCCTGCAATCAGGACAGAAGTAGCACGAATAATGCCATCAATTGTAGATTGACCAGTGCCATAAACATTATCGAAATCCCATTTAGTTTCAGTATCATTAACAGCAAAAACGGGATAGAAAAGCTTACCGGCTTTCTGGCGAGCACGAAGACGCTGGACACCTGTGGTAGTTTCTTCAGTACCACCAATTATTTGTGTTTTAGCCATCGATTCGTAGCTTTCGTGAACAGTGTTGATTAAATCGCATCCATCGTCGAGAGTAAGATGAGGATTGTGGTCGATTGTACGTTCGATACACCAATAGAAATCGGGGTGGTTGCCGTACCAAGCATAAATTGAGATGCCTTCATCTGCGAGAGCAGCAGCAACAGCATCATTAGTGGAAAGAGGATTGCAACCCGACCAGGTTACATTAGCACCGGCAGCAGCAAAGGTACGAATAAGCACAGCAGTTTCTTTAGTAACGTGGAGACAGCCGGCGATAGTATAACCCTTGAAAGGTTTAGTTTCGGCAAATTTCTTACGCAAAGCCATAAGTACAGGCATACGAGATTCAGCCCAATCGATTAAGAGGCGTCCTTCTTCGGCAAGTGAAATATCACGAACGCAATATTTTCCTTCAACTTCCGAAAAAGAACCTTGTGAATTTTTTGGAGGATAGTTTCCCATATCAATTCCTATATATTAAGCAAAATTTTTCTTTAAAACATCAACTAAATCAAGATTTTCCCAAGGGAACTCATCACGTCCAAAATGACCATAAACAGCAGTTTGTCGGTATATAGGACGTCGCAAATTGAACTTCTCGATAATTCCGCGTGGGGTTAAATCAACATTTTTCAGAATAAAATCAGCAATTTCGTATTCAGGGACATTACCAGAATTATGTAAATTAACATTAATTGAGATAGGTTGAGCAATGCCAATAGCATAAGACACCTGAATTGTGCATTCACGAGCGATACCAGCAGCGACAACGTTTTTAGCAAGATGTCGAGCCGCATAAGCAGCAGAGCGGTCAACTTTTGTTGGGTCTTTGCCCGAAAAGGCACCACCACCGTGTGGAGCACGACCACCGTAGGTATCAACGATAATTTTTCTTCCCGTAAGTCCGGTATCGCCGTGTGGTCCGCCTATTTCGAATCGCCCTGTTGGGTTAACGTAAATTTTTGTATGTTCATCGATATATTTTTGAGGAATAACATTCATAATCAGATTTTCAATGATATCTTTGCGGATTTGTTCTTGTGAAACTTCGGGGTCGTGCTGAGTAGAAACGACAACAGTATCAACACGTACGATATTGTTATTCTGGTCGTATTCAATAGTAACTTGCGATTTTGAATCAGGGCGAAGATAAGTCATAATATTTTTTTCTTTACGAATGCGTGCAAGTTCTTTCATTAATTTATGAGCATAAGCAAGAGTTGCAGGCATATATTCAGGGGTTTCGTCGGTAGCATAACCGAACATCATACCCTGGTCGCCGGCACCGCCGGTGTCGACCCCCATAGCAATATCAGGCGATTGGTGATTGATAACATTAATCACACTGCAAGAATCAGCATCAAAGCGATAGCCTGCGTGCTCGTAACCGATATCGCGAATAACGCCACGGACAAGTTTTTGTAAATCTACATAAGTTTCAGTAGTAATTTCGCCACCGACAACAATAAGACCGGTTGTGGCAAAACACTCGCAAGCGACACGGCTATTAGGGTCGTCTTTGAGCATAGCGTCAAGGACAGCATCTGAAACCTGGTCGCAAATTTTATCAGGATGCCCTTCGGAAACTGACTCCGAAGTGAATAAGTAATGATTTCTTCTATCCATAAAATCCTTCAAAATAACTAAAAAAACTAACTATGGTCAATAGTACTCGAATTACCAATATTCAAACGATGGAAATGTCCGTTAAGCTCGGCATTATTTCCAACGATTGAATTTTCAAGCAAAGATGAGGTTACCTTAGCCCCATAACTAATAATAGAATCTTTGATAATGCTATCTTTGACAACAGCACCATCTGCAACTGATGTATATGGTCCAATAATCGAACGTTCAATAACGGCTTTTTCAGAAACAAAAGACGGCTGAATAATCACCGAATCTTTTAGTTTGAGTTCGGTAGGTTTACGAACAAGCAAGAATCTATTTGTAGAAAGCAAAGTTTCAGGTTTTCCGCAATCATACCATCCATCAACGGGGAAAGTAACAAATTTGGCGTTGTCATCAATCATTAATTGAAGAGCGTCAGTAAGTTGGTATTCCCCGCGGGTTCGTATGTCATCGGAAATTAATTTTGAAAGTGCAGTAACAAGTTTTTGAGTATCCTTGATAAAATATAGTCCAACAATTGCAAGTTTAGAGATTGGTTCATCGGGTTTTTCGACTAATTTTTCGATAAAATTAGTACCATTGGTTATTACAACGCCGAAACGGCGTGGGTCTTCAACTTCTTTAACGCCGATAGAATTGTAACCTGTTTCGAAAGCTAAGTTCAAATCAACATCAAAAATAGTGTCGCCAAGAATAATCAATAGAGGTTCATTTCCATAAGTATCGCGTCCAGTCCAGATAGCGTGTCCTAATCCAAGCATTTGCTTTTGTTCGACAAAATCAACTTTCATCATTGAATATTTCTTTGTAACGAAATCTTCAACTAAATCGCCCATATAGCCAGTAATAATGGTTGCGTCGATAATACCTTGTTGAAGAAGAGAATCAAGGATGTGAGCAAGAATTGGTTTGCCTGCAACATTTAGCAATACTTTTGGCTGAGAATATGTATGAGGTCTTAACCTTGTACCAACTCCTGCAACTGGAATAACAGCTCTCATAATCAGAAATAATTAATATTCGTAAATTTAGCAACCACTAATTTACAATTTTTTTCTTAAATGATTTAGAAAAAATGCAATTAAAATTTAATAAATATCATCAACATAAGTCAGTTCATCGATTGGAGGACGTACATAATCAGCACTGATTTTTCTTGGAGGCAATTCTAATGTTGGTGGAGTAACGTCTTCGTATTTTATCATTTTCAGGATATGAGCAATGCAATTAAGGCGGGCACGGCGTTTATCATCGGAATGGACATTGTACCAGGGACATTGTTTGGTATCAGTATAGAGGAACATTTCGTCTTTTGCACGAGAATAATCACACCACTTATGCCAGGAGGCAATGTCAATATCTGAGAGTTTCCAGCGTTTCATAGGATTGGTAGCGCGCTCACGAAAACGAATTTCCTGTTCTTCATCGCTAACGGAAATCCAATATTTAAGTAGAATAATCCCCGAGCGAACAAGCATTTTTTCAAATTCGGGACAGGAGCGGAGGAATTCCTGGTATTCATCTTCGGTGCAGTAGCCCATTACGCGTTCGACACCAGCACGATTATACCAGCTTCGGTCGAAAATGACAATTTCACCTGCACTTGGTAGATGAGCGACATACCGCTGGAAATACCATTGGGTTCGTTCTTTGTCGGATGGTTTTTCGAGAGCGACCACACGGCAACCACGAGGATTGAGAGGTTCGACTATTCGTTTAATTGTTCCTCCTTTGCCTGCGGCATCGCGTCCCTCGAAAATGATTACAACACGAAGGCCTTTTTGCTTGACCCAATATTGTAATTTAACGAGTTCTTGTTGGAGTTTGGCAAGTTCTTGTTCGTAAAAATCTTTGGAAATTTTGCCTTTTTTATTGACCTTTTCAACAGGTTGGTCTTTTTTACCCATAGGATACCTCCAAGATTATTTGTCTTTAAATTATTGAAAAAAGTTATTAAATTCAATTAATAATGTTTCATAATATATTTTTTCTTTTTGATGAATAAGAAATTGTATTTAATTGATGGAATGAGCATTGTTTTTCGTGCTTACCACGCAATGAAATCAACAGAGTTGAGAAACAAAAACGGCGAACCGACAGGTGCAATTTTCGGATTTGTCAATATTATCACATCATTTTTAGAGAAGGAAGCTCCTGAATATATGACAATAGTATTCGACACTGAGCATCCTACATTTCGCAATGAACTTTATGAAGAATATAAAGCGAACAGGGATAGTTTTCCTGATGATTTAGTCCCACAGCTTTTGAAAATCAAGAAATTCATACATTTAGTAAGGATAGAACAAATCGAAGTGCCAGGATTTGAGGCAGATGATGTGATTGGAACAATAGCCAAAAAAGCGGCACAAGAAGGTTACGAGGTTGTATGCCTTACAAACGACAAAGATTATTACCAATTAGTTGATGAAAAAATTAGTTTGATGAAACCATCACGAAAAGGTGAAGATTTTGAAATTGTTCGCATGTCGCAAGTTTTTGAAAAATTTGGAGTTAAACCTGAGCAAGTTGTAGATGTTCTGGCATTAATTGGCGATGCAAGCGATAATATTCCAGGCGTGAAAGGAATTGGCGAAAAAACCGCAATACCACTTGTGCAAGAATTTGGCTCAATTGAAGAAATATATGCGAATTTGGATAAAATCGAAAAATCTTCAATTAGAACTAAATTGGAAAACGACAAAGAAAATGCTTTTTTAGCAAAAAAATTAGTAACTATCGATACAAACATACAGAAAGATTTCAATCTGGAAGAAATGAAGTTAAGAAATCCAGATTATTACGGGCTGGACAAATTTTTTGAGGAATTGTCGTTTGTTCAAATTCGCCAGAAGTGGCAACAGAAGGGCAATATAAGCATAAACTTTGATATGACAAACAACTCTCAACTAAATAATATTGATAATATGAAGGTAAACTATCAAACAGTAACAAATTCAACACTTCGCCAAATCATGAGTTATCTTTGTAGTTTTGAAATTATCGCTTTTGATATAGAAACTGACTCGCTCGATAGGCAAAGTTGCGAAATTGTTGGTGTTTCCTTTGCAGCAAAGCCAGATGAAGCATTTTATATACCAATTGCTAAGCGAAAAGATAATGGATTATCATTAAGTGATGGTACACTATTCGATTTCACAAATTCCGAAGAAAAAAATGACGACGGAATTCCTTTCGAAATTGTTATTAGTGAAATTAAGAAAATTTTAGAAAATCCACAGATTGCAAAATGTGGGCAAAATGTAAAATTCGATGCTTTTATTTTAAAAAGGTTTGGGATTAATGTGAATCCAATTGCATTCGATACAATGGTTGCAGATTATTTGCTTAATCCCGATGTACGGCACAATCTTGATGCATTAAGCGAGCGTTGGCTGAATTATAAGCCAATTCCAATTTCGGAACTCATTGGCGAAAACAAAAAGCAGCAAATTTCTATGCGAGAAGTTCCTTTAGAAATTGTATCGAAATATGCCTGTGAAGATGCAGATTTAGTAATTAAGTTGAAAAATGTGTTAGAGAATGAACTTGCCAAGAAAGAGATGACAAAGTTAGCAAATGAGATAGAGTTTCCGTTGGTAAAGGTTCTTACAGATATGGAATACGAAGGGGTGAAAGTAGACAAAAGTGTTTTGCAATCTATTTCGGTTGAACTACAAGAGGAGATATTAAAGCTCAAAAAAACTATATTCGATTATGCAGGGGAAGAATTCAACATTGATTCACCAAAGCAATTAGGTGAAATATTATTTGATAAGTTGAAGATAAAAGCTGTGAAGAAAACCAAAACAGGATACAGCACTGATGCTTCTGTATTGGCAGAATTAGCTCCAAAATATCCAATAGCAGAAGTGCTAATGGAATACAGACAGTTAGTTAAATTGAAATCAACTTATGTTGATGCACTGCCAGAGCTTATAAACCCACGAACAGGGAAAATCCATACAAATTTCAATCAAACGGTTGCCTCGACGGGAAGGCTGTCCTCGACAGACCCAAATTTGCAAAACATACCAATTAGAACAGATAAAGGACGAGAAATTCGAAAAGCATTTGTTGCAACAAAGGAAGACAATGTAATAATCTCGGCAGATTATTCACAGATAGAACTTCGAGTAATGGCATTTATTTCAGGGGACAAAAATTTAATACAGGCGTTCAAGCAAGGTTTTGATATTCATTCGGCAACTGCTTCGTTGTTATTTAACACTAATATTGATAAAGTGGATAGTCAGCAACGCAGAGTAGCCAAAACGGTGAATTTTGGAATTCTCTATGGGCTGGGAAGTTTTGGCTTAGCACAAAGATTAGGTATTTCAAGAACAGAAGCAGCGGAAATTATAGATAGTTATTTTAAGAAATACTCAGCAATCAAAGAATATATAAATCAAACAATAGAATTTGTAAGAAAAAATGGATATGCAGAAACATTATGTGGAAGAAGGAGGTATTTTCATGATATAAATAGCAAAAACTCTAATTTAAGGACAGCAGCAGAGAGGGCGGCGATAAATATGCCAATTCAAGGAACAGCGTCGGATATGATAAAAATAGCAATGATACGTATTCATAACCGATTATTATCAGAAGGTTATAAAACACGTATGATAATGCAGGTGCACGACGAATTAGTATTTGACGCTCCTGAAAAAGAGATTACACCCGTCTCCCAGCTTATCGAACGCGAAATGAGCAGTGCATTGTCGTTAGGTGAAGTGCCCGTAGCAGTTGAAATTGGAACTGGCAAAAACTGGCTCGAGGCACATTAGCACTAATATATTTTAAGTTTGATAATCACAACATAAGTTTTATTTATTAAGTTCAACAAAGCAAAATAATATATAAAGTCCTCCGAACAATTGGCTAATTTTAGCCTTGCAATAATCTCAAAAAAGCTGTCGGATTTTGGTTCGACTGACTAAGTGAAACAAGCGAAGCTTGCTGCAAGAATTGAGATTTAATTAACTGCAATTGTTCTTTTGCAACGTCAGCATCTTCAAGACGAGAAATTGCAGCTTTATAGTTGACGATTTGGTTTTTGAGCAAATCCTCTTGCGACGACAGTCTATTAGAGATACCTCCAAGATAAGATGCTACTTTATTTATATTCTCGATAGCATTAGCAAGACTTATGAGAGTAACATCTATTTTCCCTATATCAAAGATACCAAGATCATTTATAGACACATTGTCTAATAAACGCAAGTCGAGCCCTGTTATTCCTCCGAACATATTGGTCTGAAGAGAATTGACATCAAAATAGTTACTTTCAATATTAAAATCGATATTTTCTCTTCTCATATCGATATTAATTGAGAGCAATGTGTTGCGAGCGTCGAGACCGATGAGGAAATTTGCTGTATAAGTACCACTGAGAAGTTGTGCACCACCGAAAACAGTAGAATCAGCAACAGTTTGGATTTGTTGAGCCATACGATAAGCAGCTTTAGCAAGAGCAACTTTTTCGTCTGTTCCCATAGCACCTGATGCAGCTTGTGCGGTAGCATCTTTAATTTTAATCATCAGTTCATTAATATTATCAAGTGAATCCATAACAATGTTAGCAACATTGTTTGCATCACCGACAGTATTAAGAGCAGACTGCAAAGCACCGTTGCGAGCAATAAGCGAACGAGATGTAATATAGCCAGCAACGTCGTCGGAGGCATTGTTTATTCTTTTGCCCGTCGAAAGTCTCAGCTGACGCAGAGAAATATCGCGATTAGAGACTTCAAGTGCGTTATACGCATTTTCGGACGGGATGTTTGTCCTTATTCTTGAATTTCCACCAATAGCAAATGGCATTTTATCACCTTTTATAATTATTAACTATCTTTGTATCAATTGTAAGAATGCTTGAGGATTAGCATTAGCTTGCGCTAATGAAGCAAGCGAAGCTTGTTGCAAGAACTGAGATTTAATTAGTTGCAATTGTTCCTTAGCAACATCAGCATCTTCAATCCTCGAGATAGCTGCATTATAGTTAGTAATTTGTCCTTTCAACAAATCTTCTTGCGAATTAAGTCTGTTGACAATACCACCAAGCAATGAAGCAACTTTGTTGACATTGTCGATTGCTTTTGCCAGAGAGGATATTGTTGCTGGAAGCATATTATCGTGGAAAATACCCAAATTATCTGCCGAAACGTTATCCAGTAAGCGTAAGTCTAATCCAGTAACACCTGCAAAATTATTAGTCTTCATAGAATTAACGTCAAAATAATTACTTGGGATATTGTAATCTGGGTTTCTAAATGTCATATCGACACTTAGTGTAATTAGTTGGTGTTTGGCATTGGTTCCAATAACATAATCAGTAGAGTATGTACCATCGAGAAGCTGACGTCCACCAAAAACGGTAGAATCCACAACAGTTTGAATTTGCTGAGCCATACGGAATGCTGCTTTTGCAAGAGCAATTTTCTCGTCTGTACCCATCGCCCCGGATGCAGCTGTTGAAGCACCTTCCTTGATAAGGTTAAGTAAGTTGTAAATGTTATCGAGAGAGTCCATAAGGATGTTAGAAACGTTATTAGCGTCGCCGACAGCCAAAAGAGCAGCTCTAAGGGCACCATTACGAGCGTGCAAAGCACGAGAAGTAATATAACCTGAAACGTCGTCTGCGGCATTGTTTATTCTTTTACCAGTCGATAGCCGCAGTTGTCTGAGCGAAATATCTCGGTTTGAAGTTTCCAGAGAATTGTAAGCATTCTCTGCAGAGATATTCGTTCTAATCCTTGCGTTTCCTCCAATTGCAAATGGCATTCTACACCTCCTGTGTTTGTAGCAACTGCCGGGGGAGCGTTTGCTACAATCCAACTATTAATTAATAAAACAATAATTAGTTTTCAAATTCACAAATTTTATTTTCAATATATATGCCAACATAAAATCGCTATCAATTCTTTCAACTCTACCTGATTTCAAATTTTTTAATAACAAATTTGTGTAGTTAATAGAAAAAAATTTGCCATAATCAATAAGAGTGAATTCAAAAAATCAACCGAATACTCTGAAAATGTTGTTAATTCTACATTTCGATGAATAATAGCATCAGCAAACAGATTGGCTCTAACGATTGAAGTAAACGTAATATTTTGAACATAGTTAGACAGACGGCTATTATTCGCCAAAATAGTATTTCAAATTTCTTGAAAAATGATTTTATTTGAATTGAAAGATTCTAATTATTGCGAATAATAAAATGCACAATTTTGGACAATCGAATAATATTATGCACAAATTTGGTATTTTTTTCGTTAATTAAATTGTGAAGAAATCTAAATTAATATCAAAATATTATTATGAAAACAATACTAATTATTGGCGCGACAACAGTAACATTAGCATTGATTAGCTATTCGATAGCGATAATCAGTGAGCAAAGAAGCAGAATTGTATCAAAGAAAGTATTATATTTTTTGAGTATTGGATGGATTTTGGATGTGGCAGCAACTATTATGATGATTGTTGGGTCAAGCAATACGCCTTTTACTTTGCACGGTGCAATTGGGTATTCCGCTCTACTTCTAATGACTATCGAAACATATTTTATATGGAGATTAATAATAAATAATGGTTACAATGTAGAAGTGCCTAAAAAGCTTCATATTTATTCGAGGTTGGCATATATTTGGTGGGTAGCAGCATATATTACGGGCAGTTTACTTGTATTTATCAAGTAAATTTATATATAATTAACTATTTTGTGTTTGTTTATTAATCAAGTAAATAATATATTTGTTATATGAGAATGAAGTATTATTTGATAATTTTCTTTTTTACTATCACTCTGTCATTGATAGCGAGTGATGTGTTTATTTCTTCATTTACTGCTAATTCCACATCGAACTCCATTGTCTTAGAATGGCGAACAACTGACGAAACGGGTTTGAACAAGTTTGAAATAGAACGTTCTATTAAAGGTTCACCTTTTCAAAAAGTCTCTGAGGAAAAAGCAAAAGGTGTCCCATCATTTTATCGTTATATAGATAACGAAACGCTTTTGAAAATTTCAAATGAAATTGATAAAAACGACCCCTCTACATTAAATAAAAATTATTACATTTACAGAATAAAATCTGTTTTCAACAATGGGAATGCGGTTTACAGCGACGAAGTAAAAGTTAATCACACTGTAAATAGCATACGCCGCACCTGGGGAATGATTAAAGAAATGTTTAAATAATTTTTCATTTTTCTTAAAAATATTTTCTATTAGTTTCGTTTTAGACAATTAGTTTCAAAATATTAGTTTTCCTACTTAATAGGAGTTTTTATGGCTAAAAAATGTTTTACCCTATTGTTAGCAGGTATTTTTGCATTATTGCTATCTGCTAATCTAACAGCTCAAACTCAAAATCTTACTTTTACTGTTCCAAACAGTCCAGCTGCTAATGGATATTTTTCAAATTCGCTAACTGATGCAGGATGGACTACTTTTACGCGTGCAGACACAGGCTTAATATCATCTGTTTCAGTAACGTTTACCTGGACAACGGATGATTGGCCCGACGAAGGTACATTTGTCATTCGCCATCCTGATAACACTACCTATAATTTAATTTCTAACGGGGTAACTTCAACAGGGTTGACAATTAATGCAAACTCAACAAACACTTACACTATTTCATTTACAACTTTTGCAAACAAACTAATTGCTGGCACCTGGGCAATGTATATACTCGACGCATATGGCGACGGTGGACACGAAGTTTCTAATATAACGGTCTCTATTGATTACACAATTCCACCACCAATGAGTTATACTTCTTCAACTGTTCTGCAGGTTACAAATGCTGTTGCACCGGGAGCACCCAAAGCACCAGTAATAGCAATTAGAATAACTACAAGTGGATTAAGTCCAGCTATTAATGCAACAAACTTTTATTTAACAACGGCAGGAACAACTGATTTAGGCGATATTTCTAACGCAAGAATTTATTATACAGGGAACAGTGCAATATTCGACACAACCACACAATTCGGAAATGTCGTTGCAACTCCAACCGCTTCTTTCAATATCTCAGGCAATCAAACTCTGTTGTTTGGTGATAATTACTTCTGGCTCACTTTTGATGTTGACTCATTTGCAACTCATTATAATTTTATCGATGCAACGTGTGATTCTATTGTTGTTGATGGCACAACAAGATTTCCAACTACTACTAATCCGACGGGTAATCGGAAAATTGTCGCTCCGTTCAATGGAAATTATTACGTTGGAACAGGACAAGTTTACACTAACTTGAGTTCGTTAGCTTTTGATATTAGTTCAGTTGGGTTAACTGGTGTAGTAAATATTTACCTTAAGAATGACATTACCGAACCACAAGGAATTACTTTCTTTACGCCACCGATGGGGAATGGATATCAAGTTCGTATCAGACCAGATACAAATGCAACAGTAACAATTTCCGCAAATCACGGAAGCCAGGTTATACTCATCGATGGATTTAATAATATTAGAATTGACGGTTCAAATGTACCCGGTGGAACTTCAAGAAATTTAACTTTTGCAAACAATAGCACAGCATCAGTTGCTCACGGTATTTTTGTTCAAAACTGTTCTGTTTTTGAACTGAAAAATACTAACATACAGAATGGCAGTTCCAATACGGGAACAGCTGTTGTTCTTTCGACAGTTAATACTGCTACAATACAGAATAATGCAATTTCGAAGGCTAACATAGGTATGACAATTCAAAATGATTGCCAAAATATAAATATTATTGGCAACCAAATTGGAAGTATGACTATATTGAATACTGTATCGCTTGCAGGAATAAACTTTGCCACAGGCACAGGATTTACTACTAGTTGCGATGGTTTTAATGTTGCAAATAATAAGATTGATGGACTAATTTACACAGGGACTTCTTCTACGTTCACCTATGCATTTTTGTTTAGTAATGCTATAAATGGAATAGTTGAGAATAATAAAGTTCTCAATGTTGTTAATAGCGCCGGTCATAATGTTGCATTTAGAATAGCAGCAAATGAAGCAACACCACCAAGAGACTTGAATTTGATTATCAGAAATAATTCAGTTAGCAATGTAACGGTTGCGGCTTCTAATGGGAATTTCTACGGATTCTACAATACTTACTCTCAAAACGTAAAGATTCTGCATAATACAATTAATATTGGAAGTTCGTCAGTAGCTCCTGTTGCAATTGGACATCGCTACCAAGTAGGGTGTCTCAATTATCACGTCAACAATAATATATTTGTTATGAACCCATCTACAACCGGTGGCTTAAAGTATATGTATTATATAGATGCAACCCAAGCAGTTACACCATTCTCAAATATTAATTACAACTTATACAATTTGATGACGGGGGCAAATTTTGCGTTTTATATTGGTGTTGTTCAAGCAACATTATCTGATTGGACAACAGCCCTTGGCGGAGGAACAGCTGACTCTGATTACAACAGCATTATGAAACAGCCAACGTTTGCAAGTGCGGGGGCACCATACCTTGCTGGTTCGGTTCTTGCTGACCCACAGTATCTTGTTCCATTGCATAATGATGTGGAAACAGACATTGATGGAGAAATAAGAACAGTTCAAAACAACTTAGCTGGTGCGGATATATTAATCCCATCAGAAATTCTATTCTCAACGAACCTGCCACTATTCAAAGAAGAAACCGCAGGAATCACAGCACTTGTATATACAATTACTCCTCAATTAGGAACTACATTTAATGATGGTATTACACGAACTCCACCAACTGGTGATTTGCCTGCAATGAATTATACCTGGTTCTTTAATAATAACGAAATTCAAACCGGCGTTAATAACTTTATTGTTAATAGAAATAACTTATCAATAGTAAATACAAATGCAGCAAACCACGATGGACAATATTATTGCGTGGTTGATTTCTTCGGAACTTATGGAGTAACAAATACTTCAACATTATCTATTGTTAATTTACCTCGACCTGTATTAACCTCTCCTGCGTCAGGAACACAAAACGTTCCTATTACTCAGGTATTTTCCTGGGGAACAGTTAATACTGCTCTGCAATATCAAATTCAAGTTGCTTATGATGAGAATTTCCAGAATATTATTGCATCTAATATAGTTGGAACAAATAGCACTTCATTTACAAACTTACCATATTTTGCTGATATGTTTTGGCGAGTAAGAGCAATCAGAAATGCCGATACAAGTTTATGGAGCGAAGTGTGGACATTTAAGACTGTTGGACCTCCGATGGCTCCGCCTGCAATTATCGCACCTGACAACAATGCTATCGACCTACCATTGACAGTTTCGTTTATTTGGTATTCGTTCCTCTCAGCAACAGGCTACACTTTGCAAGTTTCTACAGTAAGTAATTTCTCAACAAATATTTTCAATCAAGTAGTAACTGATACAAATGTAACAATATCGAACCTTCAACCGAATACGCAGTATTATTGGAGAGTTCGTTCATTAAGAGGTTCAGAAATTAGTGCCTGGTCTACAGTTAGGACATTCACAACGGGCACAGGATTAATTATTCAATCATATTCTCTCTGGAATGGTTGGAATATGATAAGTGCTTATGTTGAGCCAGTAATTAGCAGTATTGACAATATTATGCAACCACTGACTGGTAATTTGCAAATGCTAAGGAACTATTCGGGTCAGGTTTACACTCCATCTATTACAAGCACTCTTACCAACTGGGACAAATATCAAGCTTATCAAATGAGACTTACTACGAGCGCTGTATTCAATTTGGAAGGAACTCAAATTGTTCCTGAAAACACTCCAATTACACTAAATATGACTGGTTGGTACTGGCTGCCATATTATAGAACTTCACCTGCACCAGTGGCAACCGCACTTGCTTCAATAAGCGGAAAATATTTGCAGGTCAAGACAATTACCGGACAAGTGTACATGCCGCCATTTGCTAATACGCTTACTCAACTTGAACCAGGCAAAGGCTATATGATACGCCTAATATCTAATACAGGAATTCTCACTTATCCAGCAAACGGTGCAATAAAATCGGCTGCAAACAATATTAACATCAAAGAGCCAAAATTCTTTATTCGTCCGAACCTATCAACTGGTAAAAATGCTTTCATAGCTCTTGATATTCAAGCAAATGAAGGCGATGAAATTGGTGTCTTCACACGTGATGGGCTGCTTGTTGGGTCAAGTGTTTGGCAAGAAAGTTTGCGTGGCGTTGTTGTCTGGGGTGATGACGAGTACACAATTGAAAAAGATGGGGCTTACGAAGGTGAAGAATTGATTGTTAAAGTATGGAAGCATTCTGACGAAGCAATTGGAAATCTTAACATAACTGAAAATAAAGATTTAGCAAACGGCAGCCGCTCTTATTCGTTG
Organism: Bacteroidota bacterium; assembly: GCA_022707965.1. Taxonomy (GTDB): domain Bacteria; phylum Bacteroidota; class Ignavibacteria; order Kapaibacteriales; family UBA2268; genus JAKIZO01. The sequence continues at coordinate 34,832 of JAKIZO010000015.1, forward strand.
CGTTACGAAACTGATGCTGTGATTATGCTGAAAGGAACAGTTGAAGTTGAAAATACCAATGTAGTAATTGCACCGCAACCTGCATCTAATGAGTTGTATATTACATTGGGTAAAGTTTCGGATAACACAGCAGATGTCGATATTTATAATCAAAACGGTGAATTAGTGCTCAAATCAAACGTCAATGCTATTAATGGTGTAATTAAGCTCAATGTAAGCAATTTGCCAAGTGGAGTATATAACGTAATAATTCATAGTGGAAACACAACATTGAAAGAAAAAGCGTTAATTTTGAGATAATCCAACAGCATCTTTAAGCAAAAGCAGGGGTTGCCTTGAAAAAGGCAGCTCCATTTTTATTTTCGTTTTATAGCATCAGCTAATTAGTTAGTATTCAATTCATTAATTGTTGCAGATAGTGACTGTGATTTATATTAATTAAATAAATGGATAATTAATAATTAGTAATAATTTTTAATTATTTTTTAATTCAGCAATAATATTTTCAATTTACTGAATTATTGAATTTTGTCTTAAAGATAATAAATATAGTTTTTCTTTTGCTCTAGTCATTTGAACATAAAGTAGTGAAGCATTTTCCCTCTCATTTCTTAGTTTCCAGTCATAAAGCTCCATCCCTACAATAAAAACCACATTAAATTCCAACCCCTTAGCAGAAAACGCACTTGAAATAGTAACAGCATTATTTTCCAAATTATAATTTCTTTTACTATTTTGATTTTCTGATAGCCAATAAAACGGAATTTTATTTGCAAGGAATTTAGAAGTTAGGGTTTGAACATACTCTATATTTTTGTTACCGAAAAATCCATTATACTCTCTATGACTTTTGACTAAATAAATAATGCAGAAATCTTTATAAGAGAATTTATCAAGATTCATATTAATTTCTTTTACAATAAAATCACAAATTTCGTTATATTTATCATTAACAATAATTTGAGGAAAAGCACCTTTTTTTGTAAATAAGCCTTTTGAAGAATATTCTTTTTCCTCAATAATATATTTTTGATAAAATTCGTCCCATCGAGATTTTACAATTAATTTTGAAGAAGTTAATATAATATTCTTTGAACTACGATAAGAAATTGGTAAATGGTGAACTTTATTTCTACCAACAACATCAATACCAGCTTCTTTATATGTAAAATCTCTTGAATATATTTTTTGATTTGGATCTTCTGCCAAAAGAAGAAAATTAGAATTATTCAAAAGCATTGTTAGACATTTCAGCCAACTAGTGTGAAAATCTTGGCTTTCATCAACAAGAATTGCATCAAATTTATCGAAAGAATTAGAAGATAATAATTCTTGAATTTTAATACCTAAAGCATTGCTTTTTTCATTCTCAATAATTTTTTCAACTTCACAAACTTTTAAATTTTTAAAAGCTAACTTATCTCTAATTTCTTTTTCGTTAATATCTGGCCATTTAGCATTGGCTGCTTTTAATATTTTTGAACATAAGGAATGAAAATTTAATACTAATATATTGTCTGAGTATAAATTTTGAGATGAATTTGAATTGTCACCATTTGAGCTGAAAAATGAATTAATGTAATGCTTCAATACTGATTCTAAACTAACATTATAACAAGTAATTAATATTTTCCAGTCTGGATGTTCTTCTAATAGAAGTCGAGCTTTAGAACAAAGTACAAGTGATTTCCCACTTCCAGCAACACCTCGGATAATTTTATGCCCCCCACCGATTTTTTTTGCAATTTGTTCTTGGAATTCATCTAAAACTATAATTTGTTCTTGCCCATTAATATCTTTTCTAACAGCAGTAATTTCAGGATAGAGAGTTCCTCTAAGCAAGTCTAATTCATTAATACTAAGTTTGTTGTTTTCCCACCAAGGATTAAAATGCTCCTTTAACTTTTGAAGTAAATTATTCCTAGATAGATCTGGGTTAGAATCAGATAAATTTAAATCTTCCTTAAATAAAATATATCTTGTTTCTATGACTTTATAAAAACGGGCATCAATATAAGATTGTTTTGAAATATTAGGGAAAACAACAGCTGTCGCAATTGGAAATTTGAGCTTGCCTTTTTTACCATCAGCGCAAAGTTCTTTAACCTTTTAAAGCTTTTCATTTAATTGATAGTAGTAATTTCTTGATTGTTTAAAAGGTGAAGTATGATCTTCTATTCTACCGTTGTGGTTAATTTTCCAATTATCAGGATTTGCAGATACAATTGACTTCAAGGACCAATCCTTCACTTCATAAATAATTAATCCAATATTTGGAATATAAATAATTATATCAGGTCTTCGAGAATTTTTTAGTTTGGGCTGATACCAAATAATACAAGAATTATCTAATTTTTCGAAAAAGTAAGTAATGGTCTTTTTCTCACCTTGTGTTATCTCTGGATCCTGGAAAGCACTAACTGGTATTATTCTTGCCATAGAATACCTAAAGATGTATTAACAGTAATTATTATTATCGTGAATGATGTGATATATATAAATTTTGTATTTTTCACAATAATTTTTTAATAAATATCAAATTTTACGTATGTTTTATCTAAAACCATCATTATCAGCATTATGGCATATTTATTGCTTTTTACAGTATTATTAATACAGGCTTTTTTGGGGGGAAATTATGAACGAAGCATTGTTAAAAGCGGGTTTTATTTTGACTTCTGCTTTTATTTTTGTGCTTATTAATTCCGATATTGTGGTTAAAGTATCTAACTACGTGAAAAAACAGTTCGCGGGAAATCAGAAGAAATGATGCGATATGCAAAACATATTGCCTTTTTGCTTTTGGTGATATTTGCTTCGGGATGTGCAAGTAGTGTTCGCTTTTCGAGTAATAAAACTTGTGAAACTACACAAAAAGATGAACCTCGTGCAACTGAAATGCCTTACAAAGGTAGCCCTAATATTGGAAAGATTGAACCAAAACAAGAAAGTAGCAGTGAAGAAAGGGAAAAAATTGTCAAAATTGCTCAAAGCTGGTTGGGAACGCCTTATGTTTGGGGTGGGAATACTCGAAATGGTGTTGATTGCTCGGGATTAGTTAAGATCGTGTATGAACAGGTTGGGTTAAATCTTCCGAGAACAGCACAGCAGCAGTATGATTATGCCAATAAGATTAGCAATAGGGAACTTCAACCGGGCGATTTGCTTTTTTTCAGAAAAGGAAACAAAATTTCTCACGTCGCTATTTATATCGGTAAAGGTGAAATTATTCATTCATCTTCGTCAGCAAAAAGTGTAATAAAGCAACCTTTCAATGATAGCTATTTATCAAGCATCTATGCTGGTGCGGGACGAGTGCTAAATTAAATTACAACGGTGAAGTTTCGTGGTAAAGCTCGTAAAACTCCTTCCTTCAATAAATATTCTCCGGACTTATCACTGAAAAGCGAAAAATGAGAAACTAAACAGCTTGATTTTAATAAATATTTATCAAGTTTTTCAATAATACTATCTTTTTCATCGATAATGGATTGAGCAAGGTTGTCTTTTTTCAGATACTCTTCAATTAAAAGCGAAAAATAATCCGAAAACGAGCTAACAATTTGCAAAAGATTTGGTTTAACTCCAATTGCAGGAGTATCTGCAAAAATTTCAACTCTTATGATTACATTTTCATTTGGTTTTCTTGCAAGGAAAAGCAAAACAATCGGTTGAGAATTAGCATTAGCAAAAATGTTGTATTCCGATATTTTAGACAGTATTTGAAGTAAATCATCTGAATTTGAAATTTCAGACAATTCTGTTTTTAATAAATATAGTTTTTGTAAGCCGAATTTATCAAAACTTTGAGACAGTTTATTGTAGATATCTTTCGATGGAAGAAAAACATCGACAAAGCGCCTTGCTAAATCAACATCTTTTCCAAGAGTAATAACAACAGTGAAAATAGCATTATAATATGCAGATTTTGAATGTATATTTTCGTTAAAATTAAGATTATCCAGAATATTTGAAAAGTTTAGAACTTCTGTTCGGAGAATAGTAGATTTTTTGACTGATAGAAAATCGATAATTTCAAGAATACGTTGATTATCGGGTAAGTTTAGCACTCTGGCAATTTCTGCAACGGGACGCGGTTTCCCGGAAAAAGAGGTCGAGACGGAATGAACAAGCAGAATGAGCTGCGGTTCAACTTCAGCAACATAGAAAAAAAGGACATCGCCCGGGCGGAGCTTACCATGAAGCGAAGCGGTAAATGTTCCCATCGGCAACTTCACTTTTGCAATTTCCTTATCTACCATTTCGAGGACTGTTCCCAAGACAACTTCACCAACTTTCAGCTTTTGGGTTTCTGTTTTGAGCTGCTGACGGGAACGCATTGGGACGTAATAATTACCAGAGCCTCCCCCCTGCCCTGTTCGGTCTGGTCCACCAATATTTCCAATATCATTCATTAGAACTGTTTAAGAAACTTATAATTATTTTCGTAAAGTAATCGAATGTCGTCGATACCAACTCGTAGCATAGTAACTCGCTCAATTCCGAAACCGAAAGCATAACCGGAATATTCCTCGGGGTCTATGCCACAATTACGCAATACATTAGGATGCACCATACCGCAGCCAACTACTTCGAGCCATCCTGAATGCTTGCAAACACGGCAACCTTTCCCACCGCAAAGGTAACAAGTAATGTCCATTTCAGCACTGGGTTCGGTAAACGGGAAAAATGATGGGCGGAAGCGAAATTTGATATCGCTGCCATACATTTTTTTAGCAAACACCATCATTGTTGCTTTCAGTTCAGCAAAATTCACATTTCTGTCGATATATAAACCTTCGATTTGATGGAATTCGGCAAGAGAACGAGCAGAAATTGCTTCGTTGCGATAAACTCTACCTGGCATAATAGTTCTGATGGGCGGCTTTTGCGACTGCATCACACGAATTTGGACGGGGGAAGTATGCGTCCGTAACAAGATATCTTCTCTATCAGATTTAATAAAAAAAGTATCCTGCATATCGCGAGCTGGGTGGTCGGGCTGAAAGTTTAAAGCATCGAAATTATGATATTCGTCCTCAATATCTGGTCCCGAAGCAACAGAAAAGCCCATACCAACAAAAATTTCTACCATTTTATCCAGGGTTTGATAGATTGGGTGGTAAGTGCCTTTTGAATTGCGTCTTCCTGGTAAAGTAAGGTCAATTGTAGCCTTAGAAATTTCTTGTTCATCAAATTGTTCTTTAAGCAAGCGAAATTTATCTTCAACCTCCTTTTTGCAAAGGTTGAGTTCCTTGCCAATTATTGGTTTTTCTGCGGGTGGAACTGTTTTCATTCTATCGAAAAGAGCGTGCAAGGGACCTTTTTTCACTAAATAATCAAGACGAAACTGTTCAAGTTCTTTCGAAGTTCTGATATTTTCAAGTTTTTCAAGCATTTCTTGTTTTAGTTTTACTATTTCGTCGAGCATAAACAACCTAAAATTTTTATTCACAAACTTGTAATTTATTAAAATAAAATTAAGTTTCAAACAAACTTTTGTTAAGATAAAATTTATTAGTTGTGATAACGTTAAAAATTACTGTTAGTTGAAATTATCGGAAAAAGAAATGAAGATATTAATTTTGTGTACGGGTAATTCCTGCCGAAGCCAGATGGCAGAAGGATTTTTAAAGCAACTTGACAGTTCGTTGGAAGTATTTTCGGCGGGGACTAATCCCGCAAGTGAAGTAAATCCAAATGCTGTTTTAGTTATGAAAGAAATTGGCATAGATATAAGCAAACAATATCCAAAACTTGTGGATAATTTTATCAACGAGGAATTTGACTACGTCATAACTGTTTGCGACAATGCAAAAGAGACTTGCCCTGTATTTACGGGCAAAGTGAGAAATCGCCTGCATATTCCTTTCGACGACCCTGCCGATGCAACGGGTTCAGCTGATGAGGTGCTTGCAGTATATCGCAGAGTGCGAGATGAGATTAAGAGTGAATTTTCTAAATTTTATAATTTAATCAAGAATAAATAAGATGGAAAAAATTGCCCGCAAACTCAGTTTTCTTGATAGATTTCTAACTTTATGGATATTTATCGCAATGGCTATTGGAATTGCGATTGGTTACCTCTATCCCGAAATTGCTCATTTTTGGAGCAGGTTTGATTATGGGACAACAAATATTCCAATTGCCGTAGGTTTGATATTAATGATGTATCCACCTCTGGCAAAGGTTAGATATGAAGAATTGCCAAAAGTATTCAAAAATTTTAGAGTTGTTGGACTATCTTTGATACAAAACTGGATAATCGGACCTCTCTTGATGTTTTTTCTTGCTATTATTTTTCTGCGAGACTATCCTGAATATATGAACGGTCTTATTTTAATTGGACTTGCACGATGCATTGCAATGGTAATAGTATGGAATGAACTTGCAAAAGGTGATACTGAATATGCGGCGGGACTTGTCGCTTTTAATTCTATTTTTCAGGTTCTATTTTTTTCTGTTTATGCGTACATTTTTGTTACTTTATTGCCCAAATACTTTGGACTTAAAGGGACAATAGTTGATATTTCTATAGGGCAAATTGCAGAAAGTGTCTTTATTTACCTGGGAGTGCCTTTTATTGCGGGTGTGATAACACGTTTTGTTTTAATCAAGGTAAAAGATAGAATATGGTATCATACAAAGTTTATCCCACGGATTAGCCCAATTACTTTAATTGCGTTGTTATTTACTATAATTGCAATGTTTTCGCTCAAAGGTGAATACATAGTGAAAATACCGCTGGATGTTGTTAGAATTGCAGTCCCGTTGCTACTGTATTTTGTGCTGATGTTTCTTGTATCTTTCTACTTAGGAAAAAAGATAGGAGCGGACTACTCGAAAACGGCAACTCTATCATTTACCGCTGCAAGCAACAATTTTGAGCTTGCCATAGCGGTTGCAATAGGTGTTTTTGGTTTGCATTCAGGTGAAGCATTTGCTGCAGTGATTGGACCACTGGTAGAAGTGCCTGTGCTAATAACGCTTGTAAATGTCGCATTGTTTTTTCAGAGAAAGTATTTTGGGAAGGAAGTAAAAAATGTATGATTTTTATAAATTGTTTATTTGTATTTGATAAACTATCACTAACTCTCTGCGAAAAACACAAACCTTAAGATTGGCATAAAATAAACCTTCGGAAGGTCGGGGAAACCTTCCGAAGGTTTTTTAATAATCTCATTAAATTTAATCTTGTTTGCCAATTGTTAATTATTATTTTTTGTGTATTTGTCCAGGAACTTGATGACTTTATCTTGCCAGATAATGTATTCTTGTGGGCGTGAAATAAAGTGAGTTTCGTTCGGGAAAACGATTAATTCAGCGGGGATATTGCGACCGCGTGCAGCGGTAAATGCTTCCAGACCCTGAGTGTAAGGAACGCGGAAATCGTTCATACCAACGGAAATAAGAATTGGGCTGTCCCAATTCTGGACATAATTGAGAGGTGAGTTTTTCTCCATATTTTCTCGGTGTTGCTTTATCCAGTAAGGACCGCCGAATTCCCAATTCGGGAAAAACAATTCCTCGGTAGAGCCATACTTGCTGATAACATCGAAAACACCATTATGAGCAACAAAAGCAGAAAAACGCCCTTTATGATTGCCCGCGAGCCAATAAGCAGCGTATCCACCGGCACTTGCACCGATTGCAGCTTTGCCTTTCGGCAGGACAAAGGGTTCTTTGCTGAATTGGTCGGTTGCAGCAAGCAAATCGTTCATTGGCATACCGCCCCAATCTTTGCTTATAGCATCGTTCCAGGCTTGACCGAAGCCAGGCACTCCACGACGATTTGCCGCAAGGACGATATATCCATTAGCGGCATAGATGCCAAAATTCCAGCGGTAGTGATAATTCTGGCTAATCATACTTTGAGGTCCGCCCTGACAATAAGTAATAACGGGGTATTGCTTATTGGGGTCGAAATCAGGTGGGTAAATAATCCAAGCGTGAATTTTTTTGCCATCAAGAGCAGTAAACCAGCGTTCTTCAAATTTGACGGGGTTTATGTACTTCAGTCTTTCGTCGTTAAATTTGGTTAGCTTTAATTCCTCACCAGAAGTTAGGTCTAAACGATAGAAATCGAGTGGATTATTGAAATTCATTTTTCCAACAACAATATATTTCCCGTCGGGAGTAATGGCAAGTCCATGACCGTAATCCCAATCGCCACGAGCAATTCGTTTATTGGACTTTGCTTGAATATCGAATTCAAATAAGCTCACAACGCCTGAATCAGTTGCAGTTGCATATATTTTCTTGCTGTCGGGGGACCATACAAATTCTTCAATCCATTGGTCGAAGCCGTCGGAAAGTTCAAAAATAGATTTGTCCTGCCGATTGTAGAGCATAAGGCGAACTCTATCGGACTCGAAGCCATTGCGTTCCTGACTTAGGAATGCAATCCAGGCACCATCAGGGGAAAAAGAAGGATGCTTGTCGTAGCCAGGAAGATGTTCGGTTATGTTTTCACGAGTGTGGTTAATTTTTTTGCCGTCAAAATCTAATTTTACAAGGAATATGTCTGAATTTGTATTCCAAACGAAATCGTTGTTAATTCTTGCAGTATAAGCAATGGTTTTTCCATCGGGCGACCAACCGAGTTCCTCGCTACCACCGAAAGGAGTGAGTGGAGTATCAATAGTATCGTTTTTCATTAAATCAACGGGTTCGATGCTGCCATCTACGGGCACAACAAAAAGATGGCTTAATTTATCATCAACCCATTGGTCCCAGTGGCGAACAGGCAAATCTGTATAATATAGCATATTTGCTTTTGGATATTGCGGATATTCGTCATTGATTGTTTGCAACATCTTCACTTCTGAGGTGAACGAGATAAATTTGCCATCAGGAGACCAGAGAATATTCGAGACACCTTCGGGTAAATTAGTTAGTTGCTTGGGGTTGCCTTTTGGGAAGTCCTGAATAAACACTTGATAAGCACCAGATTTATTGGATAGATAGGCAATTTTCTTACCATCAGGTGAGAAAATTGGGGACATTTCGTTGCCTTCGTCTGAGGTGATTTGGAGGTTTTCGGTGCCATCGATAGAAGTAGCCCAGATATCTCGAGTGAGTTTGTTGTCGGCGATAGAAGGAGTGGCAACGGTGTAGATAATCCATTTGCCATCAGGAGAGAGCTGCATTTCCGATAGTCTCTTCATAGAATAAAGGTCTGTTGTAGTAAGGTTGTGTGGAGTGCGGTTGATGTCGTCAACTTGCGTAGTTTTCTCGCTCTCTTTTGAACAACCGAAGACTAAAAATGAAGCGAAAATCAAAAGAAATAACTTTTTCATTTTTCACCTAAAAAATGGACAAAAAATTTTATAAATATAACAAAAAATGAACAAAATATTAATAAAAAGCATAGAGAACAGGGGGCAACGGTAAGAGTATATAAAAACCTTCGGAAGGATGTGTGAACCTTCCGAAGGTTATTAAACGCAATTATTTGGAGTTACTACAAATAAATAACTAATTTGAATTAATGATAATCAGAAAAACGAGCAACTTCCGAAGCAAGATGTTCCGAAGCAGTTCGAATTTTATTTGCAATTTCGTTGTTCTCGAATGTGATTTTCTCAATACCACTGAAAACGGTAAGAACTTCATTGAGAGAAGTAACTTTGAAAGAAACTTCCTGATTAATGCTATCTGCCATAGAGGAAAGATGCTTGGTGTTTTCGAAAATATTGTGAGCAAAATCACTTTGTTCCTTGGAAATTTTTGCAATAACATCAATCATATTCTGTATGTCGGCGAAACTATTCAGAATTAGATTTAAACTTTGCGAAGCTTCGGAAGCAAGTTTTTGACCTTCTTTTGCGACTGATGCACCTTTATTGACTGAACTGACAGCATTTGCAATATTAAGTTTAATTTCATTGATAATATTTGTAATATTTTTTGTAAGAGCGTCTGTTCTATCAGATAGAACTTTAACTTCGTCTGCAACAACAGCAAATCCACGACCGTGAACGCCCGCCCGTGCGGCTTCGATAGCAGCATTCAAAGCAAGGAGATTAGTTTGCTTCGCAACGCCTTTTATTTCAGCTAACATTTTATCAATAGACTCTGTTTGAGTTTCGACCAAGTTAATTTCTCTTATGATGTTGTTCATTTGTTCATTCATATCCATCACTTTCGTGATAACTTTTTCGACGCTTTGAGAGCTTTCGCGAGCATTATTTGTATCAGCAACTACTTTACGAGAAATGTCTTCTGAATTGCGAACAATTGAATTAACACCATCATTAATCATCTGCATTGAACCTATTGTGTCGTCGATATATTCAGTCTGTTGAGCAATATTATTTTTGATAATTTCAAGAGATTTATAAAACTCTTGCATAGAAGCAGAGAGTTCTTCAATACTTGCAAGTTGTGTTTCAGAGGAACGCATCATCTTTTCGAAATTGACTTGAAGTTCTTGCTGAATAATATTTGCCACTCGCATAAGCAAGGTAAACCTAAAGTGATGGCAATTTTCTGGTTTATTCAGTCCGTTATGGATAGCTTTCGCCATTTGCTCGCAAGAGAGATAGCCGCAAGCAGAGCAATTTAGATGGTCTTTCTCGTCGTGTTTCTCCATAATTGGATATATTTTTTCTAAATCTTTTTTTGATGGATTTTTAACTTTATTATTATCTGATAAATTTATATAAGAACGATCATATAGATTTTTTTTCCAGAAGCGATTAACTTCATCTTGAATAGATTTCCCATCTGGGACTTCTTGTGAGCGCTTTTTATACAGCTCAATCATTTTTCTATTTCGTTGTTCTATCAAATATTCAATTTCGTCAGGAGATTTGTGTTGGTTTAATGTACCGGGACCACCATTACAACCCATTTCACAGTTGAGACAGTCAATTAATAAAGGTGCATAACCTTTTTCAATATTCTGGTTGAGATGATCCAAATAGTGATAGATAATTTCTACACCTTCAATTTTGCGAGACACATTAATAATATCAGGGACTTCACGCATTGCGGTTCGCATAAGTCCACCAGGAGTAGAAAAAAGAACAGCTCTTTCCGCAGGCGGATTATCATAATCAACTTCCGGGAACAAACTCAACGAAATATTGTGTTCTTTAAGATATTTATCAATTGATTTATATGTTACATTGAAATCACCAAGACCAGTTTCATCGAACTCACGTCGTTTTGCATAACAGGGTGAAATCACAACAACTTTGTGATTTCGATATTGAGGATAATATTCTTTTATCATTTTGATTGTGTGCAACATTGGGCTATCGGCAGGAGCAAGATATTTTTGTAATTCGGGACGGTAAATTTCAATATAAGTAACAATTGCGGGACAAGGCTGTGCGATAATCGCTTTGGGATTATTCTCTTTGAGGTGTTCCAGGTATGATTTTATTGTAAGTTCTGCACCGAATGAAACATCAAAAATCGCCTGAACACCAAGAGATTTAAGCCAGCCATTTAGATTGAGATACATTTCCGGGAAGTTTGCTGCGACAGCAGGTGCAGCAATAGCTACCACATCTTTATTGAATTGTAAATAATTCAGAAAAGCATCAAAATCATCAATACCAATTCTTGCATCGTGCGAGCAAGCCTTGATGCAGTTGCCACAAGCAATACATAAGTTTGGATTAATTTTCACATAATTCCCTGTTGCGTCATTGCAAAATTTAGATGGACAAACAAGAATACACATATGACAATTAACGCATTTGTCAGGGTCAACACTAACAACTTGTTTAAGTTCTCTCATAATATTATTTAGAAGATGAAATACATAATATTATTATCTTAATTATCGTTCATTTTCATAAATAATTAACATAAAGTTAATAAAATTAATGAAATATTCATTATGAAATATTTATTTTACTTTAATTGCTATTGAAATATTGTAATTATAAAATAATACTAACAATACAATTGAATATTTGGGAATACAAATACAATCTATGTTTTAAGGCAACTAATTTCGTTAATTTAATTACAATTTTTCAATTATTTCGTCTTAACAAAATCCGTATTAAAAATAAATAATAATAAATTAATTATCAATTAATTATGAGTAAAAGAAAAAGTAGTATTAATAAGGAAAATTCAGAATAGAATTATCAAGATTTTGATGTTGTTGGCTCTATCTATTAAACTTTCGGAAGGACCTGTGATTCTTCCGAAGGTTCTAATACAGTTAATATTGAAAAGAACTCTACAATAGCAAAGACAAGATACTTAACTATTCATTGAGTTCAAGAATTCGCGGTTTGTTTTGCG
>JAKIZO010000016.1:0-295 GCA_022707965.1 Bacteroidota bacterium
ACGCTTTTGAGATAGAGTATGTAACTGAAATTATCGGTATTCAAAATATTACACCTGTCCCCAATATTAAACCTTTTATCAAAGGAATAATTAATTTGCGCGGTATAATTTATCCAGTTATTTGCGTAAGAAAAAGGTTTAACATCCCTGAAATTCCTTACAACGATAGAACCTGTATAATAATAGTCAATGTCAATAATAATGGGATTGGTTTAATAGTCGATGAGGTTGCAGAAGTAATAAAGATTCTTCCGGAGCAAATTTCACCACCGCCTCAGACAAACAAAGGTTCGCA
>JAKIZO010000016.1:319-17448 GCA_022707965.1 Bacteroidota bacterium
TAAAAGGTATTGGAAGAGTTGGTGAAAATTTGAAAATCATACTTGATATAAAAAAATTATTGTATGATATTGATAGTGATATTAACGAAAAAGAGTAATATATGGACATCAAAGAAATACGTTCATTAGAATTTGTTGAAGTAACAGATGAAGAGTTCATACTCATCAGGGACTTGATTTATAAAAACATTGGGATAAATTTGACCGAAGAAAAGCGTTCATTGGTAAATGGACGATTACAAAAAATATTACGAAAGCTTAATTTCAAAACATTTAAAGAGTATTATCAGTTCTTAATAAACGACAAATCGGGCGAAGCATTAAGCGAGCTTGCGAATGTAATATCGACTAATCACACTTTTTTTGGACGTGAAATTGACCACTTTGAATATTTTGTTGATATTGTATTGCCTGAAATAGAAGCAAGAGCAAAAAAGACTAACAATTTTGATATTCGAGTATGGTCTGCGGGTTGTTCCAGTGGAGAAGAGCCTTATACTCTGGTTATGCTAATGATGGAATATTTTGGTAAAGAATACAATAAATGGAAGGCAGGAGTGCTTGCAACTGATATTTCATTAACTGTACTGGAAAGAGCTAAGAAAGGAATATATCCCGATGAAAAAGTTCAGCCATTGCCTGATATTTTTAAGGAAAAATACTTTAAGCACCTTCCGACAGGAGAATGGGAAGTCATTGACGCATTGAAACGTGAAGTAACTTTCAGAAGATTTAATCTTATGAATGAGAAATTCCCATTCAAAAGCCCTTTCGATGTAATTTTCTGTAGAAACGTGATGATTTATTTTGATGAACCGACAAGAGAAAGGTTAGTTGATAAGTTTTATCAATTTACGGCTCCGAATGGATATTTATTTATTGGTCATTCGGAAACATTGAACAGAACAAAAACAAAATATGTTTATTTGAAGCCTGCTGTTTATAAGAAAGCATAATTTTTTTAGATTGGAGGGAGTTGTGTCGAATTTATTTAAGAAAATAAAAGTATTAATTATTGATGATTCTGCATTAGTAAGAGATATTCTGGCAAAAGGATTATCAGCCGACCCAGCGATAGAAGTAGTTGGAACAGCACCAGATGTTTACGTTGGAAGAGATTTAATCGTAAAATTAAAACCAGATGTACTAACTCTTGATATAGAAATGCCGAAAATGGATGGCATTGAATTTCTTAGAAAATTAATGCCACAATATCCATTGCCAGTTGTAGTTGTTAGTTCGCTTACTCAACGAGGAAAATTAATCACAATGCAAGCTCTCGAAGCGGGGGCGGTAGATTTTGTTCCCAAACCAGCAACAGATGTAGCCCGTGGATTAAGCGAAATGATGTTAGAATTGCGAACAAAGATAAAAATTGCATCTACTGCAAATGTGTCGCATTGGAAAAACAGAGAAATTCCAGTAAGTGATAGGAAAGCGAAGGATGAGTCAGCCTTAAATAAAGCATTAGCAGAATCAACAGATAAAGTAATAGCTATTGGGGCTTCCACGGGTGGTACAGAAGCAATTAGAAAAGTAATCGAGCAACTGCCGCCTTTTATGCCGGGCATAGTAATAGTGCAACATATGCCAAAAGGTTTCACAAAAACATTTGCAGATAGATTGAACGAAACATCATATATGCAAGTGAAAGAAGCAGAAGATGGCGACAGAATACTCAACGGTCGTGTTTATATTGCCCCTGGCGATTATCATATGAAAGTGTATCGATCGGGAGGACAGTATAAGATACAGATATTGGAAGGAGAAAAAGTAAACGGGCATCGTCCGTCGGTAGATGTAATGATGTTCAGTGTTGCTGAAAGCGTTGGAGCGAATGCTTTTGGTGTGATATTAACGGGAATGGGCAATGACGGAGCAGCAGGTCTGAAAGCTATGAAAGAGGCAGGGGCAAAAACAATCGGACAAAATCAAGCAACTTGCGTAGTGTATGGAATGCCCAAGGTTGCTTATGATATTGGAGCAGTGGATATGCAACTGCCATTAAATGAAATTCCGAATGCATTAATTAAATTGGTAAAACAGTCAAGTTAAATATATGGATAAATTCCCACTAACTGTATTAATTGCTGAAGATGACCCACCTTCTTTATTAACCATTCAAACTATACTAAAATCAAGGTTTGAAAATGTCCTTTCAGCAGAAAATGGATTAAAAGCTTTTGAGCTTTTCACGGAACATTCACCTAATATTGTTGTTTCGGATGTTGGTATGCCATTTCTTGATGGGTTAGGGTTGGCTCGCCAAATTCGTGAAGTTAATTCACAAGTACCAATTATTTTTACAACTGCGTTTGACAATAAAGAAGTATTGCTCGACGCAATAAAAATTGGCATTAATCACTACATTGTCAAACCCGTTAAAAGAGATAATCTTATAGAAATATTAGATTCGGTTGCAAATTCATTATTATTAGAGCAAGAATATCGCAAGCAACAAGAAAAGATTAAGTTGCTGTATTCTGCAATTGAACATTCTCCTGGTCTTATTATTATCTTTGATTCTGATGGGAAAATTACTTATCACAACCCAAAACTATGTGAAATTACAAATTTCACAAAAGAATCTTTTGAAGATGAAAACATCAAAAATATTTTCTGGGGGGACAATATAGTTGATTTTATTGATGCAGTCGAAAAAGAAAGTGATTGGAAAGGAGAATTAAAATTAATAAATAATGGTAATTATGATATTTATTTGAATGTATCTATTTCCCCTGTATATGGAGAGAACAATTCAATTTCTTGTTTCGTTCTGGTTGCCGATGATATTACCGAAAAAAAAGCTATAGAAAACAAATTAAAAGAATACAACGAAATTCTTGAACAGAAGATAAAAGAAAGAACATTTGAATTAGAGAAAATTAATCAAAAACTCTTAGAAGAAATTGAAATTAGAAAAAAAACAGAAACAGAATTAATCAGAGCGAAAGAAGCAGCAGAAGAAGCAAATCGTTTCAAAAGTCTTTTTCTGGCTAAAGTTACGCACGAGCTTCGAACTCCGATGAATGGTATACTGGGAATGACAAGTGTATTGATGGACACTGAACTCGACGAAAAACAAAAAAGAACACTTCGTATAGTGAAGCATTCTGGTGAAACATTGCTGAATATTATCAATGATATTTTGGATTGGTCGAAACTTGAAACGAGAAAATTAAGATTGGATAGAGTATCATTTAGTTTAGAAGAAGTGGTCAATAATGTATATGATTTGCTCTATTATTCAGCTGCAAACAAAGGGATAGAATTGAAGCTAAACTTAACCCACGATATTCCACAAAAAGTGTTAGGCGACCCAATTAGATTGCAGCAAGTATTAGTAAATATTGTCTCAAATGGAATAAAGTTTACTGAAGAGGGATTTGTCGAAATTTCCGTAATTAAAATTAAGGAGGTTCAGAACAAAGTAATAATTCGATTTGATATCCGAGACACAGGTGTAGGTATACCCTCGGACAAAATTGAGAAGCTCTTTAAAAGTTTCAGTCAAATCGATGACAACTTAACAAGAAAGTATGGAGGGACAGGTTTAGGTTTGTATATTTCAAAAGAGATTGTGGATATGATGGGTGGAGAAATTTATTGTGAAAGCACAGTAGGCGAAGGCTCGGTTTTTCATTTTACTATTCCATTTGAAATTTCGGACGGAATGCAAGAAGAAAAAACAGCAAAAGCGAAAACTATATCAGAAGTATCAAGTATTTATAGTGACCTGTCTCTAAATTTATTAATTATCGAAGACAGTTATATTAATCAAGAAGTAATAAAAGAAGCCTTAAATTCAACAAATTGTAGATATAAAGTTGCTGAAAATGGCAAAATTGGAGTATATTATTATTCGAACGAAAAGTTTGACGCAGTGCTTTTAGATATACAAATGCCCGAGATGGATGGATTTGAAACAATCAAAGCATTATTGGAAATTGAGGCAAAAAATAGCTTAGAGCATACACCAATTATTGCTCTAACTGCGCACGATGACGATGAAACAATTGAGGCGATAAAAGAAGCAGGATTTGACTATATAATTACCAAGCCAATTGATTGGGAGAATTTTTTTGAAGTTCTCATCAAGTATTCACCTAATATCACTAATAATACTATTGATGTAACAAAACTACTTGTTTCTATCAATCATAATAAAGCATTATTAAATAAGCTAATTAAATATTTTATTGAAAACTCACCTGTTCAAATTAACAATTTAGAAAAAGCAATATTGGAAAATGATTTGGAGCAAGTTGATAGGATTTCACATAAATTGAAATCCGAAGTCGGAAATTTTGGAGCAGAAAAAGCGATAAATATATTAAGCGAAATAAATCGATTAAGCAGAAACAATACAAATAGGAATTTGGGTAAATTATTTAGAATTTTTCGTGAAGAAATCAACAAAGTAATACAATATTTAGAAAGATATATCGAAATTAATATATAACAAAATTGAGGTATTTATGCGTACTTTAGTTGTAGAAGATGACTATATAACTTCTCAGGTAATGCAGGAAATATTGAGTGCATTCGGGGAGTGTGATGTTGCTGAAAATGGCGAACAAGCGATTGAATTATTCACATCAGCACATCTTTCAGGTGTTCTCTATGATGTTGTCTTTTTGGACATAATGATGCCAGAAATGGACGGACAGGAAGTATTAGCAAAAATTCGTGAAATAGAGAAAATGAATGGGATAATGGGATTGGACGGTGTGAAAATTGTAATGACAACTGCTTTGGACGACTATGAAAACATTAAGAAAGCATTCACAAATCAAGCAGAAGCATATTTAATCAAACCAGTTGACAAAGACAAAGTCGTAAAAGTGCTTGTTGATTTGGAGCTTTTGAGTTAAATTTGTTTTTTTAATATTATTATTAATGTATGAAATCATCACCATATAATGCAACAGTTGTTGCAAAAATTCTACTAACACCTGATTTAATGATTTTACGAGTGAGGACTGATACTCCCAGAGAAAAATTCCAAGCAGGGCAATACACTACAATTGGATTATTAGCAAAGGAACAGCGTTCTTCTAACTCAGTTATTACTTTGGAACAATTGCCACCAGATTTTCTGATTAAAAGACCATATTCGATAGCATCAGCAAATCATGAAACATCTAATTTCGAATTTTACATAAGTCAGGTCAAATCGGGACAGCTAACACCAAGGCTTTTCGCTTTGTCGCAGGGCAGCCGGATGTGGGTTGATGAGGAAATTCTGGGAGTATTCAGGTTGAAAGATACACCGGAAGGTTGTAATATTGTTATGGTTGCCACAGGAACTGGTTTGGCACCATATATAAGCTTTCTTCGGTCGCACATAAAAGATAATCAGGATATTAAATTAGCAGTTTTGCACGGGGCAGCATATCCCTGGGATTTAGGTTATTATTCGGAACTTACTTTCATACAAAACTCTTTCGATAATTTTTATTATTTTCCCACATTGCTTAAAGCAGATAAAAATTGGAATGGGCTTACGGGATATATAGAAACTCATCTGGAAAATGGTTTGCTCGAAAACGTCGGTATAGAGATAAATCCCGAAAAAACGCACTTTTTCTTGTGCGGCAATCCGAAAATGGTTGAATCTGTCTCAATATTTTTAGAAAAATATAATTATTCGAAGCATTCTCAAACTAATCCGGGTTCTTTGCATGTCGAGGAGTATTAGTTCCGTAGTCAAAATATTGCTCTTTTATATTTTAATATTTGGTTTTTCCTCTTGTATTGTGGTCAAAGAGCAAGTCGACGAAGAACAGGATTTCGAGCAATCAGCAATTTTGAGCCCTAAGCCTGAAATACCTCTGTCTGATATAATTTTGCGTTCCAACAAAGGCGATATGGTCTCTTTTATACCTAAAGATTGGTTTTTCATCGATACAGAGGAGCGTTCATCGGCAGATGTTTTAGCAGTAGTTTGCAACCCCGAATATAGTTTATGTGCAATATTTACAGCAGTAAATATTCCAGCGCTTAAAATTAATTCAGAAGAAAAAAAAATCAATGTTGATATATTGTTTGATGTAGCTCGTGAATGTTTTGCAAGGCGTGCGCAAAAATCAGCAGGTGCTGTAAAATTAATCGGGAAATATCAGAACCTTCAAATTGGGAATAAAGACTTTGTAAAATATGAATTTTCCACAACTAATGGAGCAATAGTAGCAAAATCTGCTGTATTTGCCTCATCTATCGGTCAATTCTATGAATTTACGTTATTGCCAATGACAATTTTAGGTAATGAAATACCAACTCAAAAAGAATTCAATAAAATTTTCAATTCTTTTTTGGCTGCAATACAGTATTAAATGCAGTTCTTCCTTAAAATATTATTTTTCCTTTTGCCAACAGCGTCGATAATTTCTGCAAATATTAGTTTAGGGATTGATGTATTAGTCGAGAATAATTTTGCACCTTTGCAAAAGAAAAAGATTGGGCTTCTGACAAATCAGTCTGGGAGAAACTCAAAAGGCATTCTAACAGCTGAAATTATGAGCAAAACCGATAAATTAAACCTGAAATATATATTTGTTCCTGAGCACGGACTCTGGGGAAATTTACCTGCGGGACAAAAGGTGAGCGATGCAAATTTTAATGGTATTCCAGTAATTTCACTTTATGGAGACAAACGCACACCTAACTTGAAGCATATCAAGGAACTTGATGCCCTTGTCGTCGATATACAAGACATTGGAATTCGTTCTTATACTTACATTTCAACGATGTATTATTTTATCAAAGCAGCAGCAGAAGCCCAGAAGCCTGTATTTATTTTAGATAGACCTAACCCTATAAACGGAGTAACAATCGACGGGAACGTCCTCGAAGAGGATAAAAAGTCGTTTGTTGGTATTATGCCTATCCCCTACATTCACGGAATGACAATAGGTGAATTAGCCAAAATGATGGTAGGCGAAGGGTGGTTAGGTAGCGATAAAAAAGGGAAAAAACTTAAAACACAGGTTGAAGTAATTCAAATGAAAGGCTGGAAACGAGAAATGTGTTTTGAAGATACGGGATTGATGTGGTTTCCGACTTCACCACATATTCCAACGGTTGATGCAATTCGTGGTGCCGCACTTGTGGGAATTTTTGGCGAACTGGGCATACTTAATATTGGAATTGGAACGACTTTGCCATTTCAATATATAGGAAGTCCTGATTTCAAGGCAGAAGAAGTATTAAACGAACTGAATAAATACAATTTTGATGGTATAAGTTTCTTTCGAGCCCAGTTTAGACCATTTTACGCAAAGTTCAAAGAACAAACTTGTGAGGGAATTATATTCAAGTTCAATTGTAATCAAAATTATTCACCGATGAAGTATGGGGCATTGCTAATATCAGCAGTTAAAACTGTTCATCCTGAATTATTTAATAAAGCAGACATACCGAATAAAACAAAAGATATGTTCATAAAAGTAACTGGCACTGATGATTATTTCAATTCATTATTTTCCCCAAATGATTTTTCATATATAAGTTTATGCTCTCGTGGAATTGAGCAATTCAAAATAATTCGCAATAAATATCTTTTATACTAATTTGATTATAGTTTTTGTCAAATTTATTAATTAATGTTATTTTGCGTTTTTGTTTTTTAGAAAAATGAAATAATTATGAAAGAACAAGATACTTATTCAAGACAAACAAAATATATTTTTATAACAGGTGGGGTTCTTTCTTCACTTGGAAAAGGAATTGCATCAGCATCGCTTGGATACTTACTCAAACAGCGTGGATATAAGGTTTCGATAATGAAGTTCGACCCATATATTAATGTCGACCCAGGAACGATGAATCCTTTTCAGCACGGAGAAGTATACGTTACTGATGACGGAGCGGAAACTGATTTAGATTTAGGGCATTATGAAAGATTTCTTGGTTACTCATTAAGTAAAAAGAACAACACAACAACGGGACAGGTGTATTTTGAAGTAATCACAAAAGAGAGAAAAGGGCATTATTTAGGAAAAACAGTTCAGGTGATACCTCATATTACGAACGAAATCAAACGCAGGATGACGATTTTCGAAGGTGAGTATGATTTTATATTAATTGAAATTGGGGGAACAGTTGGCGATATTGAATCGCTTCCATTTTTGGAAGCACAACGTCAGATGTGGCTCGAAAGAGGTCCTCAGAACGTATTGAATATTCATTTAACTTATGTTCCATATATCAAATCAGCAGGCGAACTTAAAACAAAGCCAACACAGCATTCAGTGAAAGCATTGATGGAATTTGGGATTAGACCAGATATATTACTATGCCGAACTGAGCATAAACTTTCCAAAGAGCTTCGCCAAAAGATAGGGCTATTTTGCAACGTAGAAGAAAATTCTGTAATTGAAGTAATAGACGTTGAATCAACAATTTACGAAGTGCCATTATTATTTGCAAAAAGGGAACTTGAACAAATCGTTCTACGCAAAATGGGATTGCCGCTGAACGAGCTTGAACTTGAAACCTGGAAGAAATTTGTCGAGCGAATTCGTAATCCAAAGTACTCAGTTAATGTTGGGTTAGTTGGGAAGTATACGAAATACACAGATTCATATAAAAGTATAATAGAAGCATTTATACACGCAGGGTCAATTAACAACTGTAAGGTAAATATTGAATTAATCAACAGCGAAGAGATTACCGAAGAAAATGTCGCAAGCAAAATTGGACATTTAGATGGAATATTGGTCGGACCAGGCTTTGGCTTTCGTGGTATAGAAGGGAAAATAACAGCAATTAAGTATGTCCGCACAAACAAAATACCATTTTTCGGTATTTGCCTTGGTATGCAATGCAGTGTTATTGAATTTGCAAGAAATGTATGCGGATTGCCCCAAGCAACAAGTGGCGAATTTGAGACAAATGATTATTGTGTAATTGATTTGATGGATGAGCAGAAAAATGTCAAAGAAAAAGGTGGAACAATGAGGCTTGGTGCATATCCTTGTGTAATACAAGAGGACTCGCTTGCTTTCAAAGCGTATGGCTCGAAAGAAATCTCTGAAAGGCACCGTCATCGCTATGAACTCAATAATAAATTCAGAGCTTTACTCGAAGAGAAAGGTATGGTGATGAGTGGAACTTCCCCCGACGGTAACCTTGTCGAAATAATTGAGCTTACCGACCATCCCTGGTTTTTAGGTGTTCAGTTCCACCCTGAACTAAAATCAAGAGCAGTTACAGGTCATCCCTTATTTATAAGTTTTATTAAAGCTACGCTAAATAACAAGAATAAAAAATAGTGTATTCTTTTAAGGAAATTTAATATTTTACAACAAAGTAGTTTGATTTTTTGTTGTTTTTTTATATTTTTTTAAATTATTTTATGGATTGATTAGTTTCTTTTCATTATATGAGCAAATCTAAAGAAATAGATTACCGTACGAAAGAAAAAATTTCTGAATTGTGGGAAACTATTAACAAAGCAGCAGAGATAACTAATTATTCCAATTCCAAATACTCTGAATTAATTGAGAAAATTGATGCTTTAAGAAAAGAGATAAGTGAAAAAGAGAGAATTATCGAAGAAGCAAATTCTAAAATTCACGAGAACAATAAAATTATCGACGAGCTATCCAACCAAGTAACCGACGTGAATACACGTTACGAAGAACTCTATTCCCTATATTCACAATATGATTACGTTTATAAAGAACGTAATAAGTTGCTTTTAGAAAATGAAGAGCTCGCTGCGCTAGTAAAAGAATTAGAGGGAAAATTGCAAAATGCAGAAGCAGATATAATTGAATTGAAGATAGTTCAAGCAAAGTATGATGAATTATTATCTGAAAACACAAAAAATTTGAAGAAAATCGATGAACTCACTAAAATATCTATTGACTTTCAATTTGCTCAAAAAGAAATTACACGCAAAAATTTTGAGTTGATTGAAAAACAGAAAGAAATCCAGAAGTTAAAAACTGAATATGCTGACGCACAAAATATTATTTTCAAATACCGCAACCTCGAAAAAGAACTTCAAGAAAAATCAGAATTAGTTGAGGATTTGCAAGCACAACTTGCTGAAATGCAAAACAAAGCTAACGAGTATTTACAAAAAATCGAACTGCTCGAAAACGAGAATAGTGAAATCAAAGCGAAGTTAGAAGAAGAACAGGTAATAATCAAGAATTTCGAACTGACTACAAATGAACTTTTGAAGCAAGCTTTCGAACACGAGACACAAATTGCTAATCTGAACAATATTATTGCAGAATTAACAGAAAAATTAGATTATTCCAATAAAACTATAGAAAACATCAATAATGAAAATTCCGCTTATAAAGAGAAAATTGCCGAATTAGAAAATGAAATGATGCTGATTAAAAATAATAATTCTGATTTGATGATTAAAAATGCCGATTTACTGAACAAGAATAATTTACTTGAAAAAGAGAACGCAGAACTTCATAATATTAAATCAAAATACCAACAAATTTCGCAACAATTGGCAGAAGAAATATTAAAAAATGAGCAAATCACGAAGAAGCTGGACGATTATACGGTCAGAAACACGAAATTGCTCGACGACATTCAATTGCTAAACGATAGCGTTGCGTTAAAAGAGGAATTGATTAATCGACAGGCAGATGAAATTTCAAAGTTGAAAGCACAAATCGATAGTTTTCAACATAAATTCGCTACTATTCAGGACGAAAATTTATCGCTTTCAGCACAAATTGAAGCTTTGCAAATTGTTCAGAATAAATATGAAATTTTGTTCGAAGAGGTAAATCAATTAAAGCGACAAAACAATCAATTAATCGAGCATAAAAGACTTCTATCCAATGAGATTTCGGAACTACAAAGAGATAAAGCAAAACTATCGTCTGAATTAGAATTAAAAATTAATATAATAAATGAAAAAGAGAACAAAGTAATAGAATTAACCGAAAAATTCAACGAAGCTGTTGAGAAAGAACAGAAATTATATGATTTAGAGAATGAATTGTTGGTGATAACTACTGAAAACAACGAACTTAAAGAAAAGATTGAGCAAAACAATCAGTTGCTTAAAGAAAAAGATGCGTTGATTGATGAACTAACAAGTAAATTGCAGGAGTTTGAGACAAGAGTTGCAGAATTAAGCGATAATATGTTTAATATTCCCATCAACAGTCAACTTCAAGAACTGAAAAATCAAATAATTGAGCTTGAAAAAACTATAGAGGAAAAGGACAAGACAATAAGCAATTTGAATAAGAAAATTGATAAGTTGAATATCAAAGCTAATTATGGAAGAATGCCTGAATTATTCCCATTAGCAGATGATGATAAAATAGAGAAATTATCGAAAGAGATAGAGAAACTACAAAATGAATTACAAAGAAAGGATGAAGAAATTGAGAAATTGAAGCTTCAGAGCGAGATGCAATTTGGAGAGAATTTTTATGCAGTTCGTGATAAATTGATAAAAGATTTAAATGCTGAAAAAACGCTGAAAGACTTGCAAATTGTTACATTAAGAGAGAAAAACGAGGCTTTGCGTGAAATATTAAAAAATAGATATGAGCAAATAAAGATTTTAGAAAAAGATTTTAACGAACTGAACGAAAGCATTAAATCAAGTAAAAATCAGAAAGAAAAGCTTATTGAACAAATAGAGAAATTAATTCACAAAATAGAAAATTTAGAAGATGATTAATGAAGTGGCAAAAATTCTCAGAAAAGCTCGAAAAGTAGCGATATTGACGGGTGCGGGCGTATCCGCTGAAAGCGGAATTGCAACCTTCCGCGACCCCGATGGGCTATGGGCAAAGTTCAATCCGATGGAACTTGCCAGTATGAAAGGTTTTATGTCGAACCCGCAGCTGGTGTGGGAATGGTATCAGTATAGACGCAAAATAATTGCGAATGCTCAACCAAATGCGGGGCATTATGCAATTGCTGAGATGGAAAAAATGTTCGACTATTTCAGTCTTGCCACTCAAAATGTTGACCGTTTGCATCACAGAGCAGGTTCGACTAATGTAATCGAGTTGCACGGGAATATTATCGAAAATTATTGCATAAAGTGTGGTGAATATTATAGGAAAGAAATCAACGTTGAAGATAAAAGTTTGCCGAAGTGCGAAAGTTGTGGTGGTCAGATAAGACCAGCAGTTGTTTGGTTTGGCGAGATGTTGCCGCAAGAAGCACTAACAAAAGCTTACGATGCAAGTCAAATAGCAGAAGTATATTTCTCGATTGGCACCTCAGCCGAAGTTTATCCCGCTGCCGACTTGCCCCGACACGCAAAAAGAAATGGTGCAGTATTAATCGAGATTAACCCAAATCAAACTGCATTATCGGGATATGTTGATTTCAAAATTGCGGAACCGTCGGCAGTGGCTTTACCTAAATTAATGAAATTACTAAAAGAGGAATAAGTATGATTTATGGAATTGGAACTGATATTATTGAAGTTGAGCGAATAAAAAGTGCAATTGAAAAGTATGGTGATAGATTTCTTCGAAGAATATTTACAAGCACAGAAATTGAATATTGTGAAGAATTTAAGGAAAAGAAATTTCTTCACTACGCGGCACGTTTTGCAGTAAAAGAATCTTTCAGCAAGGCTATTGGCACAGGAATTACACAAGGCTTTAAATTCAATGAAGTTGGAATAATTAATGAAACAAACGGCAAACCAGTCGTTGTGCTTGGTGGTGGAATGAAAGAGAAATACGAAAAATACAGGATAGATGTTTCAATTTCGCATACTGAACATTATGCAGTTGCTTTTATTGTGATGAGCGACGAATCTCAATCTGTTATCAACTAAAAATCTGAGGGAAATGCAAAAGATTAATATATATACTGATGGCGCTTGTTTGGGAAACCCTGGACCCGGTGGTTGGGCATTTATAGCAGAGATTGATGGAAAGATTATTGAACAAAGCGGATATCTTCCTGAAACAACGAACAATAGAGCTGAATACCAGGCAGCAATTGAAGCAATTAATTATGCAAGTCAATTTAGCAAAGAGATGCAAATCAATACTGATAGCGAGCTATTGTTTAATACAATGACGAAGTGGATATATTCCTGGCAAAAGAAGAACTGGAAGAAATCTGATGGAAAACCCGTTCAAAATCTTGATTTAGTCCAAAAACTGTGGGAACTGGTTCAGAAATATAAGGTTCATTGGAATAAAGTTCCTGCTCACTCAGGAATTGCTTTGAATGAACGTTGCGATTTGCTTGCAAAGGAAGCAGCTTCGGGAAAAATTTGTGCAAATAAAGAAGCAGGAAGCAACTTTACCAACGGAAATTTGTTCGAAAACGCACGGGAAATTTCGTCTACTGATGGAAAGTACAAGTTATTATTGAAAGATGATAATACGTTGGAATTATTCAGTAATAGCAAAAAAATAGCTCATTTTAATTTTTCGCTTGATGTATTAATAAATTCGAGCAAAGAAAGATGAAAAGAAGAGAATTTATTAAAATACTATCGGAATTTTTGGCTGTTGGTGGCACTTTTCTCTTGACTAATGATATTCTTGCTAAAAGTAAGAAAAGAAGACCAAAAAAGAAAAAGAGTTCGGAAGTAATTTTAACAAACGAGAGTATGTTCGAAAAACTATTGAAGCAATCAGAACAAAACAATTGGAAAGCAAAGAATATTGGCGAAGTTGTAATAGATGTAGCAAAATGCTTTATAGGAAGACCATACGAAGGCGGTACACTTGAAATAAATGGCGAAAATGAAGAAATTGTTGTGAATTTGATTGAATTTGACTGCGTAACATTGATGGAAAGTTCGCTTGCATTTGCCCGAATGATAAAAAAGGGGCTTACAACTATGAACGATTTTGCTCGTGAGCTTGAATTTATAAGATACAGAAAAGGGAAATTGGTTGATTATACTTCACGACTTCATTACACATCTGATTGGATTACTGACAATGAGAGCAAGGGGGTTGTTACGGATATATCAAAGAGTTTAGGTGGAATTCCAATTCAATTTAACGTTTATTTTATGTCCGAGAATTCTGAGCTTTATCCTGTGCTTCGAAAAGTCCCTAAAATGATAGCTGAAATTGAAGTTTATGAAGAACATATACGAAAAAGAACCTATCATTACATTCCGAAAGAGCAATTTCCAAACATAGAAAATAGATTGCAAACGGGCGATTTAGTAGGATTTGTTACAAACAAGCCTGGATTGGATTTTTCGCACGTTGGGCTAATTGTTGTAGAGAATAATGTAGTCAAATTGCTACACGCTTCTTCGGGACAGAAAAAAGTAGTGCTGGAAAATTCACTGCAAAACTACTTGAACAGCAATTCATCAGCAACGGGCGTTTGCATAATGAGACCGCTCGAAATTTGAAAGGTATTTCAAAAATAATAGATAAAAATAATTAGAATATTTATTAAAAATTATTTAAATTTTGTTTATTCTCATTTCATTGTTTAGAAAAATGAAAAAAATCATCATAATATTGTTAGTTCTGTTCTTCACTAATAATATTATCTATTGTCAATCTGAAAGGATATCATCACTTCTAAAATTAGTTGCACAAGGCAAAATTGAGGAAGTTCGTGCAGCAATGCCAAAGCTTCTGGCGGATTATCCGAACGAACCGGGCGTGCTATTGCTGCAAGGGGTTTTGATGGAAGATGGGTTGCGAGCAGTTAAAATATACAAAAACATAGTAAAAAATTATCCGAATAGTGAATGGGCAGATGACGCACAGTGGCGAATTGTTCAATTTTATGGGGTGATTGGAGATACTCTTGAAGCAAAAAAGGAACTTGAATTTTTCAGGAAAAATTATCCAAAATCAGAATTTTTAGCCCCTGCAACCGATGTTGTTCAATCCTCGATTTCTTCCGCAAAGTATGATTTTAAAAGCAAAATAAACACTGAAAAAGCAGTTCCTAAAACTCAAACAGAAAACCAACGCTGGGGACTACAAGTGGGACTATATTCCACCAAATCAGCTGCCGAATATGAAAAAAAACGCTTTCTAGGAATGAAACTTCGGACAGAAATTATTGAAAAAGAAGTCGATGGTGAAATAAAATATGCAGTAGTAATAGGTAATTACTCATCAAAGGAATCAGCAGAAGCCGCGAAAAAAGAAGTCGAGAAAAAATGTGAATGTACCCCTTTTGTATTCCAAAAAGAATAAAAAATGAAAAAAAAGGAACAATTATTATCAGACAATAAAAAATATTCTCAGTTAAAAGCAAGGAATGGAAGTGTAAGCAATTTTCGCTTTTACGATGGACAGTATCGCCCAAAAAATAATTCTCTTAGTCCAGAATTTATTCAAGCCTTCAAAAATTATTTGATTAATAAAAATAAACAAAATAAAAACAAAAAGTAAACTAATTTATGAACACAATCTTAAAAGGCAATATTCTTGATATAATTAATAGAACTATCAAGAAAGGTTATATACAAATTGAAAATGGAATAATTAAGGATATTGTATATACTGACGAAGTAGAGGACAATACTTTCATTGTGCCGGGGCTTATCGATGCTCACGTGCATATTGAGAGCTCGATGCTGCCGCCATCGGAATTTGCACGAGCAGCTGTGAAGCACGGAACGGTTGCAGTTGTTTCGGACCCTCACGAAATTGCGAATGTTATGGGAATAGAGGGCGTCGAATATATGATAATGAATGCAAGAAATGCCCCACTGAAATTCTTCTTTGGAGTGCCATCGTGTGTGCCCGCTACAAATTTCGAAACATCAGGAGCAAAAATTACAGCAGAAGATATTGAGATATTGTTCAAAAAATATGATTTGAAATTTTTAAGCGAGATGATGAATTATCCAGGGGTTATTTACGAAGATCCGGAGGTAATAGCTAAAATTGATATTGCCAGAAAGCTTAATAAAAGAATTGATGGACATTCACCTGGACTTATTGGTGAGAATTTGCAGAAGTATGCTTCGTTTGGTATTTCAACAGATCACGAGTGTTTTACTTATTCAGAAGCATTGGAAAAAATTAAATATGGAATAAAAGTATTAATTAGGGAAGGTTCTGCAGCAAAAAACTTTGATGTTCTATCAAAACTAATCGCCGAACATAATGATATGTGTATGTTTTGCACTGATGACCTTCACCCAGACGACTTGATGAACGGTCATATTAACTTGTTGGTAAAGAAAGCATTGAAAATGGGCTTTGATGTGTTTGATGTATTAAGTGTGGCTTGCTTGCGACCAGTGGAACATTATGGGTTAAATGTTGGGCTACTGAGAATTAGCGACCCAGCTGATATGATTGTAGTGGACAATCTTCAAGATTTCAATATTTTGCGAACATACGTTGATGGGAAATTAGTTTTTGAAAATGGTGTTACTTATTTTAATCCAACCTTTTCTGAAAAGCTGAATATTTTTGAAGCAGAAAGAATATCGCTTGAAGATATCCAGATTGAATCTCGCAGTCCTAAAATTAATGTTATCAAAGCAATTGATGGGGAACTCATAACTGAGAAAATCGTTTGTGAAGCAAAAATAGAGAATAATTACGTTGTATCGGACGTTGATAATGACGTGCTGAAGCTCGTAGTTTATAATCGTTATCGAAAGGCAAAACCTGCAATAGCATTTATAAACAATTTTAAGCTTAAAAAAGGAGCAATAGCCACGACTGTTGCACACGATAGTCATAATATAATTGCGGTTGGAGCTGATGATATTTCACTGATTAATGCAATAAATGCAATTGTCGAAAGCAAAGGTGGTTTGAGCGTTGCTACATCGGCGGAAAGCACGGTGCTTCCACTTCCAATTGCGGGACTAATGTCTGCAATGGACTTTGAATCGACTGCAAATCTCTATAAAAAACTAACTGAAAGAGCTAAGGAATTAGGCACGGACCTGCACGCACCATTTATGACATTATCGTTTATGGCACTGCTGGTCATACCCAAGCTGAAATTAAGCGATAAAGGATTGTTTGACGGCGAAAAATTTGAATTTATAGATTTATTTGTGTGAAATTGCTCAAAAGAGCAAGAAAAAAGGCTATTTTTTATTATTCTGTTTGTCGGACTATCCTATAAGTGCGTGTATTAAACCTTTGGGACTGTAAAAAAGGTAGAATATTTAAGAAAATTTCATTTCTTTTAGAAAACCT
>JAKIZO010000016.1:17458-45136 GCA_022707965.1 Bacteroidota bacterium
CGGAAGATTTGAAACCTTACGAAGGTAAATAATTAGTCCGCTTGATACAATCCCAAGGTTCGTAATATTAACAAATGTAACTTCACATTAATTTCATTTACCTTCTTTGCCTTTCTCGTGAGGCTGGTAAACAATTACATCGACCTCGAATGTAGTAACCATTCCACCGAAATTTTGACCTGTGAAGATATTATCTAAATGGTTGATAAATTCGAAAATTTTCTCTTTTTTATCGATAATTTCGACAACAGCAGAAAGTGCCAGAATTTTTGCTGAATGAATGACGCTATTTGCGCCGTATGAAAGCACACCCCGAAAAACAGAAGCACCAGCCAAGCCTTTACGTTTTGCTTCGAGAACAAGGAACTCGTAAGTGGGTTGATGTTTGTATTTATCCTGAGAACCGATGTAAATACGCAACACCTGAGATTTTCCCTCTAATTTCATTGATTATCTCCATATATAATTGACAACTGTTTTGCCAAACAAGGTAAGCGAAATACCTAAAAATACGCTCACACCCATATAAAACGTCAAGAATAGCACTTCCCTATCGTTAATTAAGTTTATGGTATCGTTTGTGAAAGTAGAAAAAGTTGTAAGACCGCCGCAAAAACCAACCGAGAGCATCAATCTCATTTCGGGCGAAAGCACTTCCCCTTTCTCGAAAAGTCCGAGAATTATGCCGATTAAAAAGCAACCGATTAGGTTTACAAGTAATGTTCCCAGAGGGAAGTTAGTCGGGAAAATTTTGTGGACAAAAACAGTAGTAACATATCTTGCGATGCTTCCGATAAAACCGCCTATCCCAACTAACAGAACTCCTTTTAACATAAAACTCCTATAAAAAATTACTTATAATTTCTTATAGGAGTTATCAGCCATCGCTGGCGGTTTTGGCGAACTCCATCGCCTTTCGCCTGCAAAGTTACAAAATTTTGCAATTAGCACAAAAAACATTTGAAATAAAGCAGAAAGAATTGGTATTAGAACAAAATACCTTATACATCACTTGCAATGAAACAAAATTCTTCGTTGGAATTGAAATAATGTTCAAACTGTTGTTTGCTAACAGACTTGCGATTTGATATAAAAGACTTTAGAGTAAATATCTTTAAACCAATTTCATCAGTTAAATATTCAAAAAGAGAATTTGCGTCAGTTCCATAATAATCGCTTGCACCAACACCAGATTCGAACAGAATAGTAGGTTTGCTTGATTTGAGCAAATTTTTTGCTCCTTTCAAAACGGGGAATTCACCACCTTCGACATCAATTTTAAGGAAATGAATGCGTTCAGTTTGAGGAATGAGCAAATCTAAAGTTTTTATTTCAACCTCTATTTCTTCAATTACAGGAGAAGCAATATCATAGCGTCTGCGTAGAATACCACTATAAGCGGGTGCATTCTTTACGTACTGGAAAGTAGAGCGACCTTCTTTATCTGAAAGAGCATAAGGATAAATTTTTGCTTTTGAACTAAATTTATCAACTAATTCAGCGTATAGATGCGGTAGTGGTTCGAATGCGTAATGAGTTCCATCGGGTGCGTATTTAAGAAAAAGTTTTAAAATATCACCTTTGTGGCACCCAACATCTATGCAATTTGAATTTGCTTTGAGCATTTTTTTTAGAATAAGTCGGGTAATTCTATCATACTCAATGTTTTTAGTAATGTCTATTTTTGACAAGATTAATGCTTCACGAATAAAATGTTTCAGAAGTCCCATATTCACTCAAAATAAAAAAGCAATTTACTACTATTAAGTATTTTTTCAAAATACCTAATTGAATGAGTTATTATATCAACAACAGATATTATGTTATTATTTTTTAAAAATGAACAAAACTTGGGGGCGTTTGGGAAGTTGCCGACAAATAGCCTTCGGAAGGTTTGAAACCTTCCGAAGGATAATAAGAAATCACCTTTCTTTACTTGTTATGCTTCATCTATTCAAAGTGTCGTGTCATTGTAATTTTATGTTGAAACAGCATAAAGAGACCGTTGATTTAGAACAACTCAAAAATTCCAAAAATTTATTTTATCAAATCGTAATAGTCGAATGGCAAAATGTGAAGTGGTTTGCCGTTATTATTAATTCTGAACTTTATATCATTGGAAATCTCTTTCGGGAAAATGTTAATTTCTTTGGCTTTTGCTTCAAAATTAAAATCAAAAGGAATATTAGATTGTGGCCAGAATTCATCAATTTTAAGGACATCGTTTTTCTTGAAATTGATTTTCTTTTTGGCAATTTCAATTGCTTTGTCGATACCGCCAATTTCATCGACAAGTCCGATGGATTTACCTTTCGCTCCAGAATAGATACGACCTTGTGCTATATTGCCAATAGTTGCGCTATCAGCATTTCTTCCTTTTGCAACTTTATTTACGAAATCTCCATAGAAATCAGATATTAATCCCTTGAATTGGGACAATTCTTCATCGGTGAAATTACGTGCGGGAAGACCAATTCCGATGAATGGAAGAGAAATAGCGTTTCCTAAATCAGAATGTTCTCCTCGTTTGACAACATCGTAGGTAATACCAAGACTATCCATTATACCTTTGTTATAAATGTAGGAAGCAATCACGCCAATAGAACCAGTAACTGTAATAGGAGTTGCTAAAATAGTATCAGCATCCATCGAAAGCCAGTAGCCACCTGATGCAGCAACCGAACCCTGCGAGACAATAATTGGCTTTTTCCCTTTATAGCGGCGGGTAGTCTCGGCAACTAAATCGGAAGCAAAAGCAGAACCACCAGGCGAATTCACGCGGAGAATTACCGCTTCGTATTTTTTGCTTTCAAGGATACTTTCAAGAACTTTTGATAATTTTCGTCCCGAAATGCCAGTTTCTAAGTCGCAAACACCTTCGGCATAGACAATGGCGATTTTTCTATCTTGCTCGCCCCAGCGATTATCAATAGTAGTGAAATCTTCGAAGCGAATTCTTTCGTTTGAAATAACATAATCTTTGTTGTTGAACTTGATTAGAGTATCTATTTTATCCCAGCGGTGAATTCTATCGATTAATTTTTTCTCTTTTGCTTTGTTTGCAGTGATAATAAGTGAATTAAGAATGTCGTCGAACTCACTATCAGACAAATTTCTTGCTGTTTTAATGTCTGTTTTTGCTAAATTGAATAAGTCGTCGATGTATTCTTCACGCTGTTCTTTCTCGCCTTCGGAAAAGTTAGTTCTCGAAAAACTTTCGGCAGCAGATTTATACTTGAAAAGGCGAATTTCTTCAAATCCCAAACCATATTTTTCCATAAATTTTTTGTAGTAGCTTCTGCTTGATGAGAAACCTTCAATAGTAACTTCACCGAGAGGTTCGAGTATGATTTCATCGGCAACAGTTGCTAAGTGGTAGTTTCTAATGTTGTAGCTTTCTGAGAAAATCACAACTTTTTTGCCAGAAGCTTTAAGTTGTGCAAGTTTTTCACGGATTTCCCACATATCAGAGTAGCTTGCTGTAAAATCAGTGATATTAAGATAAAGTTCTTTGATTTCTCTGTCCTGCTGAATAGCATCGAGTTTTTTCAGCACATCATAGATTGTTGTGTATTTAGAGGGAAATGGGAATAGAATAGATAACAATGAGGATTCAGGTTGGAGCGAACCTTTTAGTTCAAGTTTAGCAACTTTTTGCTTGCTGAGAAAAGCATCGTAGATAATGGAGCGGTCGAGCGGCGAAAATCTAACTAAATAAGCATTTGTAGCTTGATTGAAGTTATCTTTTGAAGGTGCAGAAACAACTGAACCAAGAGCAAAATAACCGAAACTTACATCAATTCCAATCGACAAACGTTCATCGGAGAAGTACCGCCCACCAATTCTAATTCCATCTAAAACTTCATAGTTCAAGCCAGCACTCCATTTGACTTTTTTGTAGTCGTCTAAATTGCTTGCAGCACCATCAATATAGAAGGTAAGCGGGTAATTTTTAATCGGTCTTATGGCTAATTCACCAACGTGTTCTTCGTTCAAATTCCTGAAATTGCTACGATAGATGTAACCGGCTGAAATGTAAGGCAATGGACGCCAAAGAAGCCCCACAATGTAAGAAGGTCTATAACCGAATGGGTTATCGCCGCTAATTGCTGCATAGCCAAATCCCATTCCAAATTCTCTATTGCCAAAGCCAAAGGAATATCGTATGTCGTAGAAGGATTTTCCCGAAAAATCATAGCGAACCACACCCGAACCAAAATATTTACCGCCTGAGAAAAAGCCGTAGTCTGGCTTTTCGAAGTTTCTGTTTTTGTCGTTAATCATAAAGAAGGATTCATTGCGGTTAGTCATTGCAAGAGTGGCGGGATTGATAAAACCGTAATTGCCGTAGCGGAAGGCACCTTCGCTTGACTGTGTCCAGAATGATTGCGAATAATAAGGAACAAACCCCACCCCTTTTGCAAAAATAGCAGGAGTAAATACAACTAAAAGGAATAAAGTTATTATTTTTCTCATAGAAACCTCATAAGAAATATGGAAAATTAACTTTGAATAAATACGATAATTGAATAAATATGTTTCAAATTTACAATTTGAAGATTAATAATATTTGTTATAATTTTGTTATTTTTTGAATAGCAAAAATTTGCAAAGGACTATTATGAAACAATCGGAATTATTTATACCAACTTTGAAAGAAAATTCATCGGAAGCGCAAATTCCATCGCATCAATTAATGCTGAGAACGGGACTGGTCAGGCAGCTTGCATCAGGGGTTTTCTCATTTTTGCCACTTGGATATAGAGTAATCAAAAAAATCATACAAATTCTGCGTGAGGAAATGGATGCCATCGGTGGGCAAGAATTTTTGTTGCCCGCACTTAATCCAATAGAAATATGGGAGCAAACCGGAAGAGTAGAAGCAATGGGAGATGTGCTGTTTCACATCAAAAATCGCGAAGGGCTTGTGCTTGCTCCAACTCACGAAGAGATTATTACTTTTCACGCAAAACAGCATATAAAATCATATCGCGATTTGCCACAAATCTGGTATCAAATACAAACTAAATTCCGCAATGAACCGCGTCCGAAATCCGGAGTATTGCGTGGTAGGCAATTTATAATGAAAGATTCATATTCGCTTGATTCGTCGTGGGAAGGATTAGATGTTTCTTATCAGAAACACCACGACGCATATTGCAGAATATTCGAACGCTGTGGAATAAAGTTCTTTGTTGTAGGTGCTTCGTCGGGAGCGATGGGCGGAAACAAAAGTGAAGAATTTATGGTGGTATCTGATTCGGGCGAAGACGTCGTTGCAATTGCTGAAGATGGCTATGCAGCAAATGTAGAAGTAGCAACATCTGCACTGCCTCCTGTGGGTAGAATTGAGCAGGATTTGCCCTTGGAGAAGTTCCCCACTCCAAACGCAAAGACTATTGATGATTTAATTGAGCAGTTCGGAATTCCTGAGGAACGATGCGCCAAATCGGTTGTTTATATTGTGGAAGATAAGCCAGTGCTTATTTTTATGCGTGGCAACGATGAGCTGAACGAAAGCAAATTGCAAAGTGTGTTAGGAACAGGTACATTCAGACCAGCTGAAAGCGAGGAATTAATTCGCTTCACGGGTGCAGACCACGGCTCTATTGGACCGATTAATTTGAAAACTAATATGAGAATAATTGCCGATAAATTGCTCAAAGACGCTAATGGGCTGGTTAGTGGAGCAAATGAAGATGGTTTTCATTATAAAAACATTGACTTTAAACGTGATTGTCCATTTATCACTGAATTTTATGATTTAAGAACAATTCGTGAGGGCGAACCATCTCCAATATCAGGAGCACCAATAAAAGTTGTCAAAGCAATAGAACTTGGTCATATTTTCAAGTTGGGAACAAAGTATTCTGAGGCACTCGAAGCCAAATTTTTGGATAAGAACGGAAAAGAGCAGCCAATAATTATGGGTAGCTACGGTATTGGTGTGGAGCGCATTATGGCTTGCTTTATAGAGCAAAATTATGACGAAAAGGGTATTGTGTGGAAACGTCCTCTTGCACCATTTGATATACATCTGATAGCTGTCAATCAGCAAAAATTCCCCGAAGTAAAAAATAAATCTGATGAACTCTACAGCGAGTTAAGCAAAGCGGGTTACGAAGTGCTTTATGATGACCGTGAAGAAACGCCAGGAGTGAAATTTAACGATGCCGATTTAATTGGTTTGCCCGTGCAATTAATTATTGGACCGAAGAATTTAGAGAACAACAAAGTTGAAATAAAAATCAGAGCAACCGGAGAACGGAAATTAGTTGAAATCGAAACGCTCAAAGAAGAGTTAGAAAGTTTATTTGAATAAAAATCAGAGTTTTAGTTAAAAAAGAGGCTGCCTCGTGAAAGTGGCAGCCTTTTTTTATAATATTGACACGGACTGATGTGCTAACATATTTTTTATTGCGAAGTTTCGGAAGGTTTGAAACCTTCCGAAGGTAATAAAACAGGGCTTATGAGAAAGCCTCAAATTTTGCTAAAAGTTTACAGCTTCACCATAGGCAGCAGCTGCTGCTTCCATAATTGCTTCGCTCAAAGTTGGATGAGCGTGAACAGTTTTGAAAATTGATTTACCCGTAGCACCGACACTGCGAGCAAGACCAATTTCTGCAATAAGTTCGGTTACATCGGGACCAATCATATGAGCACCCAGCACTTCGCCGTATTTGGCATCAATAACTAACTTGACAAAACCGCGAGCTTCGCCGATACCGTGAGCTTTGCCACTTGCAGTGAATGGGAATTTACCGATTTTCACTTCATAGCCTAATTCTTTGGCTTTTGCTTCGGTTAGTCCGACGCTGGCAACCTGAGGTTGGCAATATGTGCAACCCGGAATATTATTATAATCAACGCCTTCAACTTCGTGACCGGCAATAAATTCAGCTGCAACAATACCTTCGGCTGATGCTTTGTGAGCAAGCCAGGGGGCACCGGCAACATCTCCAATAGCGAAAACACCTTCGACGTTTGTTCTGAGAAACTTATCAACTTTGATAAATCCTTTTTCTATTTCAACTCCGATATTTTCCAGCCCAATGTTTTCAATATTTGCCTGAATACCGATTGCATTCAAGGCAATATCGGCTTTGAGAGTTTCTTCTGAACCATCTTTTTTCTGGACTTTCACTTCCACCCCATCACCTACTGCTTTTGCAGACAATACTTTTGTATTAGTTAATATCTTGATTTTCTCTTTTCTATAATTACGCTCTAATTCTTTTGATACTTCTTCATCTTCAACGGGAAGAAGCCTATCCATCATTTCGATAATTGTAACTTCTGTTCCGAAAGAGTTGTAGAAATAAGCAAACTCGACACCAATAGCACCAGCTCCCATAATAATCATAGATTTAGGAGCTTCTTGCAAAATAAGTGCTTCTTTGCTTGTAATCACTTTTTTTCTATCTACTTCGATGCCCGGGAACATACGAGGGCGCGCACCAGTTGCAATAATCACATTTTTTGTTTCGATAGTGTCTGTGATATTGCCATTTCTGTCTTTCACTTCAATGATATTTTTGGTTTTGAATGAAGCTTCGCCTTTAAGATGCTCGACTTTGTATTTTTTGAAAAGGAAGCCAATTCCGTTGGACATTTTGCTGGCTACATCACGGCTACGCTTGATAACTTGATGGAAATCGACGTCAAATTTTTCGATATTGAAGCCGTAGTTTTTTGCTTCTTTAAGGAAGTGCATATATTCAGCGTTTTTAAGCAATGCTTTTGTTGGAATACATCCCCAGTTCAAGCAAATTCCTCCAAGATGTTCTCGCTCGACGCAAATTGTTTTCAAACCAAGTTGGGATGCTCTAATTGCTGCAACATAGCCACCGGGTCCCGCACCAATTACGACAAGGTCAGCACTTAAATTATTCATAATTACTCCCATATGTGAAAAAATATTAACTAAATTTATCGTTTAGACGTTTTAACGTTGATAAATATTTAATTTTTGTTTTAGTACCGAAAATTCAAAACTAAAATATTACAGATTTTTATGAAAAGAGTTCTTATTATAATATTAATAATTGCTGCTGTAATAAATATCAATAATAATGCATCTGCAAATGATGTCAATAATTTGATAGAATATAATGCACAGAAATTTAAGTTTATTCTTGAAACAGCGGTAAAAAATCATCTGGATACATTTGATATTGAGCAAGCATCGGAAAGCGCTTTCCGAGCTATGCTTAATTTTTTAGACAATCAGAGTAATTATTATTCAGCAAAGCAACTGAAAGAATACCAAGAAAAGAACACGGGCAGAGCAGAAGGGATTGGAATAACAGCGGCTACAATTAATGATTCGGTTGTTGTCGGTTCAGTGCAGAAGAATTCACCGGCTGAAAAAGCAGGAATAAAGCGGGGCGATATTTTGCTATTCGTCGATAATCAGGCAGTTACAGGAAAATCACAGCAGGAAGTCAACGAGCTTCTCGCAGGCGATACAGGAACTGTTGTTAATTTAATACTAAAAAACACCATCGGGGAATTAAAAAATTATGTTGTGGGAAGAGAGATTTACAAGGTGTCCAGCATAGCATCGTCGTTTTATTTGAAATCTCGAAAAATTGGATATATTGCTTCTTCTCGCTTCACTTCTTATGTGTATGATGATTTAACAAACGAAATAGATAATTTTCTAAAAAAAGGATTGGAGTGCCTAATTATTGATTTGAGGGGAAATCCTGGCGGTTTTCTTGATGAGGTAGTGAAAGTAACTGCGGAATTTCTTCCTAAAAATAGTGTGATTGTATACACAAATTCAAAGAATAATGATTTTACTATGAATTTTCGAACAGAAAAAGACGGAAAATACTTGAAAATACCGCTAATATTATTGGTTGATGGACAGACAGCATCGGCAGCTGAGATATTTGCAGGAGCATTGCAAGACCACGATAGAGCGATAGTGCTTGGCGAAAATACATTTGGCAAAGGGACGGTGCAGAGATTATGGACTATGAGAGATGGTTCGGGTTTTAGATTAACTGTCGCTGAGTATTTTTCACCAATTGGGCGACGCATAGACAAAGGTATTTTGAAGAAAAATATGGAAAAAGCAGAGCTGGACGAAAGTTTAAAACTATCGATTGGCGAAGAAGCATTCAGGGAAATATCGAAAGCATTCGAAGAAACGGGTGGAGCAACACGATTGCCGACATACACAACCAAGAAAGGAAGAACACTTATTTCAAAAGGTGGCGTATTTCCTGATGAGTTAGTTCGAAGCGATACTCTAAATTTGCTTTCAAAAGTGCTAATGAACAAAGGAATTTTGTTGGAATTTACTCGTAAAATATATTTATCTCATTTTCAAAAGAAAATGGCAAACGAATACAAAGAATTAGAGAATTACTTGCAGAATTTCAATGTCGATGAGCAATTATATAATGATTTTTATCAATTTTCGTTATCAAAGAATATTTGGAATGCAGAAATGGCAAAAATCGACGAGCAAAATATCAAAAATTTGATTAAGTCTTATTTAGCACTATGGCATTGGGATAATTCGGGATTTTTAGCAACGCGTATTTTCGACGATAAGGTATTAAATAAAGCAATTTCTAATTCAGAAAAGGCAAAATCATTAATAAATTAGGAGATAATATGAAAAAAAGCACAAACATAATAATATGGGTTTTATCTTTTGTAATAATGATTGCAAGTGCAGCATACCAGCGAATGACCGGTCCAACTTACCCAATGAGAGGGAAAGTTGAAATCAACGGTAAAGAGATAAAATTTAAATTACCACGCAGCCACGATGGAAGTGGCAGCGAGTTGGTTAAAATTGAGGTGCCGGAGGGAACTATAAGCGGGCAGATTACTTTGAAGAGATATAAAAGCTACGACAAATGGACAACACAATCAATGAAACGAGATGGGAAGTTCTTGCTTGGAGATATTCCCGAGCAACCACCTGCTGGAAAAGTAATTTATTACGTAGATTTGATTACCGCAAATGGTGAAAAAGTGAGATTGAACGAAAAACCTGCAATAATCAGATTTAAAGGCGTAGTTCCGAGCTGGTTGCTAATTCCTCACGTCATTTTTATGTTCTTTGCTATGGTGCTTTCGGTGAAAACGGGGTTGCACGCTGCTTTCGGTGGGGGCAACTTATATAAGTATGCTCTTTGGACAACAATATTATTTTTCATTGGAGGTATGATATTAGGACCGCTGGTTCAGAAATTTGCATTTGACGCTTATTGGACGGGTTGGCCATTCGGGCACGATTTAACAGACAACAAAACGCTTGTTGCGTTAATTTTCTGGATTATTGCACTATTCAAGCTACGGAAAAATCCTGATAACAAAAAGTGGCCAATTATTGCTGCAATTGTAATGCTTGCTATATATTTAATACCGCATAGTGTATTAGGTTCTGAAATTGATTATACTAAAACCCCAAATCCATAGGAGAAAATGAAATGAAGAAATCAATTGGTCCGAAGACGCTTATATATCCAAACCCTGTTTTGCTTGTCGGGAGCTACGACGAGCAAAATGTTCCAAATCTTATGGCTGTATCGTGGGGTAGTATTTGTTGCAGCGACCCTCCGTGTGTTGCTGTTTCTATAAGAAAAGCAAGATATACATATAACAACATTATCAACCGAAAGGCGTTTTCGGTGTGTATTCCATCTGAAAAGCACGTCAATGTAGCAGATTATTGCGGCATATATTCAGGAAAGCAAGAGAATAAATTTGCGAAAAACAATTTGACGGAAGTAAAATCAAACGTTGTAGATGCACCTTATGCAGATGAATTTCCAGTAGTGCTGCACTGCAAGCTTCGAGAAGTAAATGATTTAGGCGTGCATACCCAATTTATTGGTGAGATAGTGGATGTAACAGTTGATGAAGAAATTTTGAATGAAAAAGGCATTCCTGACATTGAGAAAGTGCTACCAATAATTTATGATTATGGAACTAAAACATATTACGGAATAGGGCAAAAATTGATTGACAGTTTTAGTAATATCAAAAGATAGGAGGAAGAAATGCAAAACTTCGTCTTTCATAATCCAACAAAACTTATTTTCGGTGAAAATACCATTGAACTCATTGGCAAAGAAATTTCAAAGAGTGGAATAAAAAAAGTATTGTTGCTTTATGGTGGTGGTTCGATAAAGAAGAATGGAGTATATGATACAGTTGTGAAGTCACTCAAAGAAAATAAGATTGAGTTTGTGGAGCATTCGGGGGTTGTTCCTAATCCAGTGCTTTCGCACGCAAATGAAGGAATAAATCTATGCAAAAGATACAGTTTGGAAGCGATTTTGGCTGTTGGTGGTGGTTCAGTAATAGATGAGGCAAAATCAATTGCAGCAGGCTACTATTTGAATAATCTCTGGGACGCATTCGAAAGAAAAGCAGAGATAAAGGACGCTTTGCCAATTTTCACGGTGCTTACAATTTCAGGGACAGGTTCGGAAATGAACCCGTTCGCTGTTCTGACAAATGAATTTGAGAAAAAGAAATGGAATATTGGAGCTGCCTGTCTTTTCCCAAAAGCAACGATAATAGACCCCAGAGTTCAGATGAGCCTTCCGTGGCACCAAACAGTAAATGGTGGAATAGATGCAATTAGCCACATTCTTGAATATTACTTTAATTCAACGGTTCAGGAAGTGTCGATTTCTGTTTCGGAAGCTTTGATAAATACAATTATATCGTGTTTGGACAAATTACAGATAAATCAGAACGATTACCCTGCAAGGGCGAATTTAGCGTGGGCAGCAACACTTGCATTAAACGGATTTGTTGGCGCATCTACACTTGGAGAATGGTCAGCACATAGAATAGAACACGGTATCAGTGCCGTTTATCCCGAAATTGCTCACGGAGCGGGGCTTGCTGTTGTTTTCCCTGCCTGGATTTCATACACAAGGCACACAAATCCATCGCAATACGAACGCTTTGCAAAGAACGTATGGAATTGCAGTTCACTTGATGAAGCTTTGAACGAGATGAAGTCGAAATATAGTTCCTGGGGTGCCCCTGTTTCGTTGCGTGATTTGAATATTCCGAAAGAAAAAATCGGTGAAATTGCTTTCAATGCATCGCGGCTTGGGGTTGTTGGGAATTTGTTGCCTCTTGCAGAAAAAGAAATGGCGGATATTTTGGAGTTGGCGTATTAGTATTGGGAAAAGGTTAATTAATCACGTGGTTATGTGAAAAGTTTGAGATTGAACCTTCGGAGGGTTCTAAACTTTCCGAAGGTTTTTTATGTTTATCGCAAAGTGCTTGAAGATAAGTGTAGAATAATATTTGTGAAGATTACGGAGAATTTCTAAATTTTGATGATTTAGATAAAAAGATTGTTAATACATTACAATTTTCTTTTTTAGATAGCATTTTTATTATATAGTTTTATTTGAGAGAAATTTGAAGGTGGTTGTGGTCAGGGACGGAATCGAACCGCCGACACAAGGATTTTCAGTCCTTTGCTCTACCAACTGAGCTACCTGACCAAAGAGCGAATTAGAGTTACAAAAATAACTGTTTTTTTTAAATTACACAAATAATTTTTTACATTTCGCTTAACAATTTTTTTACTTCTTCCCAGGTTCGAGCCATCAAATCGCTTTCATCTGAACGAGTTTGAGGAATCACTCTAATAGGTTTTCCAATTTTTACTTTAACCTGGCGAGGACGAATGCCGCTTATTCCCTGACTTAATATTTCGTAAGTTCCTTTAATAGCAACGGGAACAATAGGTTTGTGGCTTTTGGCAGCGATAACGAAAGCACCACGTTTTGGTTCGGATAGGTTGCCGTCTTTGGAGCGTGTGCCTTCGGGAAAAACAAGGACGGAAGAACCTTTCTGAATGCTTTCAATTGCAAGTTCCATACTTTTCATAGATTTGCGTGGGTCTTCGCGAACGATGCCAATATATGGTGATTTTTTCAAACCATAGCCAAATACAGGTATTTTTTCGAGTTCCTTTTTGTAAATAATTCGGAAATCATTTTCGATTGTTGCTTGAAGGACAGGGATATCAAACAAGCTCGAATGATTTGCAACGAAAACATAGGTTTCGTGTTTTTGCAAATGATCGGCACCTTCGACAATAACCTGAATTCCAGATATTTTTAGAATTCGTCGAGCCCAACGACGAGCATAAGCAGAAAAATCGGGTGATTTAGCAAAAGCCAGATGAAGTATAACAGCGACAGAATCAAAAAGAGTAACAATAATAATTAATAATAGTCTCACTATATACATTATATTCTCACATAAGTATTAATTTGAGCAAAAATAATTGATTTCAATATTTTTTTCAAAATTTTGAAACAAATATATTTGCATAACGTAATATGAAAAGAAAAAACAAGAAAAATAGATGGAGAAATAATGAGAAAGCTTTGTTATGTGTTGTTTTTCTTAATAATTGCTACAAATTTACATTCTCAATTTACATCAAAGAAAGTATATGGTTTGCGGGAAGTTCTACAAATAGCTTTAGAAAACAATTATGATTTGAGATTGGGTAATGCTTCGGTTGAGTTCTCGGAAGTTGATATGAAAAATGCATTTGGTCAGTATTTGCCAAACATTTCACTTAGTTCGTCATATTCACGTCAGCTGAACAACCCGAATGAAATACGCGATGAACTGCTAAATCAATATAGTGCTCGCTTAGGTGCTAATCTTGTATTATTCGATGGATTTGGACGTGAAGCAAATTATACGCGAGCCCAGAAAACGATGAAATCTGCTGTAACAAATATTGATTTTCTGAAACAAACGGTATTCCTGGATGCTTACAACGCTTATATCAATGTTGTCCGCGCATATCAAATTGTGCGTGCACATAGAGAAAACCTTTCGCTTGGGGAAGCCGAATTATCTCGAATTCGAGCTCGCTACGAAGCAGGAGTTCTGCCAGCGACTGCTGTATATGCACAAGAAGCAGATTTAGGCAACCGCACACTTGAACTAATAACCGCAGAAAATGAATTAAACATTGCAAAAGCACAACTTCTTACAATAATGGGTATGCCACCGACGATGGATGTTGAATTTAGAATTGATGATTTGCCATCCGCATTGCCAGAAGCGGAAATCAGAGCGTTTCGAGATGAAATTGGCAACATAAATAATGCTGTAAATATTGCATTAAACAACAGATTGGACTGGAAGTCGTCGAAACTTCGTTTAGAAGCAACACAGGAGAACCTTGAAATTGCTAAATCATACTA
Source organism: Bacteroidota bacterium (assembly GCA_022707965.1). Classification (GTDB taxonomy): domain Bacteria; phylum Bacteroidota; class Ignavibacteria; order Kapaibacteriales; family UBA2268; genus JAKIZO01. The sequence continues at coordinate 31,690 of JAKIZO010000016.1, forward strand.
TTATCCACAGATTTCTGCTAATTCGTATTGGTCGTGGATGAACACTTCGCTGAAAGGTTTCGACAGAAGCAATTATTATTTCGGGTTGTCTTTGAGCGTTCCGATTTTTAATAATTTCAGCACTGATTTACGAGTGCAATCGAGCAAGCTGGAACTTACCCGAATTTCGGTTGAATTGCAAAAGCTCGAACAGCAAATACTTTCATCAGTTCAAATTGCATTTTTAAATTTGCAGACTGCTGAAAAACAAATAGATATAGCCAACAAAACAGTTCTTTCAGCACAAGAGAATTATCAGAGCACACAAGAACGCTTAAATGTTGGAGCAGCAACTACCAATGATTTAATTCAAGCGAATACACAGCTTATTTCGTCCCAAATCAATAAGATAAATGCTATTTATAATTATATCAAAGCAAAAAATGACCTTAAATACTCAATTGGCACGCTAAGTTTCGAATAAACAAATAGGAGTTTTTATGAACGAACATAACGATTTTCGTCAAGAAATGCAGGACAAATTCAGGGAATTAGTTCCCGATTATTCGCAGCCACCACAACCGGAAGAATTTCGTATTGGTTTCGGGCGGAGATTGGGAGCATATCTGATTGATTTTGTGATTTATATGTTTCTGCTTGTTCTTGCAATGAGTTTTTTCGGAATACTTGATGATTTTGCATCTTTGATGACTATAGGTCAGGATTTTGGGGACAATCCCGAAGAATTGCAAATTATTATGAAAGATTTGTATGCTCGATTTTATCCATTGGTGCTTGTGATTGCATTTGCATATTACTCAATGGAAATATTTTTCGCCCAAACGGTTGGTAAAATGGTATTGGGCATAAAAATAGCCAATTCTGACCGCACGCAAGCAAGTTTAGGAACGCTTGTGAAACGTTTCGTGGCGAAGTATTTTAACTACTTTTTGCTTTTGCTTTATATTATAACAAACATTGAGATTTTTTCAATTTTTCAGTCAATTTTCGGAATTGTTATATTTATTGGTTGCTTTTTGGTGCTTTCTCAGTCACGGATGGCACTGCACGACCACATAGCAAAAACAGCAGTATTTTTTAAAGACGAAATTTTACCAGATGAAATTAATAAAGCAAATAGTATTAATATATAATTGGGCAAATCAATGGCAAAGCGAAAGAACAACAAAAAAGGAATTATCATAGGAATAACAATTGCAATTCTGGCATTAGCAGGAATAGCATTAGTGATTTTTGGACGTGGCGAACAAGCAATTGCAGTAACAGTTGAAGAAGTAAGCAAAAGAACAATTACGCAAACAGTTTCGGCAGTAGGAAAAATCCAACCTGAAACAGAAGTCAAGATTTCCTCGCAGACATCAGGAGAAGTGATTTTCCTTGGAGTAAAGGAAGGCGAACGAGTTAAAGCACGCCAATTGCTTGCTCGTATTAATCCGGATATTGTCGAAACTCAGCTGGAACAAGTAAAAGCAAGTGTCGAAGCTGCAAAAATCGATATTGACGCACGAGCTTCCGAGAAAGAGAGAGCAACAAATGATTTCTACCGTGCGAAAGAATTGTTCGATAAGAAGTTTATTTCGAAGCAGGAATTTGATAATTACAAGGCATCGTATGATTTAGCGATGAGTTCGTATAGAGCTGCGATGGCTCGATATGAACAAGCGAAGGCTACACTGCGTCAGTTTGAAAGGTCTTTGGCTCGCACCTCAATATACTCCCCTATTGACGGCGTTGTAACATCGCTTTCAGTTGAGCTTGGCGAAAAAGTGGTTGGAACAGAAATGATGATGGGCACTGAAATGATGCGTATATCAGACCTGAATGTAATGAATGCCGCTGTCGATGTTGATGAGAACGATATAGTTTATTTAAAGCTTGGCGACACTGCTTATGTCGAGCTGGACGCAATACCAGACAGAAAGTTTAAAGGGGTAGTGCTTGAAATTAGTCATTCTGCTAAAGTATCAAGTTTAGGCACCCAAAACGAAGTAACCAATTTTGAGGTAAAGATACGACTACTGGAACAAGACGCACGTTTTCGTCCAGGTATGAGCTGCAATGTAGAAATACAAACAGAAACACGTGCAAACGTCCTATCTGTTCCATTGCAATCAGTAACTATTCGTGATTTAGGAATGAATTCGTTTGATGAGGACGAAGCAGGACCTGATGAAAAACAGACACAAAGCAAAGCACGACCTCAACAAATTGTATTTATTCTTGAAGGGGACAAAGCAAAGATGCGAAAAGTTGAAACGGGAATTAGCGACAAAGGTTACATAGAAATTATTTCGGGACTATCATTAGGTGAAAAAGTGATTTCTGGGAGCTATCAGGCAGTAAGTAAGTTGCTTACAGATGGAGCAAAAGTAAAAGTAGATACACTATTCGGGAAGAAACCTAATAAAGCCGGGAAAAAATAATGAAAGAGAATGATTTGCTGATAGAGATTGAACATATTTCTAAGGTTTATGACATCGGGAGCGAAAAAGTATTTGCCCTGCGAGATGTATCTCTGAAAATTCACCGAAATGAATATGTGGCAATAATGGGACCATCGGGTAGTGGGAAATCGACTTTGATGAATATTATTGGATGTCTGGATACACCAACTTCGGGCAAATATGATTTCGAAGGTGTTGATGTAAGTTCTCTTACAGACAACGAACTTGCAGAAATCCGTAATCGAAAAATTGGATTTGTATTTCAGACTTTTAATTTACTGGCACGTGCAACAGCTCTAAAAAATGTTGAACTTCCACTTATATATGCGGGAATAAGCAGAAACGAGCGAATTGAGCGTGCAAAGAAAGCACTCTCTGATGTGGGACTTGAGGACCGAATGAGCCACAAACCGAACGAACTATCCGGCGGGCAACGTCAAAGAGTAGCAATTGCGAGAGCCTTAATTACAAATCCGTCAATAATTCTTGCGGACGAACCAACGGGAAATTTAGATACAAAGACAGGCGAAGATATAATGAGATTGTTTGCTGAGCTATGGAAAGCGGGCAACACAATAATTCTGGTTACTCACGAAGAAGATATAGCACGCCACGCACATAGAATAATTCGAATTCGCGACGGATTAATCGAAAAGGAAGTGCAAAATCCAAATCCGATTTATCTATAATTGATGGGAAAATTATGTTACTGCTCGAAATAAAAGAATCCATAAAAATTGCGTTTGAATCGATGAAGTCGGCAAAGCTTCGTTCGGGGCTTGCCTCGCTTGGAGTAGTAATTGGGATTTCTTTTGTAATAATAATGGGATGGATATTAGCCGGGCTGGACAAAGCAGTAGAAGATACCTTTAACATTATCGGTAAAGATATGCTTTATGTTGATAAATGGGATTGGGCAGGTGGTAAAAACTGGAAAGAAGTGCAAGCACGAAAAAATATAACTTATGAACAAGCACTACGCTTCAAAGAACTAATTCGCTCAGCAGAAGTAGTGGTTCCGAACGCTCGGTATTGGGGTGGAACGGTTAAGTACGCGGGCGAAACATACTCGGGGATATCAATAGAAGGCGTAACATACGAATATGCAAAAACACCTATGGGAAATATTGAACGCGGTAGATTTTTCAGCGAGTTCGAAGATAGGAATGGAGAAAATGTCTGCGTAATTGGTTCTATACCAGCAGCTCGGATTTTTCCCGATAGCAATGGAATAGGCAAAACAATCAAAATCAACGGAAGAAACTTTCTAATAGTTGGTCAAATTACAAAACAAGGCACAATGATGTTAGATTTTGTTGATAATGTTATTTACTTTCCAATGAAAAGTTTCTTCTCTACATTTGGATATACAAATAGAAGTTTTACAATTTGTGTGAAAGCTGGCAGCATAAGTGCAATGGATGAAGTACGAGCTGAAACTGAGGGAGTGATGCGAACAGTTAGGAACATACCACCGGGAAAGGAAAACGACTTTTCAATAAACGAAAGTCAGGCCTTCGAAAAATCGTTTGTAACAATCAGGGCGGCAGTCTGGGGTATTGGTATAGGAATGACTTTTCTATCTTTTTTGGTAGGTATGATTGGAATAATGAACATAATGTTTGTATCGGTAACGGAGAGAACAAAAGAAATAGGAATACGCAAAGCGGTTGGAGCAAAAAAACGTTCTATTTTGTATCAGTTTCTTGTTGAAGCGGCAGTTCTGTGTATGATTGGAGCAATAACATCGTTCGTGTTTTGTTCAGTATTAGTTTACTTAGTGGCAACATATTTACCACAATGGAACGATAGTATCAACTTCCTATCGCCTGTAATACCGCTGAATTTGCTAATCATAGCAACAATTGTATCAATAATAGTTGGAGTGTTAGCCGGACTTATTCCTGCTATGCGTGCGGCTAATTTAGACCCAATAGAAGCATTGAGATATGAATAGTTTGGAATGAAAGTGATAATTAAGATTGTATATTAAGTAAAACAAAAAGAGGCTGAAAAATCAACAGCCTCTTTTTTATTAAAAAAATCACTATTCTTTATCTATGAATTCCACGAGAGGAATTTCTTATAAAATCGATGCAATATTGGACATCATCTGAAAATTGAGGATGATTTTTCATAAATTCTTCAATACCTTGCTTATTATTGAAGCCCGAGAATAGCACAGTATCGTAGAAAGTTTGAAGTTCGTTAATCACATCTTCCGAAAAACCTCTGCGTCGCAAGCCAATTTTGTTGACTTTTTCAACGCGGGGTGGATTTCGTCCGATGAGAACGAATGGAGGGACGTCCATAACGACTTTAATATCGGCACCAACCATAGCGTGTTTGCCAACGGTAACAAACTGATGAATTTTAGCAAAAGCACCAAGAATAACAAAATCTTCGAGATGGACGTGCCCAGCAATTTGAGCGACATTCGACATAATTACGTTATCGCCAACCGAGCAATCGTGAGCAACGTGGCAATAAGCCATAATCAAGCAATTAGAGCCAACGGAAGTTTTACCGGTGGATGCAGTTCCACGATGGATTGTTGCAAACTCGTGGATAACGGTATTATCACCAATAATAGTGAGAGTATCTTCACCGGCATATTTTAAATCTTGCGGTTCAGTGCCAACAATGGAGTATGGGAAAAGCCTGCAATTACTACCAATGGTAGTTCTGCCGTCGACATAAGCACCAGCCATAAGAACCGAGCCGTCGCCGATAGTAACTTTGTCGCCGACGAAGCAATTTTGGTGAATAACAACATTTTCACCTAATTGAGCATTAGGCGAAACCACAGCTGATGGATGAATTTGTACTGCCATATATTACCTATCAACAATTGCTGCTTGAAATTCTGCTTCTGCAACGGGGGTACCGTCGACATAAGCAACACCTTTGAACATAAGAGTATTGAGTTTTTTATGAGTAAGTTCAACTTCCATAACCAGTTGGTCTCCTGGAAGGACGGGTTTTTTGAAACGAGCGTTTTTAATTCCCATAAAGAAAAGAAGTTTATTACCAACTTCTTTGGGTGTGAGCTGGCTCCAAACAATTAAACCGCCCGTTTGAGCAAGTGCTTCGCAAATTAGTACGCCCGGCATAACGGGTCGTTCGGGAAAGTGACCAACGAAAAATGGTTCGTTGAAAGTAACGTTTTTATATCCAATAATCTTAGTTTTTTCTTCATTGAAATGAATAATTCTATCAATTAGCAAAAATGGGTAACGATGGGGCATAATTTTGAGAAGCCCGTTGATATCGAGAACAACATCAGGTGCTTTCGATGGATTAAGCCGCTCTAATTCGAGTTGTTTGAGATATTTTTTGCGGAGGAGTTTCGCAAACTCGAAATTGCTTGCGTGACCTGGTCGAGCAGCAAGAATTTGGGCTTTGATTGGAGCACCAACAAGAGTTAAATCGCCAATCATATCAAGCAACTTATGGCGTGCAGGTTCATTTTTGAAACGCAAAGAAGAATTATTAAGAATACCGCCATTAACAAGTGAATCAGGCACATCAGAAACTTTAAAAGTTTCTTTAACCCATTGTTTTTTATCTTCGGAAAGTTCGCAATCAATGATAACGATGGCACTATCAAGGCTACCACCTTTAATCAGACCGTTTTTATATAGCATTTCGACTTCTGTAAGGAAGCAGAAAGTGCGAGCAGGAGCAAATTCTGTTTCGAATTCTTGCTCTAAATTAAACAAACCGGTATGCTGACTACCTAATGCGGGATTGAAATAATCTACCATAACAGTTATGCGGTAGTCATCGAGAGGTAGAGCAACGATATCGACTTGTTTGGCTTCGTTTGTGTAGCGAACAGTATCATCAATAACGAGGTATTTACGTTCAGCATCTTGCTCGACTATTCCCGCTTGCTTCAAAGCTTCGACATAAGGCAGGGAACTGCCGTCGACAACAGGCGGTTCGTTTGCGGAAAGCTCTATGATACAGTTGTCAATGCGCATACCAGCAAGAGCAGCAAGAACGTGCTCAACAGTATGAACGCGGACATCGTCTATACCAAGAGTAGTTCCGCGAGAAAGGTCAACAACATAGTCGACAAGTGCGGGGATTTCAACTCTTTTCTCTAAATCGGTGCGGATAAACTTATATCCATAATTTGCAGGAGCCGGCTTAAAAGTGATTGTAGAAGGATTGCCTGTATGCAGACCAATACCGGAAAAGGATACCTCTTTTGAAATAGTTCTTTGTTTTTCCATTTAACTTATTACTTTAGTTTATACTAAATTTTGCACAAAACATAAATTCAAAACTACAAATTATTTAGGTATAAAAAAAATAAAATAAGGAAGGGCATTAGTTATATGGACATAATATAAAGGAAGAGGTCTTGATGAGCATTAAGATTAAGTTTTTTCTTCAAACGAAGTCGGGCTTTCTGGACGCTGGAAGGTGCAACGTTTAGAATACGGGCAATCTCTTTTGTCGTGTAGTTCATACGAATATAGGCGCAATGGCGCAGTTCATTTTGAGTAAGATTTGGGAATTTTTTCTTCAAGTTCGTGAAGAAATTTTTGTGAACAGCTTCGAAATGCTTTTTTGATATTTCCCAATCACGTTCAGGTAGGAAATATGAATTGAGCAGTTTATTAAGTCGGCGCACATCATCATCGGAAATATTATATTTTTTAGCAAGATGCTTATGACGTTTGTTAAGTTCCTCAATAAGCTTATTTTTTTCGTTAAGGTAAACAGTTTCAACAGCAAGTTTTCTCTGAATGGCGGATAGTTCTTCAAGCTCAGTATTATCGAGAATAATAATCTGATAGTAGTTTTTATCAAGCACATTAAAAAAGGAAACAGTTGAGATAATATATTTTATTTTATCGTTTTTTTCTAATCTAAACTTTATTGTAACATTTTCATCTTTCAGTTTATAATCTCGCATCATTTCGATAAAATTCTGGAAATATTCATAATCATCAGGGTATATGTGTTTAAGTAGTTCACTTATACTAAATTCTTGCAAGTCTTTGAATTCCAGGATATCCAGAGCTTTCGGATTAGCGAATACGGGGACAAGATTATCTAAAACAATTATTCCGACAGGTGCGTATTTAGCGAGCGTTCTATATTGGGCTTCGTTTTCGGCGATAATTCTCTCTTGTTCTTTTTTGTGAGTGATGTTTTCAGCAACTTCCAGAATTCGGTGTAATTTTCCGTCTTTGTTGAAAATGGGAGAGGCTTTGATTAGCCAATAAGTGCCATTTCGTGTTTTGCGGACAAATTCTTCGGGTTTTAAGGATTGTTTGACACGAAAAACGGAGCAATTTTCGCAAGGGGAATTATCATCTGCCCAGATTTCGTAGCATTTGCGATTAAGCATTTCTTTAAGTGTGAGGTTCGAGCCTTCCGTTGCACTTTTATTTGCCCAAAGAATATTGTAATCAAGGTCTTGAACAATAACAAAGTCGGTTTGGTAGTCAAGAATGGTTTCTTTCTCAATTTCTGCTTCTTGCAGGGCATATTCTTTCAATAATTTTTCGGTATTATCTTCGAAGAAAAGACAAAATAACCTCTTCCCCATCTGGTTAATTATTAAGCAAGAAACTTCGAGGTAATATGTTTCGTTTTTCGCATTTTCATATTTTATATGAAGTTTAGTTTTATTATTAAAAGAAGCCAAATCCAGCCGCAGATTAGTAACGTCGTTAAAGAATTTTCCTTTGCAAGAACTATCGCAGACGAAAATATGGGAGAAAGCAGAGTTATAAGCAACAATTTGAGAATTTTCGTCTAAAATACATTTAGCATCAAGACTATTATTAAATATTTCCTCATAAATATTCATAGCAATAGAGATGAAATTACAATTATAAAAATACAATTTATTTGAAATTTATCATAATTAAAATCTATCGAGGGAAACTAATTTTTTTTGAATTGTCAATAATTTTAATTATTTTTCATTACAATAATATTTTTTTATTTTATTATAAAAGCAAAGTAAAATATGGAGCAAATATACGAATTTCCAGATGAATACGATGAGCAGGGTATATTTAGTGGAGATGAGAATAAAGATTTAGATATATTTTTAGAGAAAGTAACCGAAACCGACAATTCATTAAACATAGATTTAATAACCAAGGCATATTGGTTTTGCGTAGATCATCATAGAGGAAAATTGCGTAAAAGTGAATTTCCTTACTACACACACCCACTAAATGTAACATTAATTTTGATGAAAGAATTAAGTATTTACGATGAGCAGTCCATTGTTGCATCGTTGCTGCACGATACAATAGAAGACGTTGAATCAGTTACAAGAGAAAAAATAGCAAATGAATTCTCAGAAGAAATTGCTGAAATTGTTGATGCAGTAACAAAGATAGACGAACCTGACAAGGAATTAATAAACTTAGTGAAAAATGAAAAAGAATTAATCAAAATAAAGAAAGCGGAAACTTACAGGAAGCTGTTTTTGTCGCTGGTAAAAGATGTAAGAGTAATACTAATTAAGCTCGCTGATAGGTTGCATAATTTGCGAACCTTGCATTATTTGGGACAGGAAAAACAGTATGAAATTGCTGTGGAAACGCTGAATTTCTACGTACCGTTTGCACATAGGCTTGGGCTGAATAAAGTAAGAATGGAGATGGAAAATAGGGCATTTTATTACTCGGATAGAAAAACATACGAAGCAATAAAAGATGCACTAAATAGCAAACGACGAGACTTCATCGAATATATAAAGGTATTTATTAATCTAATTCAAAAAAGTTTAAAGGAAAAAGGAATAGAAGCGACTATAACAATTGTGCATAAGTATGAATATGAAATCTTTCAGATGATAAAAGATGGCAAAAGTTTAGAGGATATTGATAATTTTTATTCGATAGTTTTAATTCTAAAAACAAACGATGTTGCGGAATGTTATCGTGCTCACGGAATATTAGCAAATGCGTTTAATGCAATTAGTTTTGCCGATTACGTAGCAAATCCAAAGCTGGACTGGTATAGGTCGCTGAACACTGAACTTTTCGGTCCCGATGGGAAGCGTGTTGAGATACTAATTCGAACAGAAGAGATGGAGAAAATAGCAGAAGGCGGATTTGCGGCTAAGTTTTCGTTGAAATCGGGGAGAATTAGAGCATTAGCATTGAACGACACCGACGTTCAGAACTGGGGCAATTGGATGCGAGATATGATATTAACAGAAGGCGAACGAGCCACGCAAATAATCTGGGATTCGATTAAGACAAATCTCTTTGATAGTGAACTAACAGTATATTCCAAGGATGGGCATCCGATAAAGTTGCCCGAAGGAGCAACAATTATCGATTTTGCTTTTAATATCAGTCAGGAATTGGGTTTGCACTGTATTTCGGGTAAAGTTAATGGAATAGTGCGGGAATTAAAGTATAAACTTAGAAATGGAGACCAGGTTGAGGTAATTTCGTCACCAAATAGTTTCCCAACAGTTGAGTGGAAAGAATTTGTTGTGTCGTTCAAGGCAGTTTTTCATCTACATAATTACTTTAAATATAATTCTACTCTTCAAAACCGTTCGCAGAATATGAAGAAAAACTATGAAGTGAAACTTTTGATAAAAGGAGAAGACCGCGAGGGAATGCTGATGGATATAACTATGGCTATTGGTTCGAACAATATCAGAAGAGTTAATCTTGATACATCGGGTTCAATGTTCGAGGGAGCCATCACAGTTTACGTAAAAGACGAAAATCAATTAAAGGAAATATTTGGCAAGTTGCTTTTAATCAAAGGTATACGCAGAGTTGAAAAAATAGAGGAAACGGAATAAACGAAGATTATTAAATTATCAGAAGAATACAATTTTATTAGGATTGACACCTACGGGGTAAGTTTTTATTGGTATTGAATCGAAATTATTTTTGAAAATTAAGAGTTCCCCATTAGAAGTAAATCTTTTAGCATTACCGACTAAAACAAGAGAAGCATCAGGACTGATTGCAAGCGAATACCAGATTGAATTTGGGTTTTTGTTTATTATTTTTTGCTCAATTTGAGCAAAAGATTTATTTAATGGAATGAAGAATACGCCAGAAATTGCATCAGTATTACCTTGAAGGAAATAGAGTGTGTCCATCGATGGTGATAGAGTAATGTCAGTGGGACGGGTTCGCCAATGGCGAGTGATTTGGTGGGTTGCAGCATCAATTTCAACTATGCCACCGAGCGAATCAGGAAGCGAGGGCAGATTATAGTATGCAGCGTAAATACGATTGTATTTTGCGTTCGCAACTACTTCGATAAGATTTTTGCCACAAAATATACTTTTGAACTCTTTGGAATTGTTAATATCAACAACAGATAAAGAACCTGCTTTCGGAGCATTGTGAAAGAAATCACCATAACCTGAATTAGCAACATAAAGGTAATTACCAAGTCTTGTTGCCCCCTCAGGAAAAGGACCGACATCGATTGTTTCGCCGCTGTATGTTAGAGTTTTCGGGTTAAATTTTGCAATTTGATTTTTAAAAAGCAAGGTTACATATCCGATTGTATCGTTTATGATAACAATATCGCGTGGCATAGAATTTTGAGGAAGAAATATCCTGCCGATAGATTTGCCATTAATTTTGCTAAAAACCTCGATAGTTGAACTTGTTGAAACAGAAACAAAGGCGGTATCACCTTTTATTTCAAGGTCGGAGGCGGTATCGCCAATTCTTAGTTCTGGATTAGCTTTCCTGAAATATTGATTAATGATTATGCCATTAGAGAAATCAAATCGTGAAATAGTAGCGTTATCGCTTCCCCATAGACCTTCGCAAAGAATAAATACGCCGTTTTCCCCTGTAATAAAATCCGAGTTTTCGGGTGAATTGGGTGTTCTAACACAAGAAACGCACAAAATTAGAATTAATAATAAGAGATAATTTTGATGGAAAGTCATTGTAGAAATTGAGATAAAAATTCGACAAATTTATCGGAAGAACCAACTTTGGAATAGACATAATTTCGAGAAGCCTCGGAGCGGATTTTATGCAGAGTTTGATTATTTGTTAATTCCGTTATCAAGCGGTGGAATTCATCAGAATTGCGTATTATTGATAGTGCATTGCAATCGAGCATTGGCTTTGCGTCAGGTGAATTGAAGCAATTTGGACCGCAGGCAATGGGTATGCCGTATCCCGCAGGTTCAGTGAGAGAATGCACTCCAACTCCAAAAGCACCGCCAACATAAGCAAAATAAGCGTTTGAATAGAGCATCAGGAGCTTGCCAATACTATCGACAAGGACAACACCACCAGATTGAATAGTCTGCGGTTCAGAAAGAAGTTTGGACAATCTAATCGAATTTGGGAAAACAGTTTCGATGGTTTGGAGAAAAGTTTCGTGTGGCTCGTGCGGAACAAGAATTGAAGTAATTTTATTTGAATTATTCGAATTATACTTGATTAGGGCATTTGCTATTATTTCAAAATCTTTTTCCCAGATACTTCCTGCAACAAAAATGAATTTATCTGAAAATGAGGAATGTGAAATAATTGGTTTAGATTTTGCGGTCTCGACTTTCTGGACAATTCTATCGAAACGAGTGTCGGGAAGAATCTGAACATCGGGCTTCACATCCAACTGCTTAAAGTAATGGGAATGGTCGGAATTTACAACAAAAATCGTATGGAAAAGTGAAAAAACAAACTTGTAGAATTTCTTCATAAAAAGCATTTTATTAAAGAAGTTTTGGTTTGGTGCAGTAGCATTAACAAGAAAAGTAGGAACATTATATTTTTTCAATAGAAATAGATAGTTTGCCCAGAGTTCATAACGAACAAAAACAACTGCATTGGGTTTAATTTTATTAATGACAAACTTTGAGTTTGTTGGCAAATCAAGCGGAAGATAGAACGTAGCGTCGGCGTATTCATATTTTGCTTGTGTTCTGTATGCAGAGGGCGAAAAAAACGAGCAAATGATTTGTAAATCAGGGAATTTTGATTTCAGAGTTTCAATAATAGGCTTTGCTTGTTCGAATTCACCAACAGAGGCTGCGTGGAACCAAGTTTTTTTTCTTGTGTGGTCGAGTTTATTTAGAGATTGAAGCGATGAATTGACATTTTTTTCTCTTTCTTTGAATTTTGGGAAGAAAGGTTTCAAGATAAAAGAGAAAAAATAGAGAATAAGCAGGGCAATATTATAGATAATTATCATTATATTAAAAAAGAAAGATGCCGCCTACGGAAGTAAACGGCATCATTGCTAAACAGAGAAAATTACAAACCGATTTGAATTGTAATACGATTTACTAAACCAATATCAAAAGTAGGGCTGATTGAATAATCAATTTTTCCGTAGAATTGGTCTGTCAGATAAGAATAGCCGACACCACCAGAAAAACCGAATTGGTCAGTATTGAAAACATAACCAGCACGGAAAGAAATCATATTTTTCCATGTATATTCAGCACCGATGGAGAATTGTTCAGGTGTATCTGAAAGCGTAGTAAAGCCAACGCCAGCATCAACTTTGTGTTGTTCATCTTTATAGACTTTACCTGAGAGACCAGCACGGAAAATAATAGGAATATTATGGTAATAAGAGAGATAATCTACGTCGATTGGGGCAGCCCAGAGAGCGTCGTGATATTTTTTAGATGAGCGAAGCCCACGACCCGTGTATTTTTGTTCAGTTCCGAGATTGTGAATAGAGAAGCCAAGTTTAATGTCGTTAATACCAGTATTATACATAGTACCGACATCGAAAGCGATACCATTAGCATCCATTTCAGCAAAAGAGTTATTGACAAATTTAGCGGTAATACCGAAAGAGAACTGGTCAGTAAGGTAACCGGCAAAGGTAACACCAACAGCAACGTCCGATGCTTGATATTCATAGCCGGTGCCTTCGGGGCGTTCAACTGTTGTAATTTCAATATCACTGCTATTAAGCGAGGTAACGTGTGCAGAAACCACAAAGTTTTCGCCAATAGGCATAGAAGCAGCAGCAAAGTTGTGGCTGAAGTCGAACAACCA
>JAKIZO010000016.1:45146-45389 GCA_022707965.1 Bacteroidota bacterium
CCTGCCATAGCACGAACGTCTGCTAAGCCGGCAGGGTTCCAATAGATTGCAGAGAGGTCATTCACCATAGAGGAATAAGCGGCGCCGATTGCGCTTCCTCTTGCACCAACAGGAATTTTTAAGAATTGAGCACCAGCGGCACCTACTTTACGAAGTTCTTTTCCACCTTTGGACGAACCGTAAGTATTTTCCAATGCGAAAAGATTGTTGGTGCTCATCAAGACTAAACAAACTGCGATAAGA
>JAKIZO010000017.1:0-31423 GCA_022707965.1 Bacteroidota bacterium
GAAAAAGAAGTCCGTTCTCGCACTGATAAACTCGATGCTGTCGGCAATTCAACTGCTGCAATTGGCAAAGGCTTCGCAATCGGTTCCGCTGCTTTGACTGCATTGGGTCTTTTCGGTGCATTTATGACTGCTGCCCATATCAAATCCATCGACATTTCCAAAGCAAACGTTATGGCTGGACTGTTTATCGGTGGTGTACTGCCGTTTGTGTTCAGTGCTTTATCTATGGGTGCTGTCGGTCGTGCCGCTATGAGTATGGTTAAGGAAGTTCGCCGTCAATTTACTGAAATCCCTTCTCTGGTGAAAGCTCTTGAATTAATGAAAAAATATGGCGACAAAGATAAAAAAGAATGGAGCAAAGAAGATTTAGACGCTCTGCATCAGGCACAAGATGCTGCCGAATACACCAAATGCGTTGCTATATCGACCAAAGCCGCAATTCGTGAAATGATTGCTCCCGGATTGCTTGCTGTGGTTGTTCCGCTCGTTGTTGGTTTTGCGTTTGGTGCCGAAACATTAGGTGGATTGCTTGCGGGTGTTACCGTCGTTGGTGTTCTTCTTGCTGTATTCCAGGCTAACGCTGGTGGTGCCTGGGATAACGCAAAAAAAATGTTCGAAGAAGGCGTCGAAATAGATGGCAAACGCTACTACAAAGGTTCAGACCCGCACAAAGCAGCAGTCACAGGCGACACCGTTGGCGACCCATTCAAAGATACTTCCGGTCCATCGCTTAATATTCTTATTAAGTTGATGGCTGTTGTTTCTCTTGTTATTGCAGGAATGCTCTAAATGAACGTTTTCGAAACAAACTTTCAAGATATTCCGCTCATTCGCCGAGGTAAAGTCCGAGATGTCTACGACCTCGGCGAATGCCTTTTGTTTGTTGCTACCGACCGCATCTCTGCTTTCGACGTTATTATGAACGAACCTATTCCCGGCAAAGGAATTATTCTTAACAAAATTTCCGAATTCTGGTTCAATAATACTAAACACATTATCGATAATCATTTCATTTCCTCCAACATCGAGGATTATCCCGATATTTGCAAAAAATACAGACAGGTTCTCGATGGTCGCTCGATGATTGTGAAAAAATGCACTCCTTTGCCTGTCGAATGCATCGTTCGGGGATATATAGCCGGTAGCGGATGGAAAGAATACCAGAAATCACAAACAATTTGCGGTATTCCTTTGCCCTCGGGACTGAAAGAATTCGAAAAACTTCCTGAACCCATTTTTACTCCTTCTACCAAAGCAGATGCTGGACACGACGAAAATATTTCCCCCGAAAAAGCAAAGCAAATTCTTGGCGAAATTGTTTTCGATCTCATTGAGAAAGCTTCAATCGAGTTATACAAATTCGCTGCAAATTACCTTGACCAACGCGGCATTATTCTTGCCGATACAAAGTTCGAATTTGGAACAATCGACGGCAAAATTATCCTTATCGACGAAGCTCTAACTCCTGATTCATCACGCTTCTGGTTGAAGGCAAACTATGCGGCGGGCGTTCCCCAAACCAACTTCGACAAGCAAATTCTTCGCGATTGGCTCGAAAGCACAGGCTGGGACAAGCAACCACCACCGCCCGAATTGCCTCCCGAAATTATCCGCGGCACCCTTGAAAAATATCAAATGGCTCTCGAAATGATTACCAAATAATACACAAGCCTATTCTAAGCAATTAATAAAAACCTTCGGAAGGTTTGAACCCTTCCGAAGGTTGGATTACGTCCTTCCGAAGGTTAAAAATAAGTAATATCTGACACAATTTAGTTTATCGTTATGCCTTTCTATTCAATCATTTCTTACTATTTTCCGTCAGTTCGTCTTTTGGCTTATTTTCCTTAGCCCAATAACTGTGATTTCTATTCAATTTGTCTTTCTGAGCAGCGAATAGTGGAACTTCACCTATCGGCACTTCCTGTATAATCGAGACTTTCGCAAAATCGCCTTCCGATATTCGCAATTGCCTCATTTTTGTTGCCCCATCTATAAATACCCTTGTTTTGTTTTTTGTATGTGCCTTTCCTTGATACAAATTTTCAAGCCGATTGCTCAAAAAACTTCTTATACTCGCATCATCATTCAATATTATAGCAGAAGGCGATTTTGCATAAAAATCAAAATCTGCAAAAGCAAATACTCTTGCTGGCTCTGATTTATAGACCATTACAGGAGTGCCAATCCGCACCTTCTCGTATAAATCTTTTCCGTCCTCGCGGCTTATTCTCACACACCCGTGCGATGACCATCTCACCCCTAAATGATGATAATATCCATTGCCTGCAAGCCCGTGAAAACCTATGTTTCCATTAAATCCAACCCACCAGAATAATTCAGCGTTATTGAATTGCTTCGATATCGCTTTCGGTGATTTCGATTGCACCGTGAAAATTCCTGTTGTTGTCTCCATTCCCTTAGAAATATATGGGTTGCCCGAGCTTATCTTATACTCGTAACTGTCGCCATCTCTTTGCACTAATTTAGCAGTCTGCGTCGAAAGGCAGATTTCTATATATTCATCGCCAAGAACGTAAATTGTATCTTTAACAGGGGAAAAAATCAGTGGAATTGGTGTGCGTTTGTTCAATTCTTCTTTGTCGGGCAATACAATTTGAGGTATTTTATTAGCTTTATCCTGAGTTGAGCCAATAAACAAAACCGCTGCCAATATCATTGGCAAAATTATATTTTTAGTTTTCTTAATCATAATTACCCATTCCAAAATTACCAACTTTGGTCGAATTTCAAAAGTATTTTTACTTGTGCAAGAAATATGCCACAATTAAAAATACTTTTTCCACCAAAGCGATAACATAAGAAGTGCAAAAATTTGCTTCGAGTTGTTTGCTTTATGCGAATGATGTTCTGCGAGGAGTTTTTCGACGAAGTTTTTATTGAAAATATTATTTTGAACAAAATAAGAATTCATAATTTCATTTTGTGCATACTGGTGCCATTCCTTGCGAAGCCATTCTTCGACAGGTGCGGCAAATCCTTGCTTGCGGCGGTAAATAATATCTTTCGGCAAAATGCTTTCTACTGCCTTTTTCAAGATGTATTTTGTTGTTTTGCCGTCAGGCATCTTGCAATTTGCTTTCAGTGCTGTCGAAAATTCCACAATTCTGTGGTCTAAAAATGGAACGCGTGCTTCTATGCTATGCGACATTGTTACTTTATCTACTCGCATAAGCAATAGCTCCGCGAGCCGCTGAGTAAGCTCCAGATACGCCATCCGCTGGTAATAATCAGCGTCGGGCGAAAGTTCAAGTGCTTGCCGATGTAAGTAATCAGCATATTCTGCGGGCTTTGCTGCTAAATGCTCAAAGCTCGCCGTAAGTAGCTTCTTCAAATGGCAAACAGAAAAAATTGGCATACCACTCCAATAAAACTGCTCGTTGTATGCTGCACGCCGAATATAATCAAGTGCTAAAATTTGACCCGTTGAATTCAAAACAGGCTTTGCAGCATAGTATGCCGACTTTCTAATAAACTGAGGTAATTTAATATAGTGCTTCCAGTATTTTTCATACACATTGTAATGCTGCACAATCCAGGGATATCCTGCGAATTGCTCGTCGCTCCCTTCGCCCACCTGCACAACTATTGTGCCGCTCTGGCGTGTCAGTTTCGATAGAAAATACAACGGCAGGCAAACGGGGTCTGCGTTGGGTTCGTCCTCGCGGTAGGCGAGCTTTTCCATTATTCCAATTGCATCACTTTCGTCAATCAATATTTCGCGGTGGTTTGTTTTGAAAATTTCGGCAATTTTTCTCGCGTATTGCAGTTCATTGTATTTATCGAGCTGGCGAAATCCAACCGTGAAAGTATCCACCGGTCGGTTCATAATCTCCGCCATCAATGCTACATTCACACTCGAATCAATTCCACCACTGAGAAACACACCAAACGGGACATCGCTCATCATTCTTGCTTCAATAGACTGCCGCAATAAATCAAGCAACTGCTTCTGGATTTCCTTGTCAGTCAAATGTTCTAATTCGGTTTCCTTTTCTTTGTTGAACGGGCTCCAATAACGCTCTAATTTCGTTTCACCATCTTTGTTTATTACTAAATAGTGCCCCGCTGGTATTTTGTATATATGTTTAAATAATGTGCCACGATTGGAAGACAAGCCATAATTTAAATAATTAGGCAATTCATCAAAATTGAAATCTTTCTCTACCAGTGGATGAGCAAGAATTGACTTGATTTCCGAAGCAAAAAGAAAAATTCCGTCCTTTTTGTAGAAATATAGAGGTTTTATTCCAATTCTGTCGCGTGCTAAAAATAGTTCCTGCCTGCGGTTGTCATAAATTGCAATTGCCCACATACCTAACAATTTTTGCAAAACGCCCTTTCCCCATCTTGCAAAGCCATATAAAATCGTTTCTGTATCAGTTCTTGAACGGTAATTGAACCCTAATTCCACCAATTGCTTTCGAACATCAAGATGATTATATATTTCGCCATTGAACACAATCGAGAATTGCCCATCGGCAGTTTGCATCGGTTGGTTCCCATTCGACGAGAGGTCTACTATTGCCAATCGGCGGAAGGACATTCCACACAGTTCATCATCTGAAATATAAGCACCATCTGAATCTGGACCCCGCTCAATTATACAATCAGACATTTGCTTTAATATTTCATGACTTATAGCGTTTTGCCGTCCCGAGTAATTAAATATTCCTGCTATTCCACACATACAAATTAAATATCTATGTTCCTGTGTAATGTAGAATTGTTAATCAGCTCTATCATTTCCTTTACTGCTCGTTCTATTCCCACAAATGCAGCACGTGAAATAATCGAATGACCAATACTGAGCTCTTCTATTTCGTAAATGAAACAAATATGCTTTGTATTGTAGTAGTTAAGCCCGTGTCCTGCTGCAACTTTCAAATCAAGATTGCCCGCAAAAGCAGCAGCATTAATAATTCTATTCAGCTCGAATTTGAAACGCTCTGCAGTTCTGGCATTGGCATAAGTTCCTGTATGAAGTTCGACCATATCCGCACCGACTTCCTTTGCAGCTGTTATTTGCTTTTCTTCCGGTTCGACAAACAAACTAACCTCTATTCCGCGTTCGTGCATTCTTTCGCAAAGTGATGTGAGCTTCTCTTTCTGCGAAAAAACATCTAATCCACCTTCTGTTGTGAGTTCCTGACGCTTTTCCGGAACAATCGTTACCAGCTCGGGACGCGTTTGCAACGCAATTTGAATGATTTCCTCGTTTGCTGCCATTTCCAGATCTAATTTCGTTTGGACTATTTCGCGCAGCAATCGCAAATCTCTATCGTTTATATGTCGACGGTCCTCTCTTAGATGACATACTATTCCACTTGCTCCTGCCAATTCTGCCAATGATGCTGCAACAACCGGGTCAGGCTCGTTGCCACCTCGTGCGTTTCGTATTGTTGCAATATGGTCGATATTTACATTAAGCCGTATCATCAATTAAACTCCCCAAAAAACAAAATAATTTACAAAAATAAGAAAAAAATACTTATCACCTTTCCAAATTTCGATAATTCTTGTTAATTTGTTTTTTTAAGTGCATTATGTTTCAATAATATTGTTCAACTATAAGTATCGATAATGGATTTGCTCGTTGCTGTTATTTTAGGATTAATCCAGGGTCTCACAGAATTCATTCCTATTAGTTCTACTGCTCATCTAACAATTTTCGGCGAACTTTTTGGGACTGTCGACCACGCTCACCCTGAGCAATGGACTGCTTTTATTGCAATTATTCAGCTCGGAACGCTTTTTTCTGTTCTCTGGTATTTTCGTCGTGAAATTTACGAAATTCCAGCTGCCTTTTTCCGTGAAAACCTTGGACGAAACCGGCTTGCTTTTTCCCGTCAAAGCCTCAATAGCCGTCTTGGTTGGTTCGTTATCGTTGGTAGTTTGCCAATAATGACAATAGGTCTTGCCCTGAAAAAGATAATCGAAGGTGATTTTACTAAAAGCCTTACAGTAATTGCCATTAGTCTGATTGCTCTTGCTTTGATTTTGCTCCTTGCCGAAAAAATAGCCAAACTTCGCAAATCAGAAACTGATTTGACTTTCTGGGATGCGCTTGTGGTGGGGCTTGCTCAATGCGTTGCACTTATTCCCGGTTCTTCTCGCTCGGGCACAACAATTACCGCAGGGCTGTTTCTGGGAATGAAACGCGCAACAGCTGCTCGTTTTTCTTTTTTGCTTAGCATACCTGCTATTTTTGCAAGCGGTTTGCTACAATTCTATCAGGCATTGTCTTTTGTTTCTGCGAGCGAATGGCTTAATATTCTTGTTGCAACTCTGGTTTCGGCAATTAGCGGATATTTTGCCATTGATTTTCTCATAAAATATCTAAAACAGCACACAACTCATATTTTTATTTATTATAGAATAATTATTGGTATTGCTTTATTAATTTTTCTTTATTAATTTTTATTTATGCTAAATAACTTATTAAATAAATTATTCGGAGTATTTTAATGTTTTTTGCTGTATTATCAGGATTTATTGTTGCCTGCATAGTGCCGCTAATTTTCAAGCTAAATAGGAAAGTGGCAGGAGCTCTGCTTTCGATTTTGCCGCTTTCGCTATTTATCTACTATCTGCAATTTATTCCCAATGTCCTTGCAGGCGAAAAAATCTTAACTACTTTCTACTGGATACCTTTCCTTAAAATCAATCTGAATTTTCTGATTGATGGGCTAAACCTGACATTTGCACTTATAATAAGTGGAATTGGCTTTGTGGTGTATCTTTACGCTTCTGCATATTTAGAAAAAAGCGAAAAGATTGTGCCATTCTACATCTACATAAGCATTTTTATGGCTTCTATGCTTGGTGTAGTAACTTGCGATAACACCCTTGCTTTGTTTGTCTTCTGGGAACTCACCTCAATTAGCTCATTTTTGCTGATTGGGTTTAATCACGAGCAGGAACGCTCGCGTTACGCTGCTTTGCAGTCCTTGCTGGTTACTGCCGGCGGTGGATTAGCCCTTCTTGCAGGTGTGATTATGCTTGGGCAAATTACAGGCACCTACGAAATTTCGCAGATGTCTGCTTTTCATAGCACTATTGTTAGCAACGTACTTTATCCATCAATACTGGTGCTATTTTTAATCGGCACATTCACAAAATCGGCTCAATTTCCATTTCATTTTTGGCTTCCCAATGCAATGGAAGCTCCAACACCTGTTAGTGCATATCTACACTCTGCTACAATGGTCAAAGCTGGTGTATTCCTTATGATTAAGTTTCTTCCGATACTTGGTGGAACTGATTTATGGATGTGGTTGCTTGGTGGTTTCGGTGGCTGGACTATGCTTATGGCATCGACTATGGCATTGAAGCAAACCGATTTGAAGCGCCTGCTCGCTTATTCAACCGTTTCTGTGCTTGGCACTTTAACTATGCTAATCGGACTTGGCGGCGAAAAAGCAATTTCTGCAATGATAATATATTTGTTTGCTCATTCACTATACAAAGGTGCCCTGTTCCTTACCGCCGGGATTATCGACCACGAAACTGGCACCCGCGATATACGTAATATCAGTGGGCTTCGCAAATATCTGCCTGTTACTACTGTTATTGGCGTTTTAGCAGCGCTTTCGGGTATGGGTATTATTCCCTTCATTGGTTTCATCGGCAAAGAAATGCTCTACGAAGCAACATTGCTTTCAGGTGAATATAGCACTTTGTTTATTACTATCACCGTCATTTCTGCAATCAATATTTTCGCTGTTATGGCGTATAGCGGCATTCTGCCATTCTTCGGCGAATATAAATCTCCTGCGGAACACGTAAGTGAAGCTCCTTTCCAGATGACAAGCGGTCCCATTGCTCTTGCATTGCTGGGTCTTGTGTTCGGGTTGTTTGCGGGTTCCACTGTTGATGGACTAACAAACAAAGCTTTGCAGTCGATTTTCCCTTCGGCGTCGCATCATCTTGCACTTTTCCACGGATTTAACTTACCGTTGCTGCTAAGTGCTCTGACAATTGCCGTTGGGCTTTTGTTTGTATTTAAACGCAATTCGCTTGTTGAATTTATCGAGAAAATTAGGATACCTGAATTCTTTTTCCCTTCCAAATGGTATGATTACGCCTTCAATGGCACATTAAGTTTTGCCGAAATTCAAACTAAATTCTTGCAAAATGGTCATCTTCGCTACTACATATTTACAATATTAGCACTATTCATTTTGTTAGTTGGTGGTTCGTTCTTTGGTTTCAATACCTCAGAAAGCATTTTAAATGCTTTTGCAATTTCTATCGAAAGAAGCCTTGCAGGTATAGATATATATGATATCTCGATGTTAATAACTGTTCTTATTGCGAGTGTTTTTGCTCTCATTTCCCAGGGACGTCTTTCAGCAATTGCGTCAATGGGCATTGTCGGAGCACTAATTTCTTTAATTTACATTATCTATGGTGCCCCCGATTTAGCAATGACACAACTTTCCATAGAAACTCTCTCTGTTATTTTGTTCGTTCTCGTTTTGTATAAATTGCCACGCTTTTTTACTTATTCAAAGCTTAAAACAAGAATTCGTGATTTAGTGATTGCCTTAGCTTTCGGTTCAATTTTCACAATTATAATTATTTTCGTTAGTGCCTACGGTAAATTCGATTCGGGGCTTAGCGAATACTTTGCCCAAACAAGTTACTTAATCGGTCACGGTAAGAACATTGTAAACGTTATCCTTGTGGATTTCCGTGGATTTGATACTATGGGCGAAATTACTGTTCTTGCAATTGCTGCTGTTGGTGTCTATTCATTACTCCGTTTAAGAAAGCAAGGAGGAGAGCAATGAGGTCGATTATTCTTAGAACTATGACAATGTATTTGTTGCCATTACTACTCATTTTCTCAGTTTTTCTGCTCTTTCGCGGGCACAATCACCCTGGCGGTGGCTTCGTCGGCGGGCTTGTTGCTTCTGCTGCTTATTCACTCTATCTGCTTGGTTTCGGTATCGACAAAGTCAGGTCTATATTTCGTATTCAACCAATAAAAGTATTAGCCTTTGGATTGTTCCTTGCTGCAAGCAGCACTGTTTTCCCAATTTTTTTCGGCAAACCACTGATGACGGGTGTTTGGTACGAGCACAAATTACCGATTGTCGGAAGTTTAGGCACACCGACAGTATTCGATACCGGAGTATATTTCACTGTGTTAGGGGTTACTCTCAATATTATTTTCACTTTGTTCGAAGATAAGGAGTAATATATATGGAATTTGTATTAGCAATAATTGTTGGGATATTAGCTACATCAGCCTTCTACTTAATGTTGCGAAGAAGCCTTGTGAAAGTAATTTTAGGTATGGTCTTCCTTGGCAATGCAGTTAATCTTACTATCTTTTCCGTCGCTCGCGTTACAAAAGGTTACGCAGCGTTTATTCCCGAAAACGCAAGCACTCTCGAAGGTGTATATGCCGACCCGCTTCCACAAGCTCTCATTCTGACTGCTATTGTAATTGGCTTCGGCACCCAGGCTTTTGCCATTGCTCTTTTCCGCAAAGCTTTCCAGAAAGTTGGCGACGACGACTTAGATAAAATGAACTCTACCGACATTATGTGCAACGAAGATATTCCGGGGGACAAATAGATGAACTCGATTTTAGCTATGCCTGTTGTTTTTCCGTTGTTTACCGGAATTATTATGCTTTTCTTCTGGAAACATCGTCAAATCCAGAGAATTATTAATTTTTTAGGCTCTACCGCAACATTAGCCCTTGCTATATATCTTACCTGGTATATTAAAACAAGTGGAATTCAATGCCTCTATATCGGTGCGTGGAAAGCTCCGTTCGGCATTATTTTCACTGCTGATTTGCTTACTATGACAATGATACTTGTTTCTGGTATCATTGGATTTGCAACCTCAATCTATTCGCTCGGAACAATGGACGAAACCCGCGAACATTTTGGCTATTACCCGCTTCTGCAAATTATGATTATGGGTATTAACGGCTCATTTATGACGGGCGACTTGTTCAATATGTTCGTTTGGTTCGAAGTTTTGCTAATTTCGTCTTTCTCGCTTGTTGCTCTTGGTGGCGAACGTTCTCAATTGGAAGGTGCTATAAAATACGTTATTCTCAACCTTCTTTCATCTTCTCTTTTCGTCGTCGGAGTTGGCATCCTTTACGGAATAACGGGCGGATTAAATATGGCAGATTTAGCCCGCAAAATCCCGATGCTTCCCAATCAAGGAATTGTCAATGTTATGGCAATGTTCTTTTTGATTTCATTCGGGATTAAAGCCGCCATTTTCCCACTGTTCTTCTGGTTGCCTGCTTCGTATCACACTCCACCAGCCGCAGTTTCTGCAATTTTTGCAGGTATGCTTACAAAAGTTGGCGTTTATGCTCTTTTCCGGGTATTCACTTTAATTTTTGTTACAAATGTTGCCTTCACTCACACGATAATAATTATCATTGCAATGCTTACTATGCTTTCGGGTGTGCTCGGAGCCGCCTCTCAAATGGAATTCCGCAGAATTCTATCTTTCCATATAATTAGCCAGATTGGCTATATGATTTTAGGGCTGGGGCTTATGACCCCACTTGGTATTGCTGGCGGCGTCTTCTATATCTTCCACCACATTATTGTAAAAACTAATCTGTTCTTTGTCTCAGGCGTTGTCAATGAACTTAAAGGCACCTACCTGCTGAAAAAACTCGGTGGTGTGCTTAAATTGTATCCGCTGCTTGGTTTGCTATTTTTAATCCCTGCTTTGTCTCTTGGTGGAGTGCCGCCGCTTTCTGGCTTCTGGGCAAAATACACTGTCGCAGTAGCAGCCGTTGAGAAAGGGGAATACCTTGCTCTTGCTGTTTCATTGTTCGTTGGCTTGCTTACTTTATTCTCTATGATTAAAATTTGGAATGAAGTATTCTGGAAAGAGCAAAAAGCCGAATTCGCTGCCGAACAGCAAGCGCTTCGCCAGCTTCCAAAATTTAAAATCGCTATGATGTTTGTTCCTATTATTCTTCTTGCAGCTATTACTTTGTTTATTGGACTTAATCCCGAACCTTTCCTTGATTATGCAAACGAAGCAGCTCAGCAGCTTCTTAATCCGTCCATTTACATCAACGCTGTTCTTGGAGGTGCCCAATGAATAGACTAATGGTTAATATAATGTTCGCCTTTATCTGGATGTTCCTTCAAGGAAATTTGCATCTTTTTGCTTTTTTCGAAGGATTTTTCCTTGGTTTCCTCTTTCTCTTTATTACTCGAAAATCTACTGAACCAACTCCTTACTTTACCCGTTTTTTCAAGGTTATCTGGTTTATCTTCTATTTTATCAAAGAAATCATTGTTTCCAATTTGAAAGTTGCCTACGACGTTGCAACTCCGGGCTACTTTATGAAACCTGCAATTCTGGCTATTCCTCTTGATTGCAAAACTGACCTGGAAATAACACTCTTCGCAAATATGATTACTATGACGCCCGGCACTTGGAGCATCGATGTTTCCGACGATAGAAAAACCCTTTACATTCACGCTATGTATGTTGATGACGTCGACACCTTTATCAAAGATTTAAAAAATGGTCTTGAAAGAAAACTTTTGGAGGTTATGAGATGAGTTTTCTCGATATTTGCTTATATATTTCGCTGCCATTGATTATTCTTCCCGTCCTTATTTCTCTTTTCAGGCTTATCGTAGGTCCGGATATTGCCGACCGTATAGTTGCCCTCGACACAATGACCTCTATCGGCATTGCATTTATGGCTGCTTTCGGTGTGTTTATGAGGAAAACAATGGCTCTTGATGTTGCTCTAATTCTTTCTCTTATTTCCTTTCTTGGAACTGTTTCTTTTGCTTACTATCTCGAAAGGAGGAACCTACAATGAACCTTGTTCTCGAAATCATTGCTGGAATTTTAATTGTCGCCGGTAGCATCTTTATCTTTCTTACCGCTGTCGGTTTAGTTAAAATGCCTGACCTATATACACGCGTTTCCGTTACCACAAAAGCAAGCACTCTCGGTGTCGGCTTGGTCATTGTTGGAACCGCTGTTTTCTTTCACGACCTTGCTGTTTATGCTCGTTCTATTCTTATTGTAATATTTGTATTTATGACTTCACCTGTTTCCTCTCATATGATTGGGCGCGCTGGTTATCTCGATGGTGCTTCCCTCTGGGAAAAAACAAAAGCCAACCATTTAGAAGGGCAATACGATTTAAAAAACAAGTCCCTCAAAAATTATTATGATAAAAAAGAGGACTAAAAAATGAAGTATTCATTTTTGCTCTTTCTTTGTGCGTGCAATTTGCTTATTGCACAAACGCCTAAGCTTACTATTTACAACGATGGATTTGCAGTCGTCGAGGAAACCATTCAGGCTAATCTGAAAAATGGTCGTCAGGAATTCTTCATCGACAACCTTCCCGAGAGCGTTATCCCAAATTCACTAATGCTTAATCTGAACGGAAAAGTCCATTCTTACTCTTTCTTACGAAAATCATTGTTCAACGAAATTTTATCCAATTCAATCAACAAAGATGTAACCGTTTACCACAAATTCAGTAACGAAAAATTATACGGCAAAATTATCTCATTCTTCCCAAATGATAATCCCCGACTGATTATCAAAAAGCCCGACAACTCTATTGTTCTTCTCTCAAACCTACTTGAATACGATATTGAAATCAAAGAACTTCCCGAGAACGTTTATTTAAACAATAAATATAATTTCGAACTTGAACCCAACAAATCGGGACAGCAAAATGTTAATCTAACTTATCAAATAAACGATATTTCTTGGGACGCCCAACATTTTCTGATTATCAACGACCAGACAAATACTGCAACTCTTTCTTCTAACTTCCAGATTTACAACAATTCAGGCAAAGATTTCAAAAATTCGAAACTGAAACTCATCTACGGGGACGTTCCCCGACCAATTGGATTAAACAACATTGTTGCAGAACAAAATTTAGGCATCGTAAGATTTTCGCCTGAATTAAAAATGAACACCGTTAATACAACAGAAGAAGAAATGTCGGGTCTCTTCATCTACGAACTTCAAGAAGATTTCTCAATTTTGAACCAACAATTCAAAAAAATAGCCTACAAAAGCGCCGATAATATCAAAATTCAAAAGAAAAAATATGCTTTTTCGAGTTTCGAACCCTGGCAAAATACTGGTGGCAATATTTTCATTTTCAACGTTGTCGAACTTCGCAATACCAGAGAATATGGCTTGGGATTTGCAATTCCAAAAGGTATTTTCTCAATCTATTCAGCAAACAAAGACAATATCGAATTTCTTGGCGAAATTAACACATCTGGTATCGACATCAATAATACCGAACCTCTCAGACTTTCCCGAGCTTTTAATATTAGCGGTAGAGAAGAAATTGAGAACCTGGAATTTTCTGGCACCGACCAGATTAGAACCTACAAATATACATTTTCAAATAATGGCAATACTTCCGAGGACATTGTGTTGATGATTTCAGGCGATTTCACAAATACAAAGATTTTATCTTCATCGCACAAATACAAGCTCGAAGGCAAACGAACTTTAAAAATTGAATTTAAATTAGATAAAAATTCGGAAGAACAAATTGTAATTAAAACTCAAAGTAAGGCAATTCGTTAATTAATCTTCTCGGCGGCTCTCAATTTTGCGCTTCTCGAACGAGGATTAATAGCGATTTCCTCTTCATCAGGAATTATTGGTTTTGTCGTAAGAATTTTCAATTTTGGCACAGTGTTTGATATATTATCTGTGCCTTTTTTTATTGCGTGTTCTTTGAAAATGTGTTTGACAATTCTGTCTTCAAGCGAGTGATAGGAAATTACTACAATCCGACCGCCCGGCGAAAGCATCTCAATAGCTTTGCGAAGTGAATATTCAAGCACTTCCAGCTCTCGATTAACGGCAATGCGGAATGCCTGGAACACACGCGAAAGCGTCCTGATTTGCAGCGGTTTCGGAGTGCAGCTCTCTACAATTTCACGAAGTTCGAAAGTAGTGCGAATTCGGCTAAGCTTTCTGCGAGTTACAATTGCACGGGCTATTGCCCGCGAGCGTGGCTCTTCGCCATAATTTCGCAGAATGTGATAGATTTGCTCTTCCGTTGAAGAATTGAGAAGGTCTTCTGCCGAAATGCCGCTGCCACCGAACCTCATATCTAAGTCCGAATTTACTCGGTAGCTTAGCCCCCGCGAGTCGGTGTCCAGCTGCATCGAGGAAACGCCTAAATCAAGCAGAAGACCAGAGAAATTGCCCGCCAGCGCGGGCTCGTCGAAGGCTTCTTCGAAGCCACAATTTAACAGCACAAGTCTTGGAGGCTTTTTGTTTAACTCTTCCTCAAATTTTATTCGGCAGTGCCGAATTGAGTTTTCATCTTTATCGAAAGCCCATAAATTCCCCCCAGAACTGAGCTTTCGAAGGATTATCGCCGCGTGCCCACCGCCTCCAAGAGTGCCGTCTATATATATTCCGTCCTGCCTGTTGATTAGCAATTCGACAGACTTTTCGCCAAGCACCGGCAAGTGGTAATCATAACTTGCCGCTTCCGCGCTTGGTGGTTTCTGCCGCTTCTTATGCTTTTTTTTTTCACAGCCAGTCTCACTTCATACTGTCAGAGAACACTTGTTCAGCGACCTTCTCGTAAGGTTCGTTGAATCTATTCAAGTAGTTTTCAAATTCATCTGGGTTCCAGAATTCAATGTGGTCGCCCATCCCAACTATCATTACTTTGCTCTCGATGCCCGCAAATTCAAGCAACTTGCGCGGCAAGCTTATTCTTTGCTGGGCGTCGAGTGTTACCTCTTCGCTCCACATTAGCAACATTCGCAAAAAATATCGGTTTTTCTCATCATACTGGTTCAAATTGGCAAACTTCTCCTCGTACTTCTTCCACTCATCTATCGGATATGCTGTGATGCATCTGTCCAAACCACGTGTAATGGCAAAAGTATCATTTGCTTCCGGCGAAAGCGATTTCCTCATCTTCGCTGGAATATTCACCCGACCTTTGTTATCTATCGAGTATGTCTCTTGCCCTTTAAAGAATGCCATTTTCTTCCAATTTGATTTCTATTTTGGGATTTTTTACCACTTTATCCCACTTTTTCACACGCAATATAACAAATCGTTTCTAAATAACAAATATTTTTTTCGTGTGTTGATAACTTTCTGTTTTTTCAATTAATTCTCTTTATAATATCTTATTTCATTATTCTTTTTGTTATATGAAAAAAAAGTCGTAAAATTGAAATTTGTTTTATGTAAATATTTGTATGTTTTAATACTTATACGTGAAGAAAAATGTTTAAATCATTGCCTGAAAAAATATCGTATCCCGAAGTTGAAAAATCCATTTTGAATTTTTGGAAAGAAAACAAAATCTTCGAAAAAACACTTGAAAATGCTGACAAAAGCAAAGTTTATAGCTTCTACGAAGGCCCTCCTACCGTTAATGGCAAGCCTGGAATTCATCATATGATGGCTCGCACCATTAAAGATACAATTTGCCGATTCAAAACTATGCAAGGTTATTATGTTCGCCGCCAAGCTGGATGGGACACACACGGTTTGCCAGTGGAAATAGCTGTCGAAAAAGAACTTGGAATTAAAGATAAATCTCAAATTGAAGTTTTAGGTATCGACAAATTCAATGCTAAATGCAAAGAATTAGTATATAAAAATATCGAAATGGACGAAGGTTGGGGCTATCTCACAGAAAGAATGGGCTACTGGGTCGATTTATCTAAAGCTTATATCACTTGTACTAATGACTATATCGAGTCAGTTTGGTGGGCTTTAAAATCTTTCTTCGATAAAGGGCTTATCTACCGTGGTTTCAAAGTTGTCCCACAATCTCCCACTATCGGAACCCCGCTCAGCTCTCACGAACTCTCTCTTGGTTACAAAGAGGTTCGCGACCCCAATTGCTACATCAAATTGAAAATCCTGTCCTCTCCAATAAACGAACTTGTCGGGAAACATCTACTTGTCTGGACAACTACTCCCTGGACGCTTCTTGCCAATGTTGCTACTGCCGTGGGCGAAGATATTGACTATGTGCTTGTCCGAAACAAACGTAGCACAAAAGATGGCGAACTGCTCGACGAACTTGTCCTTGCAAAAGCACGCCTATCGGCTCTTGATGGTGAATATGAAGTTCTCAAAGAATTCAAAGGTCGCGACTTCCTTGGCACAAAATACGAACAAATTTTCCCTTACTGCAAATGGGATAGCGATGAATACCCCGATGCTTTGAGCGTCCTTCCAGGTGATTTCGTCTCCACCGTAGATGGTTCCGGCATTGTCCATATCGCACCTGCTTTCGGCGAGGACGACTACGAAATGAGCCGTAAGTTCCGCATTCCGTTTGTTCAACCTGTTACTCTTGATGGGCACTTTACCGATGATATGGGCGAGTTCGCTGGTCGTGCTGTTAAAACATTCGTCTACGACGACCACACCGAAGAAGGTGCCGATAAAGATATTATCGTTGCTCTCAAATATGCAGGTAAAATTTACCGTGCAACAAACGATTATCTCCATAGCTACCCACATTGCTGGCGCACGGGCAACCCAATTATCTACTACGCTCGCGAAAGCTGGTTCATTAAATCGCCTCAATACAAAGACAGAATGATTGAACTCAACAAACAAATAAATTGGCAACCAAAAGAAATAGGGGAAGGGCGTTTCGGTAACTGGCTCGAAGAAGTAAAAGACTGGAACTTGTCTCGCGACCGTTACTGGGGCACTCCGCTTCCTTTGTGGGTGAACGAAAACGATAAACAGGACATCTTTGCTGTCGGCTCTATTGCTGAACTGATGGAAGGTTTCTATGAGCAAGAGGACGGCAGTCTTGTACCTCTCAAAGAAGCAAACCTTGAAATTGATTTACACAGACCATTTGTCGATAAAATCGTATTTATTCGCAATGGAAATAAATATCGCCGCGTTCACGAAGTTATCGACGTTTGGTTCGATAGCGGTGCGATGCCATTTGCTCAGTTTCATTATCCTTTCGAAAATCAAGAACTCTTTCGCAGTCAGTTTCCTGCTGATTTTATCGCCGAAGGTATCGACCAAACTCGCGGTTGGTTCTACACTCTTCACAACATTGCTACCGCTTTGTTCGATAGCCCCGCTTTCAAAAATATCATTGTCAATGAGCTTATCTTAGACAAACACGGTGTTAAAATGTCCAAGTCCAAAGGAAATGTTATTGACCCGTTCGATATTATGGATAGGCTCGGTGCTGATGCTGTTCGCTGGTATTTATTTGTCAATAATCCACCCTGGAAAGCAACTCTATTCAACGAAGAAGATATTGTCAAAACTGTCATTTCCGACTTTTTCCGTTCTCTGACGAACACTTATGCTTTCTTTGCTCTTTATGCTAATATAGATGGTTTCGATGGCAGCGAACCCGAAATCCCTCACGCTCAAAAGCCCGAAATTGATAGATGGATAATTTCCCGCACTAATTCCTTGATTAATGATTTCGTTCGATTTATGAACGAATACGAAGTTACAAAAGCTATGCGTGCAATCCAGGAATTCACTATTTACGAACTTTCTAACTGGTATATTCGTCGCAATCGCCGCCGTTTCTGGAAAGGTGAAAAAGATGATGAGAAAATTGCTGCCTACCAGACACTTCGCTATGTTCTGAAAACTGTTGTGCAGCTTATGGCTCCTGCTGCTCCTTTTCTTTCAGAACAAATTTATCAGTTCTTGCGTTTCGCAAACGAACCCGAATCGGTTCACTTGTGCCGTATCCCCGAAGTTGAGCACGACAAAATCGATATGGCTCTCGAAAATCGTATGGCTAAGGCTCAGCAAATTGTCTCTCTTGCACGTTTCCTTCGCGAAAAGTCCAAAATTCGCGTTCGTCAGCCATTGCGTCGCGTGCTTTTGCCTGTCGATAGCCCTCAGGAACGCCGCGATATTCAAGCTGTTGCCGATATTATTAAAGAAGAAATTAATATAAAGGAAATCGAATTTGTTACAGATGAAACTTCTGCTATAGTAAGCAAACGTGCAAAAGCTAACTTCAAGTCCATCGGCAAAAAATTCGGAAAATCTACCCAAAAAGTTGCTAATGCAATCAAGGATTTGCCAAGCAAAGAGGTTAACAAATTGATTGGGGATAGCCAATATAAATTGCAAATAGATGGTGAAGAATTCTTGATTACTCTCGAAGATGTTGAAATTTACAGCGAAGATATTGAAGGCTGGCTCGTAGCTTCTGAAAATGGCGTTACCGTAGCACTCGATACCGCACTCGATGAAGACTTGATTTGCGAAGGCATTGCTCGCGAGTTTATCAACCGTATTCAAAATCTTCGCAAATCATCAGGGTTTGAAGTTACCGATAGAATTGATATTTTCGTCTCCGCCGCCGATAACATCAAAAACGCTCTTTCTGCAAAATCTGATTATATTAAAAATGAAACTCTTGCTGAAAACATTGAGTTTGTCGATGATAAAAGTGATTTTGAAAAAATTGACATCGACGAAGCTATTGTTTTTGTCAAAATTCTAAAAAAATAATTTGAAAATTTAAATTTTCTTTATAACTTATACATTAGTAAATGTCATTGCAGTTTTCTTTTGAGAACTGCAATGATTATTAATGAATGAAATTTCAATATCAAGGAATATATTATGCCTACCAAAAAGAAAAAAGAGGAAGTAGTCGAGACTACTCCAAAAAAGGTTACAAAATCTACTAAGAAGGTTGAAGAGCCTATCGAAGAAATCAAATCCTCGAAGGCTACAAAATCAGCAAAGAAAAATGCTGAGGTAGTTGTTGCAACCGAACCCGAACCCGCACCAAAAGCGAAAGCATCGAAAAAAGCACCCAAAGCCGAAGAAAAAATTGAGCAACCCAAAGCCGAAAAGACAAATAAAACAGCTCAAAAGGAAGCAGAACCAAAAGCTGAAGTAATAGTCGAGCAACCAAAAGACAAGAAAAAGAAATCTGCAAAAACAGCAGAAGAACCAAAAACTGAAATTAAGCAAGAAGCTAAGCCAAAAATTATTAAAGATGATGCTTTGCTCGAACCTATAAAATACGAGGAAGAACCATCGCAGACAAAACGCTCTTCTCGCAAAAAAACTGAAAAAGAGAAAAAGCCAAAAGCCGAAGAGCCAAAACCCGCTGCTAAACCTATCGAGAAAGTTGTCGAAAAACCAAAAGCTGCACCCACGCCAGCTCCCGCACCAGCAGCTCAAAAGCCCGTTGCTAAAAAAACTGAGCCTAAGCCCGTTCCTGTCGAACCACAGGCTCCAAAGCCGGACGTCCGCTATTCTGACGAAGATTTGGAAATGTTCAAAAATGTTATTTTAGAAGCTCGCAGCGAAGCTCTCGACGAATTGCAAATGCTCTACGACCGTCTCGAAGACCTCACTAACTACGATTTTGCCGAAGAAAGTATGATTTATTCAATGCATATGGCAGAACAAGGCTCCGAAGCTATGGAAAAAGAAAAAACCTACGCTCAAATCCAGAGAATTAAAGACTACATCAAGAAATT
Source organism: Bacteroidota bacterium (assembly GCA_022707965.1). Lineage (GTDB taxonomy): Bacteria > Bacteroidota > Ignavibacteria > Kapaibacteriales > UBA2268 > JAKIZO01. Next base: position 19,527 of record JAKIZO010000017.1, read on the forward strand.
GGACGAAGCTTTGCTCAGAATTAAAGACAAAACCTATGGCATTTGCCGCGTCTGCGGTATTTTGATAGCAAAGGAAAGACTTCTCGCAGTTCCAATTACAACACTTTCTGCTTCATACAAAATTCATCAGAGATGCCCCGAAGATGGCATCGATAAGATTGAACCAATTAAAGAATAATCTAATAAATAATTTGTTATTTGGCCACCCTTATTGGGTGGCTTTTTTTTCAAACATATTTAGAATGAATTAACAAAACTCAAATTATGATTTCAATTTTTTTATTAATTTTGTCCTTTTTTGAAAAATTCGGAGGTATTATGTTCAAGCGGTTACTTCTTATCACTGTTTTTCTTATTTCATTTTCACCTGCGTTTCCGCAAAATCTACAAATTCATTATGATTTTGGTGACAATCGCGAGTATATCACAACTACTTTGGAACAGTTTAAGCCAGACAGTTATGGTAGCACTTTCTTCTTTGTCGATTTCAATCATAGCATAAAAGGTGTAACAGAAGCCTACTGGGAAATTTCACGCGACTTGAAATTCTGGGAATTCCCTGTTGCTGCTCACTTCGAATATAACGGCGGCTTCAATACTGCTATTCAGTTTAATAATTGCTACCTTGTTGGTGCTTCATATTTCTGGAATTCACCCGATTTCACAAAAGGTTTCACTTTGCAGGCTATGTATAAACACATTGAGAGAAACGAAGAACAACATAATTTTCAGCTCACTGGTGTATGGTACTGGCATTTGTTTGATGGAAAACTAACTTTCAGCGGTTTTGCAGACTTTTGGAGAGAAAAGCACTACGTTTCAAAAGATAATTTCCAAACTCATATTAAAAAATCGAACTTTGTATTTATAAGCGAACCTCAAATTTGGTATAACATTAATAAAACTTTCTCAGTAGGTAGCGAAGTCGAGCTTAGCAACGATTTCGCTGGAATGAGTGGCTTCAAAGTTAATCCAACAGTTGCAGTAAAATATAATTTTTAGGTGATTTATGAAATTTCTTGAAAATTACTTTAAACTTGCTGAAAATAAAACTGATTTCAAGACAGAACTGATTGCTGGATTTACTACTTTTATGACTATGGCTTATATTCTTGCTGTAAATCCGCAAATTCTTAGCGCAGCTGGTATGGATAAAGGTGCAGTTTTCACTGCAACTGCCCTTGCTTCGGCGATAGCAACACTGGTAATGGCATTTTATGCTAAATTACCATTTGCACTTGCGCCTGGGATGGGTTTGAATGCGTTTTTTGCATTTTCAGTTGTTTTGGGAATGGGGCATACCTGGCAATTCGCTTTAACTGCTGTTTTTATCGAAGGTATAATTTTTATACTTCTTACCATTTTCAACGTTCGAGAGTTGATTGTTAATTCCATTCCAGCTAACATAAAGCACGCTATTTCTGTCGGTATTGGTTTGTTTATTGCTTTCATCGGTCTGAAAAACGCCGGCATAATTGTTAGCAACGAAGCTACTTTTGTCGCATTAGGCAATATTACCGATGTTTCTCATAGCGCTGCCCCAATGGTTACGATTATTTCGTTGTTGGTTGCAGGCATTCTTCTTGCTCTACGCGTAAAAGGTGCCTTGCTTATCGGAATACTGGTCGGGACATTGCTTGGCATTCCGCTTAATCTTACAATTATTCCATCGAGTTTTGAAGTTGCCCCGCCCTCGCTTTCGCCAATTTTTATGCAGTTCGAATGGTCAGATATTTTCTCAATGGATATGGTAGTGGTATGTTTCACTTTCCTGTTCGTTGATATGTTTGATACTGTTGGCACTCTAATTGGAGTTTCTTCGAAAGCAAATTTACTTGATAGCGAAGGAAGAGTGCCACGCGCCAAACAAGCACTTATGGCGGACGCTATCGGAACAACTGCTGGTGCTATGTTGGGAACTTCTACTGTTACTACTTATGTCGAGAGTGCCGCAGGTGTTGCCGAAGGTGGCAGAACTGGTCTAACAGCACTGACAACAGGGATACTTTTCCTTTTGGCTTTGCTATTTTCACCAATTTTCTTAATGATACCGTCGGCTGCTACTGCTTCTGCTCTGATTTTAGTTGGAGCAATGATGATGACCCCAATTAAAAATGTCGAACTCGACGATTACACCGAACTTATCCCCGTATTTTTCACAGTCGTAATGATGCCACTCACTTTCTCTATTTCTGATGGCATTATGTTTGGAGTTCTCTCTTATGTGTTCTTTAAAATATTAAGTGGTCGAATTAAAGAAGTCTCTCTGATAACAATCATTGTCGCAATTCTTTTCATAATTAAATTCTATATGTAGAAATTGCCAGGAGTAAGAAAAAATATATATAATTAAAGATGGGGGCGTATTTTTTGATACGCCTCTTAAATTTATTAATTTCTAAATAATCAATAGGGAATTGTTAATTCGTAAAAAGAGGTTAGATCAATAAGTATTGAAAATTATTGAAATACTTATTTCAATATTTCTTCTAACGCTATTCCATTTTTATTTCCACCATCAATTCTTTTTTTTACAACATTGTTATCAATATATATAGTAACTGGGAATAATTGAACATTGAAAAATGAAATTATTTCTCTTGAGTTAGCGACTACTTCATAGGGGAAATTATAAGTTGAAAATTCTTTTGTATATTGAGATTTTTCAATATTTGTTACTATTAGCACTTTCAAATTGTTATTTCGGAAAAAGTCATCAGAATACTTATTTAATGATTTCAAGTTTGCTTTGCAAAATGTGCAATTTTTCGAATAAAATTCAAGTAAGTATTTCCCACTTTTTAAATTAACCTTGCCACTATCGGGTGTGGTAATATCTAGACCATTGTATATATGAAATGATTCTGGAATTTGATTTGTGCGAATAATTGTGTCAAAAAGTTGAATGTATTCTTCGTCTTCTAAATTAATAATTTCACTGAGGTATTTTTTTATTCTTTTTAAATTTCTTTTCGAGGAACTAAGCTTATAAGATTTAGCATACCATACTAACATTGAATCATACATCTGAGCTTTCTGGAAAAATCGCGCTTTATACAATACAGATTCTAAATAATCATCGTCATCAGGTTTAGTCCTCGAAATAATATAATTTTGTAATTTCAATCCTTTTTCAATACTATCAGTATTAAAAAATAATAATGTTGCAAAATTATATAGCGAACTTTTTTTTAAGGAAAAATGATTTAAAGGATCTATTGTAGTTGGGGAAGCATTTCTTTCACAAAAATCCTTCTCTTGATAAAGCAGCGACAATAAATCATTTGTAATACTTATAGCCTTTTCTCTTTGCCTTGTATCAGCCGAAAAAGAGGAGTATAAAATATATGCAAGTTGTTCACTTATATTTAGAGGAATATTTTTGCTTAATTTATTATCAATTAAATTTATCACTATTGTAGCTTTGTTCGAGTTTGGTGGATAATAATCAAATATTTGTCCGCTATTAAAAATAGTCTCAGATAATCGTGATTCAGGATTATTAATAAGAATATTAACAAATGTGCTGTCTTGACCAATTTCTTCGGGTGTTTTATTCATTGCCAGTATCGAATGAAAAAAATCAGCAATAAAATAATTATTTAATATTGGGATGTTCTTGTAATTTACAATATTTAAAAGCTCTTTTTCATAATTTGTTGTATCACCCATTAAATAATAACCAATAAAGTAAATTACTGACTTGTTAGATAATTCGGTATTAATTTGATCTATCTCCTGCAAATCAGATTTTATCTCGCTTTGAATTATTTCTTTTGTATCTACTTGATTTATTATTTTATTAATCCATTTTAATGCAAATACATTTATATTATCAGGATACATTTCTCTCTCATATTTGAAAAAATCAGAAGCTTCTTTGGGTTCTCCATTTGAAATAAAGTATTCTGTCACTCCTTTATTAAATTCACCTTGTTGATTTATAACTGGATAATACTCCATATTAACTGCAATGTTGTCGTTTTCATATATTCTAACAAACAATAAAGTGCTATTTTGAGGAATTGAAAATGTATCTGAAAGCAGGCAATTCTTATCTTGGTTATATACTAACTATATTTTGTAAAAATTATCAATCATTCTTGTATCGTTGTAAAAATAGTAACCATAAATTGCGCAGTAATGACTATTAATGTTTACTGGTAATGTTTACTGGTGAATCCTTCAAGATTTCAAAATAATACTTGTGGTTTTCAATAACTGTATTATTAATTTGTTCATTGTTTTCAGCTGAAATAATTTGAATAGTAAATTCAGCATTGGAATTGTTGATATTAATAAATAAAACACAAAGGAAGATAAATAAATAGAAATTGTTTTTCATCATTAAATCCTTTTTTTATATTACACATTGTAAATTTATTAGAGAGGAGATTGTAGCTTTCTTAGCCAATCTCCTCCAAAATGAGCGAATGCTGATTATTCTTAACTTGTAATTATTTTTCTTCAACAGGTAAATACTCTCCTGTATCAGGGTTGTAACTACCAGGAATAAAATCTATTAATTCCGGTTTACAGTTGTCGTTTGCTGAAGGCTGTACCATACCGTACCACCAGGTAAACCAGTCACCATAATGGCAGGCAGTACCAGGGTCAATACAAGCACTATTACCCCAATCGGGTTCCCCATCTTTATAGCGACGATTGATCTCAACCCAACTGCCAGTTTTATTCTTTGGAATGGATAATTCTCTATCAAGTCTTTTATTGGCTGGTCCATTGGGACAATATGGGGAAGCAGTACCCGCTTGAAGCAATATATTGCTTGAATAAAATCCAATGACTAAAATAACAATCATTCCAAACTTTTTCATTGTTTTAGATACTTTAATTGTTTATTTAACGTTTTATCTAATGTTATAAACAATCTATCACCGAGCAATTCACCAGTTGTCGCCACTATTTTCAGATTTGGATCCACTAATATTAAATAAGGAATACTTATAATCTCGAATGTTTGTGCAATATTACTTAAAAAACTTTGTGGTTCTATTCCATGTAGACAGGGTTCTGTAAATCGTTTAGATGCAAATTGTTGTACTTTTAGAGTGTCGGTATCAAAACTGATCATAAGGATATTCAGTTCAGGGAACTTTCTTTTTGCTTCCATTAATTTGGGTATTTCTTTTAAGCAAGGTCCACAATAAGTTGACCAAAAAACAACTAAGGTATACTTACCTTTTAATTCTTTGCTTGAGATAGCCTTGTTTGAATTATAAAGACTGCTAACTGTAAATTTCGGTAATGGATTATTACGTAATTCTGCGCTTTTCAAATGTTTTAACAAGAATTCAACAAAGATATCATCAGGAAACATTGTTAAAAATAATCCTGAATAATATTTAAAAAGCTTTTCATTATAATTATCATATTTATAATATAAAATAGCTTTTTGAAGCTCTCTCATCTTATAATCGATATTTTTGGAATTAGATAAGTAATTTAGAAAAGTTTTGTTTATGTCATAAACAGTATTTTCATATAATAAGCAAGTAGCAAATATAATACCATCTGAATATTTTAAATATTCTCTCAACGGAGAAGTGATTTCAACAAGATTAATAGTTTCATTTATAAAACTACTCTGATTTTTTACAAGAAACATTTTTATTTTTAATGACTTTAATAATTTAGAACAATTTAACAAATAAATAGTTGAGAAATGATTCACAATGTAAGCAGCGATGTATTTTTTTATTGCAATATTTTTTGTAGTATCAAAAATTGCCTTATAATAATCCATATCATTTTCTAATTCTTCTACAAAATCATTTAATTTTTTCTTAATTTGATCAATTGAATTCCCATTTTCTTCTAATGCTGTTGAGTAATCAAATAATTTTTTTCGTTTTGATATTTTCTCTTGAAAATTGTAGAATTCTTGGTTAAGTATGTCGTTTTTAAAGTCGACTACAATATTGGATAAATAACTATTAACAGATGAACATTTTTTAAATCGAATTATTTTATTTGGTTGTTTGTCAACCATTATTGAATAGTAATCGCCTGCTTTGTCTAATTTATACGTCTCATTATTTTGATTCCCATTGAAACTACGACCATATTCATTGATATGATCATAATAATAAATTTGGTAGATTAAAGTATCCTTAGGATAGTAAATTTCAATTTCATACTCATCATCACTTATTTTTTCCATTTTGTGCTTATAATCAAATTCGAAATCATTAAAATTTCCTAAAACAAAAAAAGTATCATTTGGATAGTTTATTGGTGGCAAATTAATGTTAATAAATGTATTTGATTGATTTGCATCGCAATAATATAGAAAATTATGATGTTCCGAACTAATTCCAGTAATATTAAATGCATAAAATCCAGGTTTTTGCAGGTTTAATTGAAAATTTCCTTTTTCATCTACAGAATAAATCTGTTCGAAAATACTATCTGTCAATGATGTTACTGTAATATTTGCAACTGTTTGAGTGTGCGAACAAGGAATTGATACTTTCCCAGCAATCTCATAAGATAATAAATTCAAACAACTCAAAAAAATGCTGAAAATGCTAATTGTGTAAATCAAAATAATTCTCATTATTCTACCTCCTTTTAATTTAAAATTAAGCAGTGCTGTCTCAAAAGGGGAATATTAATCATATTGTGAATAAATAGTATCTTTACTTCAAAAACTCATCCCGGGCTTAAAAGAGAATTGACAATAGATATTGTTTGAACGGTTATCCTTTTGAGACAGCCAGGCATTGTAATGATTTAAAAAATATTATTGATAATTATTTATCCAATTTTCTATTTCCATTATTTCAGATGGTGATAATTGATCGAAAAGCTCGTCATATGCTATTTCATAATCAGAAAACATAGCCTGATCATTATTCACTATTGCTTCTTTGGCTCCTAATACATAATTCCCGAGGGTTTGAATATTAATACTTGATGATTGGTTACAAAAATTGATAAAATCGTTTGCAATTTGCATATGAATATTAGATATTCCACCGGGTATTAATATCGTTTGTTTAGGACTACCAGAGTTTTTGTAACAACCACAACTAGCAGTAAAGAAAGATGCAGTACATCGTGCAAGAGTACCTGAAGGACAGTGAACTTCACAATCTTCTTCTGGTCCTAAGCCTATTTTTTTCAAAATAACAGAAACTGTTGCCGTTGCTCTACAATAATTTTTGGGTGGATAATATTCCTTTCTTTTAATTTCTGATAATAAAGATAATAAAGTAGTAGAACTAACAATAATAACAAGCAAAATCATTCCAAACTTTTTCATTGTAAAATCTCCCAAAAATAGTTAATTTTAATTGCGCTTATTTTGTTTAGAATGGTTTTGCTCCCTTTGTAATACATTATTATCTCTGATAATAAAAATGCAAAGGGAGTAATCATTTTTACAATCATTGATAATAAAGCATTACCAAAAACTCATTCTAAACCGATTTGTTCAAAAGCTGGTGATTATACCGAATTTAGTCGATTGCTTGTAACCAATTCTTTTGCTAACCTGTTCGTTATAAGTAAGTTCCAACTTAATCAATATCCCAAAGATTTTCCATAGCTGAACTTTTATTTCGTTATCAGCGTTGCATATCCATTGCTTCTTGTCAAGCAGATTCAATTGTGCATCAAATTTACCTCGATATTCAACCTTTTCAGCAAATTTGTGCATAAGGTCGAATCTCATCTGGACACCAGTTTCTGCTCTATACTTTTCTACTTCTTTGGTTTGTCTGTTATCGGTAAGCAAAGTATACCGCTTTGCTCGAATTTGTTTTGTTGTTGCACCAAGTGATGTTTCAATTAAAGAATAATTATTTTTGATTAAAATAGAGGCAAAACCTAATCCTTGCTGAGTAGTAATAGGGTCTCTGAATTTTGAGGTAGGAACTACAGAATTTTGGTATTTTCTGAACGATTCAGTAATCTGAGTATTTAGGCTAAAACTAACGTATGGGTCGATTTTCCAGCCAATCAGGTATTTCAACATATTATCACTTTGAATGATATTATCAGTGGGAAGAAAATATCTATTTTTATTGCTTTCGAAATATTCGTATTTGCAACCGATAGCGACTTTGTTTTTGCTTTCGCAAAAAAATCTGTCAAAAAAAGAGAATTTAAACAAAAGTTCATTTGCGGAAGAACATTCGAAAGACTGATATTTACCCATTTTCCAATCATCGTTAAGAGATTGGTTGAGGAAAACCGCCAGATTAGCTTTAGCGAATTGTTCACTTGGTTGAGAGAACAACTTAAAGCAAAACGAGCAACACCCCAAAGAGAAGAAAAGCAAGATACGAAGGAAGCTTTTCTTAATAACCATTAAAGTATTAAATATATTGTCAAAGAACTAAGGCAAAAATAAAAAAAAAAAAAAATACAAATGCAAGAAAAAGTTTTCCACATTTTTGCTGTTGTAAAATATTATTCAATACGGTTGAGATAAAATATCTTTTTTCTCGTTAAATTAAAATAGAAATAAAATAATATTGCATCAGTGACTTATTTTTCCAAGTAAAAAATCAGAAATCCTCCCTCTCTATTCAGTTTCTTCCCCCTTTTGAATATATTCATCGTGCAATACGTTTGTGCCTGGAAGTGATTGCAAAATCGTTTTCACACTCGAAAAATCTAATCTGTTGTTCCTCAAATCCAATACTTTTAAGTTTTTCAGGTTGGTTATGCTAATCGGTATTGTTTTGAGCTTATTGTTGGACAAATCTAAATATTCAAGATTGCTTGCTTTGCCAATACTTTCATCAACCGATTTTATCTTATTATTAGACAGGTCTAAATAATGCAACTGCTTTATGTTCCCAAAATCAAACCTTACTTCACTAATTGAATTATTCGATAAATTCAATACTTTGAGCTGCTTAAAATTGGCAATTCCTTGCGGAAAATTTCTAAGCCTGTTCGACGAAACGCTAATGTTTTCGACGTCCTGCGGCAAATTTGTCGGCAAATCTCTCAATTTTTGATTGTCGAAATTGATTACGACAGAATTTTTGCTAATCGAAGGCAGTTCCTTTATCTCATTTTCCAGATTTGCTATTAATATTCTCACCGCATCCTGACTTCCGCCAGGCATAGTAATCAGCCTCTGATATTTGCCCAATGCTCTATTCAAATGCTCCCTTGCTTTGTCTGTAAGTTCCATTTTTTTGTAGATTGTCCCATACGCTTCATCTATTGCAGCAGACCAATATTGAGCTTCCCAGCTCCGATTGTTTCCGATTAATCGGCTTGCCCTTTCCAAATTTTCGAATGCTTTGCCATAATCTCCGTTGTTTATGTAGCTTTGTGCAAGCTTCACAAATCGTGATGCTTGCGAAATATTGTTGCTGGTTGGCGTTCGCGTAGTTTGTTGCTGTGCAAATTTTATCCGATTGGCTTCTTCCAGCGTCGAAATAGCTTTTTTGTAGTTGCCCTGCTCAATATATCTTTTTGATTTTGTTTCTAAACTCTTTATCTTTTGGCTATCATTAGAAAACGCAACCAAACATAAAGCCAAAATAATAAATATATACTTTTTCATTTTCGCACCTTAATATATGGTGGTCGATACTGTTTGCCATAATGCAAAACGCACTCCAAGCTGAAAATTAGTTGTCCACGGACGCCCCAGATTAATTTCTCCACCAAACGCAGGAAATACCAAATCCTTTGAATGATGATTGAAATTATACGCAGCAAAAAATCCTATTGGAAAATGAAAACGACTGAAATTTGTTGCCATAAGCTCCATTCTAATGGTTTGTCCCTGCCACTTCTTTGATGGCAACTCTGTATTTGGCAACCGAGCAGACCCCCAGAAAAATCCATAGCCGCCCTTCAATCCCAGATAAAAGTTCTCTATTTTCATCACCTCCGATAGCGGTATGTTTAAATTCAATCCCGTCGAGAAGTAATCAGTTTTGTATTCCATATTTACACGACGATTTTGAAAGAATTTTTCCGCCTCAATTAGTTGATACGTATATTCAGTCCAAACGTCAAGTATTCTACCCATTCCAAAAATCGGGCTTGGGTTGAATACAACTGCTATTCCAGGCGAAATATTTGCATCAATTCGCTCATCGTTGTAATTTAAATAATTGCCCGTAAGCCCAATCGATAGAATTGAAGCACTGTTTTTCCAGTTATCATAAGCCTGACGAATACGTTCCGCTTGCACCCACTCTCGCTGACGGCAATCGAAAAACATTCTGTCAAGCTCAGTTCTTAAACTATCAATTTGAGCTATCATTTCCCGATACCTGCTACGATAGAAATTTGCCGAAAGCAACTCCAAATTCTGACGATGCAACTGTTCCTGTAAAATAAAATTATCATTGTTCATTTTCTCGACTTTATCTCTGAGCTCCACGATTTTCTTGTGGTAGGGTGCATCGGGGGCTTCCAGCACCTGCCGCCGCAAACCTTCTGCCTGATTATAATACCGACGTAAAGTTCTTGCGTCAGCATCAGTGAGCTCATCGAGCGTTGGAATAGATGTCGGATTTGCCGCCTGCAACCCAATCAAACGAAGCTGAGCCTCATATAGCACAGCTATTCTGTAATATTCAAGAATTTTGAGTGCAAACAATCCGTCGCTTTCTTCATATAGTTCAAGCTCGTTGTTGCCTGGCAAAGGTGATAGCTCAACTATTGGCTCGGCTGCATAAATCTTGAAAGTCAGAATTAATATTAATGCAAATAATAGTGTTCTCATTGTTTCTCCAAAAATATATTGACTATTTTCTCTACGAAACACAAATATTATGCCAATATGTATTATTTTCAAATATTTAGTTTTCTTCTATCTATTGTTTTACGCAATCGATACCTATATATTTTTTATCAAAAATTGATTTATATTCATTATTTTAGTATCATTCTATAATATCTAGTGGCTTGGTATTATGAAGCCTGTTGCATCTGCCGAAAAGTCGAAGCTTATTGATAAAGCCGTTATGGAGGATTTGCGGCTGAGCTCAGGACCATTGATGATGGAAAATGCTGCTCGTTCTTGTTTCGAGATTATAAAAAATCACTATGGTCTTGGCTTTCGTAATTGTCTTGTGCTGTGTGGTGTCGGTAATAATGGCGGCGATGGCTTTGCTCTTGCTCGTTTGCTATCGGAATATTTCCCAATCACTATTTATGTTATTGGCGATTTATCTAAAATGTCCGAAGAAACAAAAGCTAATTTCGAATTTGCTAAAAACAATCGAAATAAGATTGTTATACAACATTTCTCAGACGAAAATCAAATCAGCAGTGCGAATTTTGATTTTGAGCTGATAATTGATGCATTAGTCGGTGTCGGTGGGGGAGAGGAGCTTCGGGGTTTGGTTGTGCCTCTGCTCAAAAAAGCCAATCAAGCCAATTCAGTCAAAATTGCAATTGATGTTCCAACTGGCTTGAACTCTACAACGGGAAAATTTCACCCTGATGTTTTTCGTGCTTCTTCTACTATTACAATGTTTTGCAAAAAGCGAGCTATGCTCGATAAATCGTTGAGCCCAATCTTTGGTGAAATTTTCGTTGCATATTTAGGTTTCGATAGCAGCCTCGTGCTTTACCAAATTAACGAATGGGAAATTGAACCACAAGATTATTCGCTACTGCATACCATCTCGGTCGATGCAAACAAATACGATTGCGGCAAAATTGCACTTGTTGCAGGTTCTCGCCATTATCCAGGAGCTGCTGCAATTGCTTCGAATGCTGCTGTCGCGTCGGGTGCCGGCTTGGTTCATCTTTTCTCAACTGCGTTCCATCCTCAGCTCAAACCCGAAGTCATTCATAATAATCTTTTACCCGATGACGACGGATTTATTGCTTATTCCGAAAATTACATTTCTCAACTAATCCACGAATTATCGCAATTCGATGTCGTT
>JAKIZO010000017.1:31433-45294 GCA_022707965.1 Bacteroidota bacterium
TGGTCTTGGTGCTTCCGAGAACACCCTAAAAACGGTCGAAAAACTCTTGCTAAATCTTAAAACAAAAATAATTCTTGATGCAGATGCCCTTCGAATTGTTCCTAAATTAAATAAATTAGGCAAAAATGTAATAATAACACCTCATTTAGGCGAATTTTCCCGTATTCTTGGTGTGAGCAAAGCAGACATTTTGCAAAATAAACATACATTTATAAAAGAATTTTGCGAAAAATACGAAACCAACCTTTTGCTGAAAGGCAGCACAACGATTGTAAGTGATGGCAGCAACTTCTATTATTCCACAAGCGGCAATTGTGGGCTTGCCAGCGGTGGTACAGGCGATGCTCTAACCGGTATCATTTCTGCTTTTGCAGTGCGAAGTGATAGTTTAGCTATTGCAGGGGCAATTGCTGCTTTCATTCACGGGCTTTCTGCTGATTTATACGCCCGTGAGTATTCAACTGAAAGCGTTACAGCTTCCGAAGTAATCAATTATTTAGGCAAAGCAATTAGGTGTGCTCGCAATGAAATTTAAGACGGTAACCACTTTGCCTGTTTTGCTCGCTTCCGTTGCTATTTTTATTGCTTCTCATCAGCCACAAATTGAATTCCCCGATTTGGGTATTTTGAATTTAGACAAATTGCTTCATCTTGTGGCTTACTTTTTTTATTCACTACTTTTGATGCTGTTTTTCATAAGTAATTTTAATTTCAATAAACGCAAAGTTCTGCTAATTACCTTCGTTTTTGCTACTCTTTATGCTATTTCCGATGAATTCCACCAAAGCTTCGTCCCGGGACGAGACGCTTCCGTTTATGATTTGCTTGCCAATATTCTTGGCATTTCGCTTTCTTTATTATGTAATAACTTTATAAATAAAGTATCTAACTTTATTTATAAATACGTTGCCTGAATTACCGAAAAATGCAAAAAAGGCTGGTTCATCTGCCAGCCTTTATAAAAACATTTCAAAAAGAAATCACCATTTACTCGAAAACAATAGGAAGTGCATCCCACAATGTTTTCACAGGAATTATTTCCAGCGAATTCTTTATTTCCTCAGGAAAATCTTGTATTTCTCGCCAATTCTCATCGGGAATAATCACTTTCGTTATTCCAAATCGCTTTGCGGCTAACAATTTCTCTTTCAATCCACCAATTGGCAAAATATTGCCACGCAAAGTGATTTCCCCTGTCATTGCCACTTTCCCGTTTGCAGGCTTGCCACAGACAGCGGATATAATCGCCATTGCAATTGTTATTCCTGCCGATGGACCGTCTTTGGGAATAGCACCTTCTGGCACGTGTATATGAATTTCCTTTTTCTTGTAGAAATTCTCATTCAATCCTAACGCTTTATAATTTGAACGAATAAAGGAAAGCGCTGCAACCGCCGATTCTTTCATCACTTCACCTAATTTACCTGTAAGCGTGAGCTTCTCGCTCGTCGATGGCATTACAGTTACTTCCACCGGCATCACATCACCCCCGACACTTGTCCAGGCAAGCCCTGTTACCACTCCAACTTTGTCGTTTAGTTCGTCTGACTTTTCTTTATAAATCGGTGCTTTTAGATATTTTTCTATTGTTTCGGGAGTAACTTTATATTTTCTTACCGAAATCTTTTTCAAAATTTCCTTATTTTCTTTTATCGGAACCCATTCTTCGTCGCAAGCACTGAAATCAGGTATATTAGCAACAATTTCCTTTGCAAGTTTTCGCAATACTGATGCAATTTCGCGTTCCAAATTACGAACACCTGCTTCGCGGGTATATTGTCTGATTATCTTCAATATTGCTTCGTCGGTGAAGTTAATTTTGAGCTTCTCCAATCCGAACTCTTTTAGCAATTTCGGAATAATGTGCCTCTTTGCTATTTGAAGTTTATCGATTTCCAGGTAGCTGTTCAACTCGATTATTTCCATTCTATCGAGCAGCGGTGCGGGTATATCATACTTCACATTTGCAGTTGTAATAAATAGAACGTTCGACAGGTCATAGTCAATTTCTAAATAATGGTCGTTGAAATTTGCATTTTGTTCGGGGTCGAGCACTTCGAGCAAAGCAGCCGATGGGTCGCCGCGAAAATCCATAGACATTTTATCAATTTCGTCCAGCAAAATAACAGGATTAACAGTTCCTGCCTTTTTCATCGATTGAATAATCTTGCCTGGCAACGCCCCAACGTATGTTCTCCTATGACCGCGTATTTCTGCTTCGTCACGGACACCACCGAGCGAAAACCGCACAAATTTACGTCCAAGAGCACGAGCAATTGACTTCGCCAACGAAGTTTTTCCCACTCCTGGCGGACCAACAAAACACAATATCTGGCGACGCAATGCTCCCGTGAAATTCAATGTATTCGAGTATACGCTCCTTGGGACGCTCCAAATCATAATGGTCTTCGTCCAACACCTTTTTCACGTGTTCAATGCTTATGTTGTCCCGCGTTCTTTCATTCCACGGAAGCGACAGAAGCAAATCAAGATAAGTCCGATTAACCGAGTATTCGGGAGACATCGTTGGAGTTTTCTTTAATTTGTCCAGCTCCTCCAATGCTTTATTATAAGCGTGTTTTGGAAGATTTGCCTTTTCAATTTTCTCTTTGATTTCAAGTATTTCCTGCGGTAGCCCTTCGTCCTCTTCGAGCTCCTGCTGTAATGTGCGAATTTGCTCCTGAATGTAATATTTTTTCTGATTTTTTTGTATAACAGAATGAACTTTGTTTGTAATTTCCTCTTCAAGCTTTAGCAGTTCAAGCTCGTCGCTCAATAGCGAATTGAGAAGAAAAAATTTCTGCTTAATATCTGTTTCTTCTAATATCTTTTGCTTTTCTTGTAGTTTTGATTTAACGTTTGCTGCCGCATAATATAGTTTGTACAGCGGGTCTTCGATTGTGTCAAATGCTAAAATTAAATCCGAAGGTAAATTTTTCGATTTGCTCACATATTGTTTGAACGATTCAGATAAATATCGAACAAGTGCCGCCAGTTCTGTATCATTTTCCTGATAATGTATGCTCACACTTTCGATTTCTGCTTCTAAGAAATCTTTTTTCCGCGTCTTCTTTACAATTTTTGCCTGATATAGTCCTTCCAGCAGCACCTTGTATAAATTATTAGGCAAACGCAATACCTGTAAAATTTTAGCAACAATTCCGTGCTCATAAAGGTCGTTAATTGTTGGGTCGTCCTGCTCGGGAACCTTTTGAATAACTACAAATATTAGTTTCTCATTTTCCAGCGCGAAATTGACAGCCTTCATCGAAGTTTCCCTGCCAATTAGCACGGGGTATATCATATTAGGGTAAATTATTATATCTCTTAATGGTAATATTGGTAGTTTTTTCGGCAGACTTACTTCTTCCGTCGCTTCGTTTTTTTGCTTCCTTTTTGCCATAGCGATTTCTCCTAATTATTTTTTGCCTGAATTTCTGTTAATATTCTTGCAAAATCATTCTCTTCAATAATATATTTTTCGCTACAATACTGGCATACAAGTTCAGTATGACCTTCCTTTTGCATATTGCGAATTTCGTCGGCTCCGAGTGCCACCAGATGACTGAGAAATCCTTCCTTCGAACAACGGCAATAAAAATCAACTGGCGAATGCTTGATAATTTGGAAATCAAAATCGGTTGCCTGACGAATAATTTCCTCGATAGTGTGTCCATCGGCTAAAAGTTTGGATATTGGCGGCAGTTCGTAAAGTCGCTCAGTGATTCTAACAATCTCCTTTAAAGGTGCTTGTGGCATCGCCTGTATTATCAGTCCGCCCGATTGAAGTATTTTGCCGTTGTCATCGATTGATGCATCCAGCAGAACCGCCGACGGAATTTGCTCAGATTGACTGAAATAATACGCTAAGTCAGTCGAAATATCGCCTTGTGCTAATTCGGTAATCCCTATTATTGGTTCGGTTTTATTGTATAGTATTCTTGAAACCTTTATCTTACCTTTTCCTATTGCATCGTCAATTGAGTGCAATTTGCTACTATCATATTTATTATCTACTCGAATAAATCCACGAGTTTCACCAACTTGAATGGATTCTGAGTATATTTTTCTAATGTAGTTCGAACCGTCTATTTCAATGCTTACTCGTTCCTCACCTTTGAGAAACGCTGAAAGCAAAGTCGATGCCGCTAATGTTTTCGCAAGAAAAAACGCAGGTGTCGCATCAAGATTATGCCTTACCTGTGCATCGAGTGCCATAGCTGTGTTCTTGACTGCCACTCCACGAAAATATCCGTCCTTCGATAGAATGCGTATTACTCTATCCCTTTTTGTAAAACTATCCTTTATGCTTTGTAAGCTCATTCGATTTCACCATTTAGTTAGATTGTCCGCTTGAAGTGATTACTTTTGCGTGACGCAAAACCTTGTCTTTATACATATAACCAGGTTGAGCCACTTGCAGAACAGTGCCTTCCTCTTTGTCTGAGTTCATTGCAAGGATTGCATCGTGATAATTGACATCGAAAGGCTTGCCCGATGCATCTTCCATTTTCTTTACGCCTTGCTCTTCGAATAGCTTTACTGCCTTTTGATATAGCATTTCCAGCCCTGTTCGCAATGCTTCGATATCTGTCGTTTTGTTCGAAGCATCAACTGCCTGCTCGAAGTAATCCAGCAGTTCTATCATTTTCCCGAGTAGTTGCTCGTTCGCAAAATCTATTAACTCTTGTTTTTCTTTTAAGTGTCGTTTCCTTTGATTATCAATTTCAGCAACTTTTCTTACTAACTGGTCTTTTAAATAATCTCTTTCTGCTTTCAATTCCTCAATTTCTGAAATTTTATCCAGTGCAATATTCGAAAGCTCCTCAATAATATTCTTATTACTATCATCCGACTGATTTTTTTCGTTTTGACTATCAATATTCTGCTCGATTAGGTTTTCCTCCACAATCTTGGTTTCTTCTTCCATTTTTTTCACTTTTTGTTCCTCCTGTTTTTTATAAGTATTCAATAAATCTTTTTCTGTGTCCAATGCCTGACGCAAAGGCTTTTTCGAACTTTTTCCTTCCATTTTTCCTCCGTTCGAACTTTTCAACAACTCCAATAATTATAAGACGAACGAGTTTCATTAACCTTTTATTTATCAACAAGAATTAATATTTTGATTTGCCTTTGATTGTATGTTCTCGATGTGGGGGTGTTAAGGTAATCAGAAACTTCTATTTGTAACTGCTAAAGTGCCTCAAAAGCACATTCTAATCGCCTTCGGAAGGTTCCCGCCCTTCCGAAGGTTCAAAATAGATACTTTGGAACAGTCGAAAACAGTTATTTCGGGACGTTTTCTTGATAGAGCTATTTCTCAGCAATTTTGCTTTTTCTTTTTTCAACGATTTTCTTTTTAATTGCTATTCCATCAAGCACTTTTTTGACTGTTATTCCAATATCAGCAGGGGAATCTACCACAGTAATTCCCGCCTCTTTCATAGCGGCAATTTTGTCCTCTGCTGTGCCTTTGCCGCCCGAAATTATTGCTCCGGCGTGCCCCATACGACGTCCCGGAGGAGCAGTGCGTCCCGCAATGAATCCAATCACAGGTTTTTTAACGTTTTTCTTAATATATTCAGCCGCCAGTTCTTCCGCATTTCCACCAATTTCTCCAATCATTACAATTGCTTCGGTTTTCTTGTCGTTGTTGAAAAGTTCCAGTGCATCAATGAATTGTGTGCCAATAATTGGGTCGCCACCAATTCCAATGCAAGTCGATTGCCCAATTTTGAGCTCCGAAAGCTGATTTACCGCCTCGTATGTCAAAGTCCCACTTCGCGAAACAACACCCACTTTACCTTTCTTGTGAATATAGCCCGGCATAATCCCTATTTTTGCTTCGCCTGGTGTAATAATTCCAGGGCAGTTCGGTCCAATCAACCTCGACGACGAATTCTCCAACGCAGCCTTTACTTTTATCATATCCCGGACAGGAATTCCCTCTGTTATGCAAACGATTAACGGAATTTTTGCATCTATCGCTTCAAGTATTGCATCGGCTGCGGCAACTGGTGGAACAAATATCACGCTCGCATTCGCACCCGTTGCTTCCACCGCTTCTTTCACTGTATTATAAACAGGTACCTCATAAGCAAATTTTATCTCGCCTTTGCCACCAAACATTGTCCCGCCCTTGCCCGGGGTTACTCCTGCTACTACCTTTGTGCCATATTCTATCATCTGCGAAGTGTGATATGTGCCCTCCGAACCTGTTATTCCCTGAACTATTAACTTTGTCTTTTTGTCAACAAGAATACTCATATTTCCCTCTATATTTTATTAATTAAAAGCTGAATTAAAAAACAATATTATAAAGTATATAGCAAAAAATTATTGTGATTTTGCTTTATAATAAAACATATTTTTCAAACTTAAGTGCAATTAAAAAAAATATTTAATATAATAAAATTTTATTTAAAATTAAGCGTCTCTAAAACAAAATTAGGAGGAACTAATTATGAAATATGTAAAATTAATATTAATGGGTGTTATTATGTTATCAAATTCTTCATTCGCTTCTTTCTCAGAAAAACTGAACCTGAATTTTTCAAAAGACGATGCGGGTAAATATCTTCTTCCCGAGCTTGGTTATTCTTATGATGCGTTAGAACCATACATTGACGCACGCACTATGGAAATTCACCACACCAAGCATCATCAAGCTTACGTTACAAATCTGAACAATGCCATTACGGGAACTGATATGGAAAAATTATGTATTGACGAGCTTCTTGCAAATGTTTCGAAATATCCCGTTGCTGTTCGTAATAATGGTGGTGGCCATTGGAACCACGCATTCTTCTGGAAACTTCTCTTAGGCAATTCCGCAAAAACTCCATCAGGGAAGCTTTTGGAGCAAATCAATAAAGATTTCGGCTCATTCGATAATTTCAAAGCTGAATTTACAAAAGCTGCTATGGGTAGGTTTGGTTCCGGCTGGGCTTGGTTAATTATCAAAGACGGAAAACTTGTTGTAAGCTCAACCCCAAATCAGGATAATCCACTAATGGATGTTGCTGACGTAAAGGGACTTCCCATTCTTGGGCTCGACGTTTGGGAGCACGCTTACTACTTGAAATATCAGAACCGCCGCAACGAATATGTTGAGAACTTCTTCAACGTTATTAATTGGGAAATCGTTCAATCAATCTTCGAAAAGAATTTTTAATCGAAACCTATAAAAAAATAAAGCCCGGCTTTTCAGTCGGGCTTTTTTGCAAGTAGAGAGTGAATTAATTAATTGGATAAACAGAAACTTTCTTTCTTGTTTTGTCTTTGTTCTCGAATTTCACAATACCATCAATCAACGAGAAAATAGTGTAATCTTTTCCAAGTCCTACGTTTTTCCCTGGATGGTATTTAGTCCCGCATTGGCGAACAATAATATTGCCCGCAATAACTTTCTGACCACCGAAAACCTTTACTCCGCGATATTGTGGATTAGAATCGCGTCCGTTTTTCGATGAACCGCCACCTTTTTTATGAGCCATAATTACCTCTATTATTATTAATTCTTTTCTTAATTGATGCTATTTACTTCAATTTTTGTAAACATTGGGCGAAATCCATTCAGCTTACGATAACCCTTGCGACGTTTTTTGTGAAATACCAACACTTTTTTGCCTTTGGCGTGTTCCACTATCGTAGCTTTTACCTTACCTTCTACGTATGGAGAACCTACTTCGATATTGCCATCTTTGTTCTTCAAAAGAATTTTATCGAACTCGACAGTATCTCCAACTTCGCCCTGCAAATGTGGCACTACAAGCTGAGCTTTTTCGCTTACTTCGTATTGTTGACCGGCTATTTCTACTAACGCTACCAACATTTTTATCCTCAAAAACTTATAATTTTTACAAAATATGAATTTGCAATTTACAGACTTTTTATTTTTTTTCCAAATTTTATTTACAGCAAGTTTTCCACTTTTTCGAGTGATACAGATACTGTCTTCGATACTCCTACCTCTTGCATTGTTATCCCATATAATGTATCAGCCGCCGACATTGTTTTTTTATTGTGAGTAACAATTATGAATTGTGTGTTATTGCTAAACTCTCTTATTAAATTTAAAAATTTATCTACGTTCGCATCATCAAGTGGTGCATCAACCTCATCTAATATACAAAACGGCGACGGCTTAACAAGATAAATAGCAAAAAGCAAAGCTATTGCTGTAAGTGTCTTTTCGCCTTGCGAGAGTTGCTCAATTGTAATCGGACGCTTATTAGGTGGTTTTGCTATGATTTCAATATCAGTTTCCAGAAGCTTCCCTTCGTCTATTTTTAGCTCGGCTTCGCCTTCCTCACCAAATAAAGTCTTGAATAATCTTTTGAAATTCTCGTGTATTTTATTGAATGTTTCCGAAAAATTCTTTTCCGCAGCTTGATTAATCTCTGCAATTGTTTCTTTCAGCGTTTTCTCCGAATTAAGCAAATCATTTATCTGATTCTCATAAAAATTCAATCTTTCCGCCTCCTTTTCATACTCTTCCAATGCCAGAAAATTAACGTTTCCTAATGATGCAAGCTTGGTTTTGAGTTCGACTACCTTTTCTTTTGCAATATCAATATCGAAATCTTCTGGTATTGGTGGCAATTCTTCTTCGCAGTTTATTCCAAAATCTTCGCTTAATCTCTCTTTGATTGAATTTACCTGTACATTGATTTCGCTTATCCTTATATCCGTTTGGTGAATTTGTTCCTTCAATTTATCATATTGAAGTCTCAAAGCGTTTATTGCTTCCGAATATTGATTGATTTGCTCATTTATTGAGTTCTTTTCTGTTATCAATTTATGATTTCTGTCCACCAGCTGCTCATATTCTTCTCGCAGCCGAACAAGTTCACCTGCAATTTTTTCAGTCTTCTCTTTCAGCTGAATTGCAATTCTATCCCCATTCAGCAATTCATCTTCTTTATCTTTAATCTTATTTTCAAATGATTTAATACTATTTGCAATTCTTTTTATGTCGTTTTCACAAGAATTGCGTTCAGAATTTATTTTCGTGAGTTCAATTTCAATTGCTCGAATTTCACTATCGAAATTCCTTACCTGCAACTCAACTTTCGCCAAACTTGACTGTATCGCATTATATTCCTCTTTCTCTTTGGTGAGTGCAGTAGTTGCCTCATCAATTTGGTCTTCAATTGCGGCTAATTCTGTTTGAATTTCATCAAGCTCTTGCTCAATGTGAGAATTGCTCTGGCTTACTATTTCCAGACTTTGCTCAAATGCTTGTTTTTGCAATTTTGTCTGGGAAATCTTTTGCTCGAAATTTTTTAATCTTGCTTCTGATTGTCTTACATTCGATGTAAGCGATGGCAAATCAATTAAAGAAAGTTCCTCATTTAAATTTCTTAACTCAACATTCAATGCTTCAATTTCTTTCGAAATTTTGTCTATTTCTTCTTGTGTTTTCTCTATTTTTTCTTTTCTACCAATCTTACTTTGCTTGTTCTTTTGTTCAGACCCACCAAAAATATAACCCGACTTATGAACAAACAGCCCTGTTTTCGAAGCGCAGCAATCGCATATATTTTCCTTTACCAATTTCAGGGCAATTTCATCTGTTTCCGCAATCAAGCAATTTCCAAGCATATTTTTCAGAAACTCGACGATTTTTCTTTCTGCTCGGATTACTTCATATAGTGATTTTCCATTTGCTGTATTGTTAATTTCAAAATTCTTGTTCGCAATAATCTCTTTTGTAATAAAGGACGCTTGACCTTTTTTTGTTTCTTTGAGTAAATCAATCGCTTTTGTTGCTTCCTCAATTCTTTCAACAACAAAATAATCACCAATATAATTCAATATGGAAACTAATGGAGTTATATACTCTTCGTCTGTTGCCACAAGTTCAGCAAGTTGATTTTTGTCCTCTGTATTGCTCCAATCGATTGAACTAATAAGGAACTGTGCCGTTTGGTTTGTATCAACAATAGATTTCAAATAATCAAGTGTATTTTTTCTTGCAGAAAGAGCATTTTTTCTATCGTTCAGTTTGTTTTTTACACTATCAATTCTATTTTGAAGAACCATTTGCCTTTCTTTTTCTTGTGCAAGAAAATTCTCTGCATCTATTAACTCGTTTTCGAGCTTACTGTGCATTTCATCAGCGTTCGATAGCTCCTTCTCAATATCTTCTATCTGTTTTCTTAGTCTCGACGCTTCTTCAAAATTGCCCTGCACCTTACGTTCAAGCATTTTCTTTCTATCAAGACTTCGATTATGCTGATTTTTCAAACTATTAATAGTGTTCTGCAAGGTTAGTATTTTTTCATTCGAGCAATCACTTTCCTCTTTTAATTGTCTCAATTCGCCGTAGTATTTTTCTCTATTTTCTTTGCTTGCAGCTAATTTTTCTTCGAGCTCTTCAATGATTTTATTTTTTGCACTGATGAGCGTTTCGTTTTCGAGAACTTCATTTTTCAACGATTGTATGTTCTGCTTGGCATTTTCTATTTCAGCAATAATTTTTTCTTTCGAACTGCTTAAATTATTCAGTTTTTCATTAGATACTGCAAGTTCTTTCTCAAAATTTGCGATTTTATCTTGTAGATTTGCTTCGTTTGAGATAACTAAGTTATATTGTTCTTCTGTTATCGCATAACGCTCTTTTAGCTTACGAAGAAATTCCTCAGTTTCGCCAAGCTCGAACTCCATTTTGATTTTCTGTTTGTTCAGCTCAATCAGCTCCTGTTTGTATGTCTCTGCTTTATTATTGAAAAGAGAATAATTAAACAATAATATCGAACTATCAAGGCTTTTATATTCGGACATTAAATTGTTATATCGTCGGGTTTTTTGAGCCTGACGAGCCAGCGAGGAAACATTTTTCCTTACTTCTTCCAGAATATCCTGAATTCGGGTAATATCTTCGACTACTGTTTCTAATTTTTTTGCAGCTTCTTTTCTGCGTTGCTTGTATTTTTTTATTCCCGCAGCCTCTTCGAACAAAGCACGCCTTTCGTCGGGGCGACCACTCAAAATTGCTTCGACCATTTTCAGCTCAATCACGGAATACGAGTCTGCACCAAGTCCCGTATCCATAAATAGCTCGACTATGTCTTTTAGTCTGCATTTACTTTTATTAATTAAATACTCGCTTTCTCCATTGCGAAATAAACGCCTTGTAACTGTAACTTCACTGTATTCGCTTGGCAATATACCTTTCGTATTTTCAAGTGTTAATGATACTTCTGCCATACTGAGCGGTTTGCGGTTCTTTGTCCCGTTGAAAATTACATTTTCCATTACATCAGACCTTAGAACAGACGTTTTTTGCTCGCCTAACACCCAGCGAATAGCATCTACAATATTTGATTTCCCGCAGCCGTTCGGTCCAACTATGGCAGAAATCCCACCGTTAAATTTGAGCAGTGTCTTTTGTGCAAACGATTTAAATCCAACTATTTCTAATTTACTTAAATACATATTTAATGATTATTCACTTCACAATTAATCAAACTTCAAATTTACATTTTTTTATCTAAAAATTAAACATTCGCACTTAAATAATTATCCACAACCGTTTACCTATAGCCTTGATTAAACAATTACAAATTATTAATTTCGTTATCCAATTGTATGTAAAATTGTGATAAAATATATGTTGGAATTATTTCTTATATTACTTCAATTTCTGTTTATCAATTATAGTTCGGAGAAACAAATAATGAACAACTCTATATTAACACCTGATGAACAAAGAATTATTCTTCATAAAGGAACGGAGTACCCATTTACGGGAAAATACAACGATTTCTTTGAAAAAGGCACTTATCTTTGCAAACAATGCGGAGTTGCGTTATATCGTTCCAATGATAAATTTGCTTCGCATTGTGGGTGGCCTTCCTTCGATGATGAAATACCAGGTGCAATTCGCCGTCAGACCGATGCCGATGGAGTTCGCACAGAAATTCTATGCTCCAATTGCGGTGCACATCTTGGGCACGTGTTCATTGGGGAGCAGCTCACTCCAAAAAATGTTCGCCACTGTGTTAATTCACTTTCTATGGACTTTGTCCCATTCGAAAATGTAACAAAAACCCAAAAGGCGATATTTGCCGCGGGTTGCTTCTGGGGTGTCGAGTATTACTTTAAAACTGCTCCGGGCGTCCTTAGAACACGCGTTGGATACACTGGCGGCAAAACCACCAACCCAACTTATGAAGAAGTCTGCACCAATACAACGGGACACGCCGAAGCAATTGAAGTTATCTATGACCCCGAGCAAACAAATTTCGAAGAATTATGCAAGCTCTTCTTTGAAATACACGACCCTACTCAGCTAAACCGTCAGGGACCAGATGTTGGCGAGCAATACCGTTCTGCTGTCTTCTACTTGAACGATGAACAAAAGCAAATTACCGAGAAATTAATTCGTATTCTAAAAGAAAAAGGGCTGAATGTTGTTACCCAGGTTGTCCCTGCTGCTCCATTTTACGAAGCCGAAGCTAAACATCAAGACTATTACACCAAAACCGGTAGCAAACCATATTGTCATTTTCGAGTTAAGAAATTTTAGTTGTAAAATTCAAAAAATCACATTAATTTTGTAATTCTAAGATGGCGGTCTTAGCTCAGTCGGTAGAGCACCAGATTGTGGCTCTGGGTGTCACGGGTTCAAATCCCGTAGATCGCCCCAAAAATTAAGAGAAATCGTCAAAAGCGCGATTTCTTTTTTTTTATATTATGCAACTTTTTTAGCTGAATTTACGTAAATTAACAATTCTTTATGTTGATTTTTTTCGGAAGTTTTATGAAAAACGGACTTTTAAGGAAAATTCTTCCGCTTTTTACTCTATTATTAGTTGTTGGAGGGCAGAACTCTATGTGTGATATGAGACCAATCCAGTTTACTAAGGACACTCTTGAAAATGGTTTACAGGTGATTTATCATATTGACCGTTCTGCTCCGGTTGTGGCAACTATCGTTCATTATCGCGTTGGTTCTCGCGACGAAGACCCAAACAAAACTGGCTACGCTCACCTTTTCGAACACCTTATGTTCGAAGCTACTACAAATATTCCTCGCGCTTCAATTGACAAATACGTTCAGGAAGCCGGTGGCGACCTCAACGCACATACTTCATTCGACGAAACCGTGTATTATCTGCGGCTTCCATCTAACGAAATAAAACTTGCTCTTTGGATTGAATCCGAGCGTATGCGCGGGCTGCTTCTTGAACCCGTCGGAGTTGAAACTCAACGCGGTGTTGTTATCGAAGAACTCAAAATGCGACGCAACAACCAGCCTTATGGCACTCTTCTTGATGAAATTTGCGATGCTCTTTTCCCTGGCAGCTCCTATCAGTGGACTACTCTGGGGTCGGAAGAACATCTTCGCCGTGCTTCAATTGAAGATTTCCGCAATTTTTACAATAACTTCTATCAGCCAAATAATGCAACTTTGGTCATTGCCGGCGATATTGATATTGAGGAAACACGCAAGTATGTCCAAGAATACTTTGGTTCGCTTCCGAAAGCTTCGGAACCGAAACGCAATGATTTTCGCATTGACCCGATGAAAGGCGAAGTTCGAAAAAAAATAGATGATGAAAAAGCTCAGCTACCTGCCATCTTTATTGGTTTTCGTGCTCCTGCAATTGGCGATGCAGACTATTATCCGATGACTATTTTGCTTGATATCCTCTCAGCGGGCGAAAGCTCACGCCTATACCAGACTATTGTCGATAAAGAAAGGCTTGCCGCACAAGCTGGTGCTTTCCCGTTCGCTCTCGAAAAATCCGGAATGGCTGCTTTCTATGCTATCGCTGCTCCTAATAAAAAACTCGATGATATCGAAAAACTTATCTTTAAAGAAATTAACAAAATCATTGAAAAAGGAATT
>JAKIZO010000018.1:0-4995 GCA_022707965.1 Bacteroidota bacterium
TCGGTCTTCGGTCAGTTTGTGAATATTTCTACTTGCCCGAACTGTGGTGGCTATGGACAGGTAATAAGAGAAAAGTGCGAAATTTGCAATGGCGACGGAAGAGTAACCGTCGAAGAAACAATTCAAGTGTCCATTCCAGCAGGAGTGGAAGAAGGGAACTATATTCCTTTACGTGGCAAGGGCAATGCAGGAAGACGGAATGGACCTTCGGGCGACTTAATTGTTGTGATTGAAGAAAAACCTCACGAAATATTCACACGTCAGGGCGATAATATTCTCTATCCGCTAACAATTAGTTTTCCAGAAGCTGCATTGGGTGCAGAAATTGAAATACCTACTATCGATGGTAAAGAGAAAATAAAAATTAATCCTGGCACTCAACCTGGTGCAACTATAACTTTAAAAGGAAAAGGTATTAAACGCCTTAACTACGATAGCCGTGGAGATATGATTGTTCTGATTAATGTATATATACCTACAAAGCTTAATGCAAAAGAGAAAGAATTACTGAAAGAATTATCTAAATCTGAAAATATTGCAGCAAAAGGCAAGAACAAAAAGAATAAAGACTTTTTCGAAAAAGTTAAAGATACATTTTTCAGTTAGTAGATTATTGTATTCTTATAACAAAGAGAATTTCTAAAGAAAAAATACAGCAAAATTCACTCACAATGTATTTTTGGTGCATAGATTTAGAAAAAGATTTTCTCGAAACTGTATTTTTATAACCTTCGAAAGGTTTGAAACCTTCCGAAGGTTTTAATGTTTACACTTTAAACATTTCTTTAATCGAACAGGTTCTTTTGGAAAATCCAATTATTAATATAAAAACCCAACAAATTCTATAAATTAGTTGTGTTTTTTCCTGCGAAATACTTCATAAATTGAGCTCTTTCGTAAGCAGCGGGGTCTGCTATTGCAGACTGGCTTAATTTGCCTCTAAAATCATCAAGCGTGGAATATCCTTTTTCGTTCATCCACTTATCAAGTGTTGCTAACATATCCGGGATTACATCGAAACCATTTTTGTAGAGAGTTGAAGCAACGTGAACAACCTTTGCACCTGCAAGAAGTTGTTTAATTAATCCTTCTCCATCGTGAACACCAGTGGAAGCAGCTATATCACAATTTATCCTATTAGACATAATGCCTACCCAGCGTAAAGAAATATGTATATCATTTGGAGTGCTGTATAGGCTTGAAGGGATAATTATAAGTGCATTGATATCAATATTTGGACTGAAAAATCTATTGAACAGAGTAATTCCTGCAATACCAGTATCAGCAAGTTGTTTAATCATATTTGCTAAATTAGTAAAGTAGTAGCTAATTTTAAGAGAAATTGGCAATTTAGTGCTTTCTTTGATTTTTGTAACAACATCAAAATATACTTTTTCATTTTGTTCGCTGGTGTGATTAATATCGGATGGAAGTACAAAAACATTGAGTTCAAGAGCATCAGCACCGGCTTCTTCAACTCTTTTAGCAAAGAGAGTCCAATCATCGGCTGAAATACAATTTACGCTTGCAATAATAGGAACAGAAATTGATTTTTTTGCTTGTTCAATCAAGAAAAGGTAATTAGAAACTGTATCTTCCATTTCATCGATTGCGAAGAAGTCGTAAATTTCGGGGTACATAGTTTGAGGACGTTGAGCTTGCGCTAAGCTTTGAGCCATTTCTGCAAGAATTTCTTCTTCAAAAATAGATTTCAAAACTATTGCTCCAATACCTTTTTCGTCTAACTTTTTCAAATCTTCTAATGAATTAGTCAGACCAGAGCTTCCTGCAACGATTGGATTACGAAGTTTCAACCCTAAATAGGTGGTTTCAAGATTTGCCATATTAATACCTCATAGAATATTGAGAAAAGTATTTAAAAAGTATGTGTTAATAATGGAATTAACGAAACAAGTTAATTTCAAGTGTTAAAATGGATACATTAAATAGTTTTTTCTTTTAATGTAGATGCTTTTTTTCTAATTTTGTATAAGTAACATCATTTTTTGAAACAAAGAATATATATGGATATTTTTTTATCATTAATTCATTGGAATGCTTCTCCTGAAATATTTAATATTGGCGGAATAACTTTGCGTTGGTATGGATTACTATTTGCACTTGGCTTTGTAGTCGGTTATTTGATAATGCAGCAAATTTTTAGTAAGGAAGGGAAAACTCAGAAGGACTTAGATGCGCTTACAGTTGCTATGGTTTTAGGAACAATAGTTGGGGCAAGATTAGGACATTGTTTGTTTTACGAACCGACTTACTACCTATCTAACCCAATTAAAATACTTCATATCTGGGAAGGCGGGCTGGCAAGTCACGGAGGAGCAATAGGAATATTAATTGCACTGTATTTTTATTTAAAGAGAAGACCGTATATTAATTTTTTGTGGCTTATTGACAGGCTTGTAATAGTAACTGCGTTAGCAGCAGCATTTATTCGCCTTGGAAATTTTTTCAACTCAGAGATTTATGGAGCACCAGCAAATGTCCCGTGGGCAGTTATTTTCGAGCGAGTTGATAGCGTTCCGAGACATCCATCACAAATTTACGAAGCTGTTGCTTATTTTATCATTTTCCTGATACTTCTTCTAAATTATAAAAAGGGCAAAAACAAACTTAAAGAAGGTTTCAATTCGGGGCTTTTTTTAATTTTGGTTTTTGGATTTAGATTTTTTGTAGAATTTTTGAAGGCTCCACAGGTTGAATTCGAAACGCAAATGGCATTAAATATGGGGCAAATATTAAGTATTCCTTTTATTATATTAGGATTATATTTTTTGATTAGAATGCCTAAAAAATCGAACTGATTTTTTTATTATCAAGCAGTTTCTTAATAATTCCATATCTTAATCCGTAGGCACTGACAATAACTCTATCAGAGTTTATTGCATTTAATATTTCGTATAAAATCAATGAACCAGCGGGAAGCACATCAGCTCTTTTCTGAGGGATATTGTATTCTAATTCAATTTCACGGGAAGACATTTTGAATAATCTATCGCTAATAGATTTAATTTTACATCTTAATAATTCATAGTTGTGAATTTTGTCAATATCAAAGTATTTCAAATTCAAATCGATTGATGCAAGCGAAGTAGCAGTGCCAGCAACTGCATACACTTTCCCTTGAAATTCTCCGAAACGCAAATCTTTGATACTTTCCAGAATATGGGTTTTCATAATTTCGATTTCTGTGTTTCGAGCAGGATTATGCTTCAAAAAGCGTTCAGTTAAGCGGACTGCACCTAATTCGGTAGAAATTCGGTAATTGATTTGGTAGTTTTCTCCAATAATAATTTCGGTGCTACCACCACCAATATCAATAACCAATGCCTCGTCGGGTGTTTCAATTGTTCCCGTGAAGCTGAGTTCTGCCTCTACCTCACCTGAAACGATAATAACTTCACAACCTAATATTTTCTTGAATAGTTGCAAAACTTCGAGATTGTTTTTTGCGAGCCTCATTGATGAGGTGCAAACTGAAAGAGCAGTATCAACTTTGTGCTTATTCATTATTTGGGCATAATCTTTAAGAATTAATTCTGCCCTTTTAATTGCACTGGCAGAAATAAGCCCTGTTTTATCGACGTCTTCTCCAAGTCTTGCAATTGAATGAACATCATCAAGGACAACAAATTCACTGGGACTTGTTCCTTTTGCGATAGTCATTAATATAGTATTAGTTCCAATATCAATGCCGGCATAAGTATTCATTCTATTGTGCCCTTAAATGAATTGCGACCCATTCATCTTCTTCTAATGTTTCAATATGCTCAAAATTATTATTGCAATATCGTTCTATTATGTAATCTTTGTCATACTTCAAAATGCCTGATAGAATTAAATTGCCCTTGTTCTCTTTAAGGGCTTTATAAAATTTATCGACTGTTTTATCAAGAATATTTAGGAACATATTGGCAACTATACCATCACAGTTTGGTAGAGAAATATCAAAAACATCGTGTTGTTCAATTACATATTCCCCTTCAATATCGTTTAGTTCAAAATTTTCGCGAGCATTCAGAACAGACCATTCATCATAATCGAAAGCGAAAACTTTCGAAGCACCTAATTTCTTCGCTAAAATTGCTAAAACACCCGTACCTGTTCCTGCATCAATCCAAAAATCACCTGATTTTACATTTTTTTCTAATAGTTGGCAGACAAGTTTAGTTGTTGAATGTTGCCCTGTTCCAAAAGACATTTTGGGATTAATGATAATTTTGATATCTGTCGAGAGCTGTTCGATTTTCCATTGAGGAGCAATTCCAATTTTATTATTTATTATAATAATAGGGGTGTTTTGCTCAATTTCTTCGTTCCAGTTTTTGTCTTCGATTACTTCTTCGTTAATGATTTTGATATCAGGAATATACTCTTTGAGAGAATTAAGGAGTTCAAGTTTAACTTCTTCGTTCCAATTATCATTCTGGAAACACACGATAATTTCATCGAATAATTCTTCTATTCCTTCAATGTTATAATTTTCAATCACAACATAGAAATAAGGGAAAAATTCTTCCAATAAGCTAAATTTAACGTTAATAAATTTTTTATGCATAATTATCCAATAAAAATACTATTGATACTACTATAAAGTAAATTGATTGTTCAACTAACACGCAAATATATGAAATTAACTGAACTAAAAGAAAAACTAAAAAAAGTAAAATTATTAGCAATGGACGTCGACGGAACATTAACAGATGGAAGTCTATATTATTCCGAAAATGGTGAGATAATGAAGCGATTTTGTGCAAAAGATGGGATGGGAATCACTTTATTAAACAAATCAGGAATACCAAGTGCAATAGTTACAAGTGAGATTTCGCAAATAGTAACAAATCGAGCAAAAAAGTTGAAGATTGAGCACGTTATTTTGGGTAGCAGAAATAAATTACAAGCAATTAGAGATTTAGCAGAACAATTAAGTATAAGTATTGAGGAAGTAGCTTATATTGGAGATGACGTAAATGATTATTT
>JAKIZO010000018.1:5005-45288 GCA_022707965.1 Bacteroidota bacterium
TTGAAAGAGGTTGGATTTTCCGCTTGTCCGCAAAATGCAGTTGAAATAATCAAAGAAGTTGTTGATTATGTATGCAAAAATGATGCGGGCAACGGAGCAGTAAGAGAAATATGCGATTTAATTTTGCTTTCACAAAATAAATCATTAATTTTAGAAGAGAACTGGTAATTTTCATTTCAAAGGAGGTCATTATGGATTTAAAAAGTGAATATTCGAAAGGTTTTGTTGTTGGTGCAATCATTGGTGGAGTTGCAGGTGCAATAACAGCATTGCTTTTAGCACCGAAAAGTGGCACTGAGCTAAGACGCGATATTGCTGATACTTCTGCCGAACTTTACACCAAAGCAGCAGATTATCTGAAACAAATCGAAAAGAAAGCAGAAGAAAGCTTCACCAAAACAGTTAATGAAGGTAAAGTAAAAGCTGAAAGTATCATTGAAAGTGCCAAACAACAAGCACAAGAAATTATGAGCGGAGCAGAAAACATTCTTCAACAAGCAAAAGCAAAAGCTGTTGAAGCAAAAGAAGCTGTTGCTCACAATTATGACGCAATTAAAGATGCTGCAAAAGCAGGTGCCGAAGCTTTTAAAGCTGAGCTAAAAGCATCTCGTGGTAATGAATAAAAGGTGAGATAATGCTTACAGCATTAATCATTGTTGCTATTTTGGCGGGCATTGCTCTGATTTTTGCTGCGTTGAGTATTGTCGATACGGCGAAGTCCTACAAATTGCTTGCTGAAAATGCACAAAAGAACCTTGATAAAATAACTTCGGACACTAACGAACTAAAAACAAGATTAATACAATCACTGGATGAATTATCCATTGTCAAAAGTAAGCTGTTAGTTGTTTTAGATGAAGTGGTTGAATTGAAAAATGATATTTCAGCTTCACTTCAAAGCGTGGATAGTCTTGCAAAGACAATCGACAATTCAGCTCAAAATGTTGGAGATAAAGTTGAAATTTTATTTAAAAAGCTCGAACCATTGGAGAATTTATCCAAAGCACTATATTCAATGATAGCAAATCCCGTAAATAATTCAATTACTTTATTTAATGCAACAAAAAAAGCAATTAGTACTTTTACGGGAAAATTATTTGGTAAATAATTATCGTTTTGTTGCAAATATTAGGCGGTGTCTCGTAAATAGCCTGATTAATAACCTTCGGAAGGTTTCAATCCTTCCGAAGGTTTAGTAAATTATCATTTTGGTATATGGTTATGCGTCCCTAAAAGTAAATTTGACTACTTGATTACTATTTTAAAATTTTCAGTTTGAGGCAGTAATTAATAGGTCATTTACGTATTGAGTGATATTTTTATTAATTTACATTGACATTTTAATATTTACTATTGAATATTATGAATGAATTATTAACTCCTGAATTTTCTGAGGAATTGCTAAAAGGTAAAATAGAGGAACTCTCTGAGTTTATCAACGCAGTTCCCGAAATTTATCTTATTATAGATAGTGAAAGAAGGGTTGTTTTTGCAAATAAAGCAATGTATGAGTTTTTCAAAGATAGGCAAACGCTGGAAGTAATAGGAAATAGACTTGGACATTTGCTTAATTGCAGGCACGCCGCCGAATCAATATATGGTTGTGGCACAACGGAAAATTGCCAAACTTGTGGTGCTTTCAAAGCAATTGTTGAGAGTTTGCACGGAAAAAATGCAGTTTATGAATGCAGGATTGAGCAGCACGAAACAGGCGACGCTCTTGATTTTCGAGTATGGGCAACGACATATAATTATAATGGGAATATCTATTCTATTTTAGCTTTATCAGATATTAGTGATGAAAAACGACGTCAGGCTCTTGAAAGGATTTTCTTTCACGATATTTTGAACACTGCGGGTGGTTTGTATGGAATTGCTCAGCTATTAAATGAATGCCCAGATGATTTGGATGAATTCAAAGATATTATTATCAATTTGTCGGAAAGACTTATTGAAGAGATAAATTCACAAAAATTGTTATTATCGGCAGAAAAGAATGAATTACAAATATCCACAGATGAGATTAATACAAAAAAATTAGTTGAGGAAATTGCATCAACTTATACAAAGAACTATCAAGTTAAGAATAAAAAAATAGATATTGATTCTAAGACTATCGAAGTAAGCATTATTTCAGATAGGACTTTACTTCGCAGGGTGCTGTTGAATATGCTTAAGAATGCTGTCGAAGCAACACCTGCAAATGGAACAATTACAATTGGTTGCACAAATATTGATTATGGTGTTGAATTTTGGGTGCATAACCCTGTTTTTATACCTCGCGAAATTCAATTGCAAATATTTAAGCGTTCGTTTTCAACAAAAGGGACAGGTCGCGGTCTCGGCACATATAGTATGAAGTTGTTAAGCGAAAGATATTTAAACGGTCAAGTCTCATTCAAAAGTGATGAGGAATTAGGAACAGTATTCACTGCTCGCTATCCAATTGAAATTAAAAGAAATTACAATGTGTAGACGACTATTAATATTGTTTTTTATATTTTTACTTCCTTCCTGCAATATATTTCAATCTAAAACTTCCGTTATCAGAGTCAAAGGCTCCGACACAATGTTGGGGCTTGTCGAGATGCTTGCACGTGAATATATGAAATTAAATCCAAATGTAGCAATATATGTAGATGGCGGTGGCTCAAAAAACGGAATTGCTTCGCTCAGAGAGAATGAAGTTGATATTGCAATGGTATCGCGTTTGCTTACACCCGACGAAATTGCAATGTTCGCATCAGAAAATCAATCAATTGGGTTATCATATCTTATAGCCAAAGATGCAATAAGCATTTATATTAACCCAGCTAATCCTGTGAAAGATTTTACCGTAGATGAATTGAGAAAAATTTTCACTTGTAGAATTAATAATTGGAAAGAATTAGGAGGAAATGACCATATAATTAATTTGCTGATAAGAAATCCAAATTCAGGAACATACTATTATTTTCAACAAATAGTACTAAACGGAGAACCATTTTGTTCGGCAGCAACGTCGGAATCGAATATTAATAAATTAGTTGCAACAATTGCAAAAGACAAGTATGCTATTGGTTTTGGAGGTATTGGATTTAATGAAGGGATTGAACACGCAAAAGTCAACGGAGTTGAACCAACAGAGGAAAACGTAAGAAAAGACCTGTACCCATTGAGCAGATACTTACATTTCATAACTTTGAAGCAACCTGAAGGTGTAGTTAGAAATTTTATCGACTGGACATTTAGTCATTACGCTCAATCGTTAATAAAACAATCTGGATATGTGCCAATTTGGAATATTACATACTAATGAATAAACTACCCGAAGAATTAAAAGAACATTATCAGAAGAATAGAGAATTAATCAAGAAGAGATTAAATGAATTTTCAGTGATAGCAGAAGAGGAATATTTCTACGAATTATGTTACTGCATCTGCACTCCACAATCATCTGCAAAAAATGCCGAAAAAGTACAGAAAAAACTTATAGAAATGGACTTTTTAAGTAATGATTTCAATCCTGTTGATTTATTGAGTAATAGAGAACATTACATAAGATTTCATAATCAAAAAGCAGAAAGATTGGTTGAAGCAAAAAAGAAATATTCAGTAGTACTTGATATATTAAATCTTTCAATTTGTCCGAAGGAAAAGCGTGAAAAAATCGTGGGAATAATTAAAGGAATTGGTTACAAAGAAGCGTCCCATTTTTTAAGGAACATAGGATATAGAGATTTAGCGATAATTGATAGACATTTGCTAAAAAATTTACTCAAATGTGGAGTTATTGAGAGTATGCCTAAATCAATCAATAAAGCAAAGTATTTAGAAATAGAGGAAAAATTCAAAATTTATGCGGAAAAAGTAAATATGTCAATTGATGAATTAGATTTACTGTTTTGGAGTTTTGAAACTGGAATGATATTAAAATAAAGGTGTCCTAATTGGACACCCATATTTTTATTGATTATCGGTTTCTTTTGGTATTTCGAAAGTTAATTTACCTTCATAGATTTCTTTCATAGCAAGGAAAGTAGGCTTTGGGAGTTTATCAAAATCGCGACTAATTGAAATTTGGTCTAAATTTGCACCTTCGGATTCGTCGGTATTTGGGATAATGTCTGCCATTTTATTGTTAAGTTCATTTTTTATGTCGTCATTAATTTGTCGGGCTCGCATTCCCATAGCAACAATCGATTGATAAATAGAACCTTTTTCGGACTCTTTCATTCTGACAACGACGGGATTGATAATGTATTTTTCCATTTTCCCTCCATAAATTTATGGAATTAAAGATTACAAAAATAATAATAAAAAAAATAACAAAAAACTTTTTTTATTGGAATGAATTAATAAATTTGCTTTTTAAACTTGAAATAACAAATCAAAATGAAAAAACTTTATTACTCTATAAGTGAAATATCAAAAATATTAGACGAAGAACAATATATTTTAAGGTATTGGGAAAAAGAGTTTGATTTTTTGAAGCCGCGAAAAAATCGTGCGGGAAATAGAATATATTCAGAAAAAGATTTGCAAACCCTCAAATTGATTAAATCCTTTATTCGAGACGAAAAATTAAGTGTGAAGGAAGCAAATAATAGATTGAAAAATCTATTAAAATCGAATGAAATAGAGCATTATCTTCCTAACACAATGGCTGAAAAACCAGTAACTAATTCGGGAAGCAAACAAAAAGAGAAAATAAATAAGGAATTAAAGCAGGAATTGCTCATAGTATTGCGTGATATGCTGAATTATCTCAAAAGCCATTAGGCTTTTGGTATTGCGACAGAATTCATACGTCCCATTATCCACGCAACGCGTCTATTTATGTAAGGTGTCGGACGAGCGGGCGACCAGCGATGTGGATTTGGCAGGACAGCCGCCAGAAGTGCAGCCTCGCGTCTTGATAAATTTCGGGCACTTTTACCAAAGAAGTATTGAGAAGCAGCCTCTACCCCATACAAACCTTCACCGAATTCAATTACATTAGCATAAACTTCGATTATCCGTTTTTTCCCCCAGATATTCTCAATTAGAATGGTAAAATAAGCTTCGAGAGCTTTTCTTACGTAATTTCGCCAGTGATACAAAAAGGTGTTTTTTGCTGTTTGCATAGAAATAGTGCTTGCTCCGCGTTTTTTCTTTCCTTTGTGTATTTCATTATATCGCTTTGCAGCTTCGATAGCTTTGCGGTCGAACCCATCGTGTCTCATAAATTTTGCATCTTCGGCAGCAACGACAGCTCTAAAAAAATTAGGAGAAATTTCTTCGAAAGAAACCCAGTCTTGATTGATACCGACAAATTTTCCCTCAAATACACCTTCAATACTACGTAATAACATAGCAGGGGTAATTACAGGATTTATCCATTTAGTCAGGACAACAGCAATAATAGAAGAACCAAAAAATAGAGCAATACTGTAAAAAATGTATTTAATTATTTTTTTAAACAACATTTATTCCCATTTTATAAAGGCAAATTACAAAAATAAGCAATTTAATAAAGAAAAATGCCTATGTTTTTTGTTCTTTTTTTCGAGCAGCAGGGAAAAGAATGTTGTTAAGAATTAATCGATAACCAGGTGAATTTCGATGTAAATTTAAATCCGTTGGTGGATCGCCAACAGCGTGCTGATAATCTTCGGGGTCGTGTCCGCCATACCAGGTAAAAAAGCCTTTACCAATATTACCGTAAATATATTTCACTTCATCGGTACCCTCTCTTTTGCCAAGTATAACAACTTTATCTTTAATCAAACTTTCTCTAAAAGCAGTTGTTTGCCCCAAGAAACCTTTAATTACATTTACGTGATTTTGAGTAAGCATTGTTGGAACAGGATCATATTTGGCAGAAAATTCAAAAAGAGTAAAATAATCGGCTTCTGGATTATGTATCATAGTTGGACCAGTATCTATATCTGAATGCTCATAAATATACGGGTCGAGAATTAATTTGAAATTTTCGAAAGCAAAAGTTTTGGTGTAATCTAATTTTTCATTGGCTCTGTGGTCGCAAGGGTCGCCATCGAACATTACTTCGCAAATATCAACATCAAGAGCAGACAAAGCAATATCGTAGGTGTCAGTGGCAGAGCACATAGCAAAGAGGAAACCTCCCTCCTGAACGTATTTTTTAATTGCAAGAGCAACTTCTTTCTTCATTTCAGAGACTTTATGGAAACCAAGTTTTTTCGCCATACTTTCATTGATAGAAACTTGTTGGATATACCAAGGAGCAGTAGCAAATGCAGCGTAAAATTTACCATATTGCCCTGTAAAATCCTCGTGGTGAAGATGAAGCCAATCATATTCCATTAATTTCCCTGCTAATACTTCTTCATCCCAAACTACATCGTATTGAACCTCGGCATATTCTAATGCAAGACGAACTGCATCATCCCAAGGTGCATTTCCAGGTTGGACATAGACGGCAATTTTGGGAGCTTTTTCGAGACGAACAGCATCCATATTCACGCCTTCCGAGCGAACATAATTTAGTATCTCCTCAGCTTTCGACTGGCTTATCGCCTCGAACGAAATACCTCGAATACGGCATTCGGTTGCAACCCTGTCGTGGTAATCCATCATAAACGAACCTCCACGATAGTTGAGCAACCATTCAGATTGTATCCCCTGGTTGAGTGCCCAATAGACAAGACCATAAGCTTTAAGGTGATTTGTTTGTGCTAAATCCATAGGAATTAGCATCACTTGTGATTTCAGCGAAATTGATGAAACAAACAAGATTATGATTAGAATTATTTTTTTCATTTAATTTTTCCTTGAATTCAATACATATTCAGTTTTTATCAATAAATTAATATATTTGTTCTTTGTTTATCAATCAAAATACTAAATTGATGATTAAAATTTCAAAATTACTGAAAATCAATCAAAAAATTGTTTTAGCATCAAAATCACCGCGTAGAATTACACTTCTAAAAAATTTGGGTTTGGAGTTTGATGTAATTCCATCTAATATAAACGAAGATATTAATGAAAAATTACAACCTGCCGAATATGTGATGGAATTATCCAGATTAAAAGCTGATAATGTTGCGTCAATGCTTGGTGGCGATGAAATAGTAATAGGTGCTGATACAACTGTATATTTAGAAGGGAACTATCTGAATAAACCTAAGGATTGCAACGAAGCATTTGCAATTCTTAAAAGGTTAAATGGTCAAACGCATCAAGTTTTTACGGGGATTACTCTAATAAATAATCAAACGCGGAAAATAATCAGTGAATATAGCAAAACTGATGTTACATTCAGAGAATTGACTGATGATGAAATCTATGCTTATATTGAAAGTGGTTCACCAATGGACAAAGCCGGTGCTTATGGAATACAAGATGATTTCGGTGCAGTATTTGTAAGTCATATAAATGGGTGCTATTATAACATAGTTGGACTTCCGATTGAGTTGTTTTACAGAATGCTTAAAGAAGTTTTGCGATGAAAGTATCAAAACATAATTGCTTTTATTCTTCATTAGTTATTCCCTGGATAATCATATTGCTGGTTTTCTGGATTTATCCCTTTGTGTGGTCTATAGTTTTGAGCTTTGGAGATTACAATTCTCTACTAAACAGTTTCGAATTCACTGGATTGAAAAATTATGGAACAATTTTTCAAGATAAGCTTTTCTGGAAAGCATTAAAGAACACGATTATATTTACATTCGGAACGGTTCCTGTTACAACTTCACTGACAATTTTATTAGCTATGTTTATTAATTCTAAAACAATAAAATGGAAAAACTTTTTTAAGACAACGATTTTTATGCCATCAGTAACATCGTTGGTTGTTATATCATTAATATTTATGAACTTATACTCGAAGAACGGGTATATAAATTTGATTTTAAAATCTTTGGGGCTGCCTTTTCCTCAAAACGGGTGGTTGCAAAGCGCTGATTTTGCATTACCCGCAATAATGATAATGGATGTGTGGATGTCCACGGGTTACTATACAGTGCTGTTTTTGGCGGCATTACAAGCAATTCCAGAGGAATATTACGATGCTGCGAAAATAATGGGTGCAAATTCCTGGAAAACTTTCTGGAAAATCACATTACCATCTACACGTTCAATGCTATTGTTTATAATTGTAATAAATACAATAAAATCATTCCAGATTTTTGTTGAAATATATGTAATGACCAAAGGCGGACCTATTAATTCAACAACAACGCTTGTTTACCTTATTTACTCGTATGCTTTCGAAAAAACTAACTTAATGGGATATGCCTCAGCTATTGCGATATTATTATTCATTATTCTGGCAGTCTTATCATTTGTGCAGTTTAAACTAATAAAAGAAAGATAGGCTGTCTCATAATTCTCATAATATTTTATGCAAAAACCTTCGGAAGGTTCCGACCTTCCGAAGGTATTGTGAAAATGTATTCAAGTTTCTGAAAAAATATGATATACAAATTAAGAGAAAAAACGAAAAAATAAATAATCTTTTGCCAAAAGTTAATGCCTTTATAGTGTATTTTGTATTTTCCCTTTCAAGAATACAAAATAAATCAGTTTTTCAGAGAAGTATATCGAAATATATGTTTCTTTATTGTTTACCCATCATACGGTTAATTGATTGCATAAATTCAGCTTTGGAACGACTTCCGACAATGGTTTCAAAAATATTGCCATCTTTGTCGATAAGAAAAGTAGTTGGAACTGCTTGAATACCACCATAAGCACCCGCTATTTTCATTCTAAGAGGGCTTGCAGATGGAACAACAACATTCAAATAATTAATGCCGTTAGCGGCGACGAACTCGGAAACGTTTTTGCCCGCTGATTCAAAGTCAGGTTGTCTTTCTAATGCGACACCAATAACAACCAATTCATCTTTCAGTTCTTTCTGAATTTCAATTATTTCGGGAATTTCACGTCTGCAAGGTGGACACCAGGTTCCCCAGAAATTCAAAAAGATGTATTTGCCTTTTGCATAATCTTTGATTGATTCATTTTTATCAAGATTTTTGAAATAGAAATTTACTAACTTATTTTCTGTTCGTTCGCCAACTTCTGATAATTCAAAAACGCCAGGCGAAGAAACTGCTTTAGTATTTGAATTAGTCTCTTGTTTTATTTGCACATTTTCAGTAATTTTAGGTTGGTCGTCGTTCTTTTGCTGAGTGCAAGCAGACTGAGAAAACGCAACAATAAACGAGAAAGCAAGGATTAAGAAAATTTTTGTGTTGTTTGTCATAAATAAACCCTTTAATTGTTAACAAGTATTGTCGATAATTTTATAAATAGCTTTAACGAATTAGTTCTATCAAATATTTTAAAAATATTACTAAAATGAAATATAGTCTTTTTTTATTCATTATTCTTAATAAATGGCACAATTATTGATTAATTACAAATTACTATTAATGGAAAAAGAATGAGCAAGGATTTCAACATATATTTAATTGATGATGAGAAGCAGATAGTATTCTCGTTATTTAAGATAATCAATAAGTTGTATCCGAATATTGAACTAAAATTATTCACTGATGCATTAAGTGCCTGGGAAGCCTTAGCTAAAGAAGAAAACACTGCCATTGTAATTTGTGATTTAATTATGCCCGGAATGACTGGTTTGCAATTGCTGAGAAAAATAAAAACTACCGAAAGCACAAAGAATTTTTACTTTATTGCAATGTCGTCGAGCATAGAACCAGAGGTTAATATCAAAACTATTCAGCAAGGTGCTGATGATTTTTTAGTAAAGCCATTTTCGGTGGATGTACTTTTAGCTAAGGTGCGTGCAGCAATAAGAGTTGTGAAAATGCTTATTTCAGAAGATGAATACAAAGAAAAGATGAGCGAATATGAGCAAGAACTGGATAAAGCAGCGCAAACGATGATTGAACAAATTAAGAGTTTTATTGAAATACGGTTGCCTGAATTATCAAAAAGAATTCCCAAAATAATTGAAGCTTCTGAATTTATTGGGAAAGAATTGTGCGAATCGATGGAGGAAGTCGAAAATATCAAGAAAGCGGCGGAGCTGTGTTTTTGTGGAAGGATTGGATTGAACGAAAAGATTGTTGAAACCCCAGCGATGACAAAAGGGATGGTAACAAGACCAGAGATGCTTGATATTCCCAAAAATTCACGTGAAATGCTTTCAAAAATTAGAGGAACGGAAAGTTACGAACCTATTATTTATCATATATATGAAAACTTCGACGGCACGGGGTTCCCCGAAGGAAAGAAAGGTTGGGAAATTCCGCTTGGTTCGAGAATTTTGCGAGTAGCATTAGATTTCGAAGAAATGATGAAAAAAAATGCTGATAATGCAGCGAAAACTATAGAGCAAATGTTTATCGAAGCAAGACGGTTGTATGATCATAGAGTAATTACATTTTACGATCAATACCTTGCTTCGAAAGAAGTTTCACGTGTCCTTGGAGTGAGGGGACGCGAATACGTTGTTGCAATTCACGAGCTGGACGAAACGATGACCACAGCACGCCATATTGTAACAGAATCGGGGCTTATACTTGTTGCCCCGAATGTTAATTTGAACGAAGAAAGAATTGAGCGTATAAGAACAATTAACAGAACCGACCCAATATTAGGTAAAATTTATATTAGAAATAAGTAATTATTCCCAAACATACACTAATTGAGCATATACTCCGCGTTTAGTATGAAGTCCCAAGCCAATTCCAATGTTATCAGATAAATAATAATTTGCACCAGCACCAAATGCAATACCCTGACTATTTTCAACTTTATAACTGTACCTACCTAACATTTGTCCAGTGTTGCTCACTTGCTTTGCTAAAACAGAATCTTGTTGAGTGTAGTAACCAATACTACCAAAAAAATTCCAGGGGAACATTTCATAATGAATCGCACCGTCAAATGTAACAATTATTCCTGTGTGCTTCTCTTCAACAAAACCGTTTGGCAGAGGTTGAGATGGATTTAGATTAACTCCAATTGGTGGAATATTAGAATATTTTGGGATTTTGTTTGCAAAACCAACAACCCCAAGAGATAAACTTGCAAACCAATAACGAAAACCAATTCCCATACTAAGCCCATCAGTACCTCCACCGAAATCAAACATTAGTCCTTTGAGCGTTACATTGTCGTTATCCGAAGGTTGAGCATTAGCAAAGTAATAGTGTGTGAAAAAAGAGAAAATTAGAATTAAGGTGATAATTTTTTTCATAGCGATTCTCCATTTAGTATTACAAAATTATTTTCAAACCTATGAATTAGTATTATAATC
This sequence comes from Bacteroidota bacterium, assembly GCA_022707965.1. GTDB lineage: Bacteria > Bacteroidota > Ignavibacteria > Kapaibacteriales > UBA2268 > JAKIZO01. The sequence continues at coordinate 16,248 of JAKIZO010000018.1, forward strand.
TTAAAATAAAGATTTTTTTGTAAATTGAACAATAATTTCAATAATTTTTAGTTAAAAATGAGACGATTATCTTTTTTTATTGTAATGTTTCTTCTAATAAATGCAATATCTTGCACTAAAACTTCTTTTTCATCACAACAAAGAAATTTTATTGAAAATCAGAATACTTTTAAAAATGTAATAGCTACGTTGCTGGAAAGAGGTGCCGACACAAATTTCGTATATAGTTTGTTGTCGAACGGGAAAACTCAATTCAGTGAAAAATATGTAAAAATAAATGTTACGGGCTATTTGAGCAAGACAGATTACACCCACTTTTACAATAGCAGCTCGATAAATAGCACCAAAGATTTTATCGTGAAGAATCGCGAAATATTGGAACAAGCAGAAAGGCAGTTTGCAGTACCAAAGGAAATTATTGCTTCAATATTATGGATTGAAACAAGGTTTGGTAATTTTTTAGGCACGCATCATATTGTTAGCGTGTTTCTCTCGACTGCAATGTGTAATGAACCAGAATATATTAGGCTTAATGAAAAAGAAATAGAGATTAATTTCCCAGATGACATACAAAAACAGGACAGTTTAAAAATTGTTTTGAAAGAAAGGTCAGAAAGGAAGTCAAAATGGGCGATTAATGAAATACTTGCATTAGAGAAGATGAGAAATCGCTATAAAATACCGATTGGAGATATTTACGGTTCGTGGGCGGGAGCATTTGGAATTCCGCAGTTTTTACCATCATCTTACGTGAAGTATGCAATAGATGGAAACAACGATGGCGTCGTTGATTTATTTAATTTGTCAGATGCTGTTTTCTCTGTGGCAAATTATTTAAAAAGTCACGGATGGGGAGAAATGCTAAGCGAACAAAGAAAAGCAATATTCGCTTACAATAATAGCACTGCTTATGTTGATGCAGTAATGAAACTTGCTGAATATGCAAAATAAAACCCCCAAAAAGGGGGCTTTGCGGCGTTTCCACCAGGTCGAAAACATAATTGGGGGGAATTATAGCTTTCGACTAAACAGTTTTTATTGCAGAACGAACTACTCCCCAGATTTTGAAATTGTCGTTTTTACTGACAATTATCGGTAAATAGTTTGGGTTTTCAGAAATCAAAGCAACGCAATGCTCTTCAAATTTAATTTTCTTCACCACAAGTTTTGAATTTATTTCTGCAACAACAATATCGCCATCCTTTACAGTTTTGTATTTATCAACAAGCAATATATCGCCGTTATTAATAGAGGCCCCGACCATAGAATCGCCTTTAACGCGAATTAGGAAGCAACTTTCGGGATTATCAACCACGTAAGATGCAATATTGAAATTGCTATAAGAAAATGTATAAGTGTTGTTATAAGTATCATCCCCGAAAAGTTTAATATTGTGTTGCTTTTTCTCTACATCGAATTTTTCGAAAACCCTCATTGTTCCCTCATAAATAAAGATACAATGAGATATTATCATTTTTTGTGCCAAATTTTGCAAAAAAGAAAAAAAATACTGGAAGAAAAACTGATAAATGTATACTTAAAGGAATGAGCGAAAGACGAGACTCGAACTCGCGACCCCAACCTTGGCAAGGTTGTGCTCTACCAACTGAGCTACTTTCGCTTATTGCACAAAGAACTGGAGCAAAAATAAGAAGCGTTTCGGAGAATAACAAAAAATTTGTGTTGTAATTGCCCATTTTCAGCGAGAAGGATACTTTACATTGGCTTCAAAAACGTTAGTTAGCAATAGAAAATGACAAAAATAAACTATTTTTCATATTAATACTTCTATATAAGAAAAGGAGTGGTTTTTGTGCTTACAATTGAAAAGCAAATATTAGTGGTCAATACTATTGTTGACTCGCTCGAAGAACTCAACAAGATATTGCGAATGAACACAAAAATATCCGAGCAAATTCATTCAACAATAGGGGAAATTCTTAAGTTTATGGGGAAAGTATTAAAGAATTTTCCTGAAATGCTGATTTCCAAAAAGAAGGTTATGTATAATAAACAAGATATTTTATTTTTTTATGACGAAATGATGAAAGCCTGGCAAGACTTTTTTGAAAATCCTGATAATTTTTTCAATTCATACGAGACGTTTTCGTTAATATGGAAAGATTATCAAAAATTGCTAAATAAGCTTGAAAATAACGCAACTACAATTTATATTTCACTGAATTAAGATAGGAGTATCTTTTAAAAATGAGTTACTATGGCTTTAGAAGATTTAGCTTGTTTCCACCAGTGATAAAAACAATAATGCTGATAAATGTAGTAATATTTATTGTTCAGCATTTGATGTTATCGGTGTTTACAATTGGTGGAGTGCCGTTCGACAGGATAATTATTCATTATTTTGCACTTCAACCATTTTTCGATGGTTCAGATATTATTCCGAATAATGCTTTTTATTTTTGGCAATTACTAACATATCAATTTCTACACGCAAATTTCTGGCATATTTTCTTTAATATGTTTGTATTGTGGATGTTTGGGACAGAGCTCGAAGATGAGTGGGGACAGGGTAAATTTTTAGCGTTTTATATCTTATCAGGTATTGGAGCAGGGATTACGCATTTAATTGTAAGTCCGATGTTGGGAACGATTGCACCAACAGTGGGAGCTTCGGGAGCAGTTTATGGAATATTATTAGCCTTTGGGCTTTCTTATCCAGATAGACCGATATATATGTTCCCATTTTTCATTCCAATTAAAGCTAAAATTTTCGTGATTGTTATGATTGCGATTGAACTGATATTTGGATTCTCAGTTAATGACCAGATTGCACGTTTCGCACATTTAGGTGGAGCTGCAACAGGTTTTCTTCTATTGAAGTTCGGAGATAAACTTGGTATTTATGCAGTTGCTGAAAAACTCTTTAAGCGAAAAGCACCCAAACGATATGATTTTGATGATTACTACTCACAAAGAACAAGGTTTGAAAGAGAGCCCAAAATATATTCATTCACAAAAAATCCCGATAATTTAAACTATACTATCTACAAAGAAGAAACTCCTGCTTCAACAAAAATTGTAATTACTATTAACGGCGAGAACATAACACAAAGTCAAATTGATGAAATACTTGATAAAATTTCTGCAAGTGGGTATCAAAGTCTCACAGATAGAGAAAAGCATATTCTGATTGAATTAAGTAAGAAGCTGTAAAAATGCAATTTGATAAAAAAATCACAAAAAAAATATTGGTCGGCAAAATAGAAATAGGCGGAGGTTCGCCAATTTCTATACAAACAATGACCAAAACTAAAACATCAGATACGATTGCTACGCTGAAACAAATTGAGCAGGTTGCGCTTGCAGGAGCTGATATTGTTCGGGTAACAGTTAATGATGAAAATGCCGCAAATTCAATGCAAGAAATTTGCAAGACCTCCCCTATTCCAGTAGTTGCGGATATACATTTTAATTATATTTTTGCATTAAAATCGATTGAAGCAGGCGTTGCAAAGGTTAGAATTAATCCCGGGAATATTGGTTCGAGCGAAAGAATAAAAAAAGTGCTTGATGCTGCTCGAACTAATGGCATTCCGATTAGAATTGGGGTGAACTCGGGTTCGTTGGAAAAAGATATTTTACAAAAGTATGGTCATCCGACAGCAGAAGCTCTGGTTGAGAGTGCTTTGCGACACGTTAAAATAGCAAATGATTATAATTTTGATGATATTTGCATTTCTGTAAAATCTACAAGTGTTAAATTAACTGTTGAAGCTTATCGTTTATTATCTGAAAGAACTAATTATCCTTTGCATTTGGGAGTTACCGAAGCAGGTACCTTTTTAAGTGGAACAATAAAATCTGCGGTTGGAATTGGCAGTTTGCTTGCAGAAGGCATAGGCGATACAATTAGAGTTTCCTTAACAGACGACCCAGTTCGAGAAGTTGAAGTTGCACAAGAAATACTACAATCGCTTGAATTAAGAGAAAAATACATTGAAATAATATCTTGTCCAACTTGTGGGAGATTGCAGGTTGATTTAGTCCCAATTGCCAAACAATTGCAGGAAAGAGTTCGTCCAATAAAGAAAAAGATTAAAGTTGCGTTGATGGGTTGTGCGGTCAATGGTCCAGGTGAGGCAAGAGAAGCAGATATTGGTGTTGCTTGCGGTGATGGAGAAGCATTACTTTTCAAAAGTGGGCAAATAATTGGGAAAATACCCGAAGAAAAAATATTAGAGATATTAATAGAAGAAATTGAAAAATATTAATAAAGGTGAAATATGCCTTTTAAGAACATTCTGATACCAACAGATTTCTTCGAGGGATTTGAAGTAGCATTAGAATATGCAAAAAAAATTGCAGAATGCGGCAATTCCACTTTGCATATTTTGCACGTCGTTGAACCATCGTTGTATCCATCCGATATGGGATTTGGTCATTTAAGCTACGTCGATATAGAAAAAGAATTAATGAATAGCTCGAAAGCCGAAATTGAAAAGATAGAAAAATCTCTGTCAGCTGAAAATTTTAAGGTTAAAACAGCGATACTATTCGGAAGAGCATCAGACCAAATTGTAGAATATGCCAAAAACAATAATATCGATATAATTTGCATTACTACGACGGGAAGAAGCTCGTTCGACAGGTTTATTTTTGGTAGCACGACCGAAAAAGTGCTGCGCAAAGCAGAATGTCCCGTTTTGTCAATTAAAATTCCTGCAAAATCAAATGATTAAGAATATAATAATCGACTTTGGTAATGTTATTTACAAAGTTGATTTGCTTGCAGCACATAAAAAGTTCTATGAAATTGCTAAAAGCAACGGATTATTACTCGATTTCAATCTTTTAAATGGCATAATAGATAAATATGAATGCGGTAAAATAAATACAATTGAATTTAGAGATAGCATCAGGAATTTACTTGGTTGGGAAGCATCAGATGAAGAATTTGATTTAGTATGGAATAGTATATTAATTGAACCCTTTGAGTATTCGGAAGAAGCAATAAATAAACTTGCAGAGAAATATAATTTATTTCTGCTGAGCAACACAAGTCCGTTACACTTCGATAGATTTTTCCCCGAAATGAAACCAGTGTTTGATAAATTCAAAAAATTGTATTTTTCTTTTGAAATAGGATATAAAAAGCCCTCTGCCCAAATATACAAACACACACTTTTTGACGCTCAAATTATTGCGCAAGAAACTATGTTCCTTGATGATATTCAAGAAAACATTGATATGTTCGCTTTGCTGGGTGTTCGAGGATTACAAATTTCAGAAAAATTTACTTTAAAAGATTTTGCATTAAGTTTTTAATTTTTCCATATTTTCATTATTTTTGCATTTGTTTAATTGAAAAATAACTATGATTGTATTAATAACCGGTGCATCATCCGGAATTGGGAGGGCTTGTTGCTACGAATTTGCATCGAAAGGTACAGATTTAATAATTTTAGCACGCCGCGAAGAAAAACTCAATGAAATAGCATCAGATATTCAAAGCAAATACAATGTAAAAGTGCTTGCCCGAGTATGTGATGTTAGAAATTATGAGCAAGTGAAAGAGACGATTGATAGTTTGCCACCCGAGTGGAAAACAATAGATGTATTAATTAATAATGCGGGATTGGCGAGAGGTTTAGAGAAAATTCAGGATGGATTTATTGAGAAATGGGAGGAAATGATAGATACTAACGTTAAGGGGCTGCTTTACGTAACTCGTTGTGTATTGCCGATTATGATTGAAAGAAATTATGGTGATATAATAAATATTGGTTCGATTGCGGGACACGAGGTTTATCCAGGAGGCAATGTTTATTGTGGCACAAAATTTGCGGAACGTGCAATCTCGAAAGGAATGACAATTGACACGAATGGTTATAATATTCGGGTATGTAGTATTGATCCAGGTATGGTAGAAACAGAATTTTCATTGGTGAGGTTTGATAACGATGCGGAGCGTGCCGCAAATGTTTATAAAGGACTTGAAGCACTCAAAGGCGAAGATATTGCTCGAATTGCTTCATTTATTGTGCAGCAGCCTCGTCACGTTAATATACAAAGTATTGTGTTGACACCAACACAGCAGGCAACTGCAACTATTGTATCGAGAAAATAATTATTTTGAAGGATAAAATGAAAGAGTTATTGAACTTTATTGAAAACAATCAAGAAAAGCATTTAGAACAGCTTAAAGAGTTTTTAAAACTAAAAAGTATTAGTTCAGAGCCTGAATACAAGGAAGAAGTACGGCGTACTGCAATGTGGCTCAAAATTCACTTATCGAAAATTGGTTTTGAGAAAACCCAAATTTTCGAAACGAAGGGTCATCCAATAGTATATGCAGAGTGGCTTGGGGCTGGTACAAATGCTAAGACTGTTCTTATCTATGGGCATTATGACGTTCAACCTGTTGACCCTATTGAAGAATGGCATACACCTCCATTTGAACCAACTGTAATTGATAACAAATTGTACGCACGTGGAACAGCCGACGACAAGGGTCAAATTTTTGCTCATATCAAAGGAATTGAAGCACATTTCCAGACTTACGGGAAGTTGCCAGTAAACGTGAAATTACTTATCGAAGGCGAGGAAGAAGCTGGAAGTGGGAATTTAGATGAATTTATAGCAAATAACAAAGGCCTTCTAAAATGTGATACAGTTCTTATTTCTGATACGGAATGGTATACTTTCGGGCTGCCTTCAATTTGCTATGCTTTGCGTGGTATTTCATTTGTTGAAGTCAAAGTTATAGGTCCCAATCGTGATTTGCACTCGGGTTCTTACGGTGGTGCGGTTGATAATCCAATCTTTGTATTAGCAAAGATGCTTACAAAGCTCAAAGACGATAGGGGTAAAATATTGATACCTGGTTTTTATGATGATGTAGTCAAAGTAAGCGAAGAAGAACGTAAACATTTCAAAAATCTACCATTTTCCGAAGATGAACTTAAAAGAAGTATAGAAGTGGAAGAATTATCAGGCGAAATAGATTTCAGCGTATTAGAAAGAATCTGGATAAGACCAAGCATAGACGTCAATGGAATTAAAGGTGGGTATATTGGCGAAGGAATGAAAACAATTATTCCTTCGGAAGCATCAGCAAAAATCTCGATGAGACTTGTTCCGAACCAAACCCCTGAAGATATAACTGAAAAGCTTTCGAAATACTTAATTTCGATTGCTCCGAAAAGTGTAAAAGTAATTGTCAATCCTGCACACGGCGGCAATCCCGTTATAACACCAATAGATAGCCCTGGAATTAAGGCAGCTGTCAAAGCATTAGAAGTTGCATTTAATAAAAAACCTGTTTTTATGAGAGAGGGCGGTTCAATTCCAGTAACTGACACATTCTCTAAAATGCTGGGGGCTCCACCTGTGTTGATGGGACTTGGTTTGCCAGACGATAATATCCATGCACCGAATGAAAAAATTAACTTAGAGAACTTTTTCGGTGGAATTAAGGCATCTGCTGTATTTCTGAGCGAATATTCTAAATTATAAAGTAATTTTAAATATTTATGTTTTATTTGGGTGGTTGATTTGTATCAATCACCTTTTTTTATTAAAGCGTCTGTTTGAAAAATAAAACATAAAAGTAACAATTACGTCTTTTTTGTGTTGTATTGTAGATATTTATTTGATATTGCTAATGAGAAGAATAATCATTATAATATTAATTGTTTTGTCTCAAAATTTATTGATTGCTCAGACGGCGTTAGAACAGCGATTGAGACTTGCTGAAACGTATGAAAAGAGCGGAGATATTAACAATGCTGCGAGAATTTACGAAGAATTATATAAAGAAAATAGCAATAATCAGGTAATTTTTGAAGGGCTGGTGAGGAATTTTTCATCGCTTAATAGATATAGCGAATTGCTTCAATATGTTAAGGAAAGATACGATAAGCAAAAAGATATTATCACTACAAGCATTTATGCTGAACTCTTGTGGAGGACTGGTAGCACAAATGAAGCAAACAAAATTTGGGACAAAGCAATAAGTGATTATTCGCAAAATCCGCTTGTTTATGAGCAGATTTCTAATTCTATGATACAAATGAGGTTGTTCGACAAGGCAATCTCGATTTTGAAGCAGGGACGAAAGAATTTAAACAACAAGGTTATTTTCTCTGAGAATTTAAGCAAGCTATATATTGCAATTGGAGACTATCAAAATGGTTTAACTGAGATATTATCTCAGTTTCAAGTCAATTGGAATTTAGCAATAACGCAAGGTAGGATTTACGCATTATTAATAAATGAAGAAGCGGAAAAATATATCCTGAATGAGTTGAGAAAATTTGCCAATAACAATAGTGAAAATATCCTTGCTCAGGAACTGCTGGCGTGGTATTATCGAACAACTAATAAGTTAGAACAGGCTCTTGATTTATTCAGAAATATTGATAGATTGAAAAAAGCAAATGGCGCTGAAATACTTAGATTTGCCGAAGAATGCCGCCGAGATGGTCAGTTTGACGTGGCAATAAAAGCTTATGGAATTGTAATTGATTTTGGGAAAAGCCACCCTCTATTTAATTCTGCTTTGTATGGATACACAAGAACGTTAGAACAAAAGGTTATGGCTCAAAAGCAAATTTCAAAAGAATCTGCTAATGACGTAGTTTCAAGATATAAAAGTATAATTAAAGAATTTCCTAATACTCAGCAGGCAACTGAAAGTAGGTTGAGAATTGCATATATATTATCAAATTACTTAAATAATAATGATGAAGCGATTAAAGAACTAAATGCTGCTATTTCGGAACGACCAAGGACAAGTATTGCTGCTACTGCAACTATTGATTTGGCAAATATTTACATTAATCTGGAAAAATTTGATGACGCAACTACAATTCTGAACAATTTTATAAAAAACTTCGCAAACAATTTTCAAAGTTTAGCAAATAAAGCAAACTTTTTGTTAGCTGAAATTTTATTTTTCAATGGGTTATTGGATTCAGCGCTCAAACAATACGCAAATTTGATAATAGTTCCTGAAACAGATATTGCAAATGCGTCGTTAAATAGAATTGTATTAATTGAGCAAAACAAACAATATACAAAAGCACTTTCGACCTTTGCACGTGCTGAATTCGAGGAACGTAGGAACAATTTGAAAGAAGCAATAGAATTGTATTCGACTGCTGCAAATTTATCCTCGGGAACAGAATTATTCGAATTAGCCTTAAAAAAGAAAATAGAGATTGAATTTTTAAGCGATGATTATCAATCAGTAGTGAAAACAGTTGATTATTTGTTGGAAAAGGTACCCGATTCAATTTATGGAGATTTTGCACTGTTAAGAAAAGCCGATTCGCTTGTATTAATTGGTAACAAGCAAGATGCTTTAAATCTATATACTGAAATTTTATCAAAATATCCACTTTCGATTTATTTACCAGAGATTAGAGAAAAAATCAGAAGTTTGAGAAATGAAACAATATAATTCCGATAGATTTCGATATTTTATATTTTTTTTCTTAATCACGTTTTTTTTAGCAAACTTTCAATATTTAGAAGCGAAAAAGAAGAAAAAAGTCAGCAGAAAATGTCCTCCTATTTCGCACACATTTATTCAAGATACAATACTTGGCGAGGGAATATATTTTCAGAGAGCGATAATAAATTATAACTGCAACAGACACGACACCTATATTATTAAAGCACATTTGAAGGAATGCAATTGCTCTCCAATGGTTCTGAAAGCCCGAGATAATATCACTGCTCTGGATAAATTACAAAATATTGTTCAATACTATGATTCTTTGTATCAAGATATTATTTATGGAGCAGTAAATGCGAATTTCTGGCGAGCCTATACCAATTTTCCTATCGGTCCAGTTATCATTAATGGGGAAATAGTTCAAATTCACAGTTACAAAGAATGGAGTTCAATACTGTTTAATGCTTTAGGAGTACCTTTTATCGATAATTTTAAAATTTCAGGCGAAATAATTCTTAACAAAAAGAATAAATATCAAATACAAGATATTAATAGAAGAACAGATTCAACAGGAATTGTGGTTTATAATAAATATAGCGGTTCGCAAATCCCAGCATTCAGTCTTCAAAAAATAGAAGAAATGATAGCACAAATAAGAGATAATTCCGAAGAAGTAATATATAACGATTCAACAGAAGCAGAATTCAACCTTGAAGTAATGAAAGAAGAATTTATTAAAACAGAATTAATGAGTTCAATCGAATTTGCTACTCCCAAAATCAGCATAAAATACCTTAACGAGCCATCGATTAATTCTGTAATTAATTGTTTGGTGATTGAAACTGGTTCTAAAGTTATGAATATGCCAGAAAATGGTTGTATAATTTCATTTGGTCAAGATTTTGGGGCTTTGAAATTGCCAGATGTTGGAGATACGATAAAGCTTAAATTTTCTACAAATGTGCATAACAAGCAAATTTTCACTGATGGGGTTTGTGGCACACCTCGATTAGTTCGCAATGGAATTGCTGAACACGAAGCAATAAAGGAAGGTTCGAAAGGTAAAAGATTTATACATAAGAATTTACCAAGAACAGCAATAGGCTACAACAGAAAAAAAGATATACTATATTTAGTAGCAGTCAAACAGACTAATTCATCAGAAAAAACCGATGGGGCAAATTTAGCATCATTAGCAAGAATAATGAAATATATTGGTTGCTATGATGCAATGAATTTAGATGGGGGCGGCTCAACAATTATGGTAATCGATGGGAAAAACGTTTTAAACAGAGATAATCCCTATTCCTCACGTAGAATATCTGTGGGAATAGGGATTAAAAGTATTGATAAAAACTAATCTTCGTTATACATTCGATTTATTATTTCAGCGTAATTTCTTTCGACTATGTGCCTTTTGATGCTCATTTTAGGGCTTAATTCGCCATTTTCAACACTGAATGGTTTGCTAAGAAGGGAAAATTTTCTGATTTTTTCGAATTTGGATAAATCTTTTTGGTAAAAGTCAATTTCTTTCTTGATATGTTGAATAATTTTGTCGTTGACTATTAGTTCTTCTTCACTGTTGTATGTGATGCCAAGGTCGGATGCTAATTGTTTGAGTTGCTCGAAATTAGGAGTAAGTAGCGCAGTGCAATATTCTCTTCGCTCGCCAATTAAAACACATTGGTCAATATATTTGCTCTGGCAGAGAAGATTTTCGATTGGCTGGGGTGCGATATTTTTACCACCACTCGAAACAAAAATATTTTTCTTTCTATCTGTAATTTTCAAATTACCTTTTTTCGTATACACAGCAATATCGCCAGTATAGAGCCATCCATCAGCGTCAATTGCCTCTTGTGTTGCTAATTCGTCTTTCCAATATCCTTTCATAACATTGGGTCCACGAACCAATATTTCGCCGTCGTCAGCCAGGATAACATCTACATTATCCAATGGCATACCAATTGTTCCCAACTCGGGATTGTCTTCCCTATTGAAAGAAACAACAGGCGATGCTTCCGTCAGCCCATAACCTTCATAAACTTTTACGCCCATCGCCCAAAAGAACTCAGCAACATCAACAGGCAGAGCTGCACCACCTGAAATCATTCTGCTTAGCCTACCTCCAAGTTTCTCTCGTAGTTTTGAAAAAACAAGTTTGTCGGCTAAATTGTACTGCGTTTTTAAAATGGGATTATTCTTATTATTCAAGATATTTCTAACGTATTTTACTCCAACAGAAACTGCCCAATTAAACATTTTTTTCTTAATTGGGGATTCTTTTTCCATTGCAAAATAGATTTTTTTCTTGATTGTTTCGAGCAATTTCGGGACGGTAGTCATAAAGGTAGGTCGAATTTCTTTAATGTTGGAGGCAACCGTATCGATAGATTCGGCTAAAGCGATTTCGGCACCACCAAGGAAAAAAGCATAGAAACCTGCCGTTCGCTCGTAAGCGTGGCATAATGGTAAATAAGAAAGAGTAACATCGTTACTTACATCGCTTCCAAAAGCTTTCAGCGATGCAATTGCATTAGAAACTACATTTTTATGAGTTAGCATAACACCCTTGGGATTTCCCGTGGTGCCACTTGTATAAATTATTGTAAGCAAATCATCTTCATTTACTTTATTACAACAATCAAATATTATTTCATCTCTTTCTTGTTTATTTCGCAAAGATGCACCACGCTGAATAAGTTCAGAAATTGAACGCACAAATACGTTTTTCCTGTCGTAGTCATCATTCATAACGATAATGTGTCTCAGAGACGGGATATTGTCCTTAAATTCCAGAACTTTTTTTAGTTGAAAGTTGTTAGAAACAATTATTGCAGAAACTTCACTATGAGAGAAGATGTATTCTTCTTGCTTTGCAGTAAGAATTGGGAAAATCGGTACATCAATTGCACCAATTAGAGAAATTGCAAAAGAGGAAATAATCCATTCGATGCGATTTTCAGAAGCAATACCAATTTTATCACCTTTGTGGATACCAAGTTCCATAAAGGCAAGTGCTAAACTAAAAACTTTATCTCGCAGCTGGTCATAATTCAAGCTAATCCATTCATCATTTTGTTTATATCGAAACGAAACCTTGCTACTCCCCCATTTATCACAAGTCTTGTTGAACAATTCAGGAACGGTTAAATACCTCATCTTTTACTCTCTTAAATTAAAACATTGCTGAAAGAATATCATTTTGATTAATATTGAAAAAATAATCGTCTAAATTATAACGGCTTAAAACTTGTTTAATTTCCTCTTCTTTGTGCGGAATAGAAACAAATGCTTCTTCGATTTCAGTAATATCTTTATGAGTGAAGAAATCACCGTAAAATCTTAATCTCTGAATGACACCATTTTCAACAAACATAGATACTTCAAGTGTTCCGCCCTCAGTTCTAACAGATTTAGAGAAATTATATTCTGGAGAATAGCCGAAATTCCACTCCCAGGTGGAATATTTTTTTTCAACTAATTCGTTTATTTTTTTAATATCTTCTTCTGTTATTTCATAAATTTTTGCATCTTCATACATTTCAAGGATATGATTGAATACAAGGTTGATGAATTCCAGCACTGTCAAGGGTGTTTGTAAATGTTCAGAAACATTTGTAACTCGGCTACGAACTGATTTCACAGCTTTATCAGTATATTTTACATCTTTGACATTAAGAGCCTGGGATAAATCCGACATTTTAGCAGAAAACAAGATAGTGCCGTGATGAAGAATTCTGTTTTTATAGACGTGTTCGGCATTGCCTGAGAATTTTTTCCCATCTATTGTTAAATCATTTCTACCTTCGAATTTTGCATTAACACCTAATTTGAGAAGAATATCCAAAATTGGTTGAACGTATTTTCGGAAATCAACGAGCTTTTCGCTTTCACCAGTTTCAATAAAAGTAAAATTAATATTGCCCAAATCGTGAAAAACTGCTCCACCACCCGTCATACGGCGAACAACTTTGATATTATTTTCTTTTACGTAGTCGTAATTAATCTCGGCAAGAGTGTTTTGATGTTTTCCAACAATGATGGCGGGCGAGTTTCTCCAAAGCATAAAAATGTTTTCGCTAAAATTATTGAAAAAGTATTCTTCCGCAGCAAGATTGAAATATGGTTCAGTTGAATTATTAAGAATACAAAGCATTTTTTCCTCGAATTATTCAATAAAACAATGAGGAAAAACGATTAAGGGAAGAAATTATTTAAAACCTTACAAATTAATTAATTAACAGTAAATAAAGCGTGAATATCTTGACCGCAATTTGTCAAAGCTCTGAGTTTAAATTCAAGCGATTCTTTCAAATAATTTATCTTAAATTTCTCAAAAGAATGAATACCATTGCCTATGATGATAGGAGCAATGAACAGATGAAGTTCGTCAATCATCTGAGATGCAGCAAAATTCGAAAGGAGTTCGGCACCACCTTCAACTAAGATTGATGTAATACCGAGTTCTGTGAAAGCGTATAAAGCACTGGGAATATTGAGCTTGCCGGAATCATTCACTTCAACGGGAACAAGTTTAATTCCTGCTAATTTCAGAGTTTCAGCTTTTCTTGTTTGGAGAGCGTTGGGGCTACAACAAATATATGTGTTTTCACGATAATCTTCCTGGAAAAGATTGAGATTTAGTGGCAAGGTAAGGTCGGTATCGAAAACAATTCTTTTAGGATTAATCCCGTCAATATCTCTAACGGTTAGCAAAGGATTGTCTAATTGAGCAGTTTTTTTGCCAATTGCCACAGCATCAACTTCGTTACGCAAAATATGTACTTTACGACGACTTTCCTCAGAGGTAATCCATTTTGATTCACCTCTGTTTGTTGCAATACAACCATCGAGCGACTGACCAACTTTTGCAATAACATACGGCAATCCCGTTGTAATATGCTTTGAGAAAAATCTATTTATCCATTTGCATTCTTCTTCTAAAATACCAACTTCGACCTCAATGCCAGCATCTCGAAGTTTTTGAACGCCAGAACCTGAAACATCAGGATTAGGGTCTATCATACCGACAATAACTTTGGAAAAACGCTTTTCAATAATTAAGTCCGCACAAGGAGGTGTTTTGCCAAAATGAGAGCAAGGTTCTAAATTCACAACAAGAGTGCACCCCTCGAAACTATCACGAGCTGCATTTTCAATAGCCATCACTTCTGCGTGAGGACCACCGAATTCTTCGTGCCAACCTTCGGCAATAATTTGACCATTTTCCAAAATAACACATCCAACACGTGGATTGGGGCTAACCTTGCCTGTCCCTCTTAGAGCAAGTTCAATTGCTCTTTTCATCGCTGATTTGTCGGTAAAAAACATATCTATTCCAAAAAAATTGTTTTAGCAATTGATAAATTATTTGGTTGTAAAGGTAAAACAAAATTCACAATATATTCGCCGCCAGATAATTTATTTCCAATATTGTCAATTTTGTTCCATTCAATTGAGTAATATTGAAAATCATATTTTTCTTTCGGGGATAGTTCTCCCACAACAGTCAAAAAACTTTTATTTGCATTTGAGTTCCAAACTAATTTACCTTTTTTATCTGATATTTCAACTCTCAATCGCTCAGAACTCGGGAAATAAGCCATCTCGTCGCTATCTTTTAATTTTATCAAAAATAAACCGAACTCATAACCACCATCAATTTTCCTAACGTTTGGCAAAAGAATAAAATTTTTGTTCAAAAAGTTATTGTTATCAAATATAATTCGATTATTTTTCATTATAAAGGAATTTTTTTCAAAAAGTGATGGATTTATTTTTAAGATTGAAAATTCAGTAATTTCAAATGTATTTCGATGGGGTAAAACTGAACGGTAAGGAGAAAAAACTAAAAATTGATTATCGGGTAAATTAAAAGTTTTCTGTGAAATTGGAGTATTATAGTTATCTGCAAAATATGAATTCCAGAATAAAATTGCAAAATAATCATTTGTTGAATCAAGAAAATAATAAGCATCATCAGGCATTTTTGAATTTTGAACTGAAAAGCAAGCTTGCAAAAGCAACCCAAAAGAAGCAAATAGAACAATATTGATTTTGAACAACCTCATAATATTAATATCGGAATTTCGAGAAAAAACTAAAGGTAAAAGAGCTATCTAAAAATGGTATTTGCATAACATTATAGCCGTTATAAAAGGAAAAAATCAAAAAATATTATCGATGTTTTCTTTTACTGGTTCAAAGTAATGAACTTCCAGATAATTTTCATCATTAATTTGTTTCTAACTTCTTTGCGAAAATAACGGTAAAACCTTCGGAAAGTTTCGAAACCTTCCGAAGGTTCAAAAACGCACTTTCGATATCAGCTCTAATCTCTAACAAAACTAATAATTAAAAATTTCTTCTAATGAAAGTTCTTTAATTTCGCCAATTTGCCGCAAAACATCGTAGTCGAGCGAGCTTTTATTAGCCAAAATCAAGAAGATATACTTTTTATTCTTTATGTGATTGTTAAAGAAATCGTCTAATTCATCGAGAGACATAGTTTTAGTCTTTTCATAGATGTCTTTCCTAATGTCGTAATTAATACCTCTATCTTTGTTAGATAGATAAGTCCAGAAAACAGATGATTTGGTAATTCTCTCGGATTCAATTTTTCTCATCACGCCTGCTTTCGATTGTTCGAATTGTGCAGGTGCTTTTGGCATATCGTTCAGAAGCGAAACAAGTGCGTCAGTTGCTATTTTCAATTTATCAGGTTGTGTGCCCACAAATCCAAAGACAAAATGAGAGAGGTCAGGTTTTGCAGGAGTAGAGAAGGCTGAAAAAGCAGAATATGCAAGAGCACGAGCCTCACGAATTTCCTGGAAAACAATTGAAGAAAGACCGCCGCCAAAATATTCCCCAAAAATCCTTGAATATGGCAATAAGTTTTTATCGAATTTGCAATCTTTGGACATAAATAGAACATTAGATTGCACCATATCATAATCTACCACAAAAACATAATTTTTATCGAAGTCTCTTTCTTTATAGACAACTGGCTTTGGATAATCTTTCAGTTTCTTATATTCGAATTTATGAATTTTTTCTATTGCTTTTTGAGCAAAATTAGCATCTTTGCCATAATAGAATATATAGTGCTTATAAGATAGTAAATTTTTGAGAATGTCTGTGAGTTCTTTAGGGTTAATTTTACGAAGTTCTTCCTCGGACAAAATATGAGTAAATGGTGATTTACCATCATACATAGCATAGGAGAACATTGCCCCCCACAAAATCGAGTTTTTATCAAGTTTAGCATCGTTGCGAGATTTGATAATTCCATCAACGAAATCGTTGTATATCTGCTGGTCAGGTTTGGCATTAGCAAGGGTATGTTCGAGGAGTTCTAAACCTTTCTCTAAATTCTGTTTTAGTCCGCTAATAGAAATATAGCTTCTATCATCGGAAGTGGAAACGCTTAAATTTATGCCAAGTTTGTAGAATTCCTTACTTAAATCCTGGGGTGAGTATTTAGTTGTGCCAATATAAGGCAGGTAATCAACTGCAAGTTCGGTTTTCAAATCGTGATTTTTCCCCATATCAAGAATAAATGAAAGCTGGAAATAGTCGTTAATTTTATTTTCAATATAATTGAACTCAATTCCATTTGATAATTTTGTACGTTTGATGTCTTTTTCAAAATCAAGGAATACAGGTTGAAGTGGAGCTGATTGCATAGCCATAACTTTTTTGTAAAACTCGGATTGTGCTTCTCTATTCATTTGAACAGGGGTAATTTCTGGCTTTTCAACTTTGACAATATTTTCATCTTTTCCCAATCTTTTGAAAACGCAAACATAATTATCTTTGTAATATTCATTTGCAAACTTGATAATATCCTGTTTCGTAATTTTTTCGAGGTCGTTAATAAATGTGTAATATTTCAACCAATCTTCTTTCATTGTGAAGCTAAAAGCAAAGGTATGAGCAATTGAGTTTGTTTCTTCTGCTCTCATTCGGGAAAGTTTGATATTATTGATAATTGCTTCAATTAGCCAATCATCAAATTCGCCTTTTTTAATTTTTTCAATTTCAGCTAAAATCAGACGCTGTAATTCCTCTAATGATTGTCCTTCTCTTGGAGTAGCGGTGATACTATGTATTGAATAATCTATGTTTTTATCGAGATATGTTGATGCATCCAGTACTTTTTGCGATTTGATTAAATTTAAATCAATAAGACCTGCTTTGCCATTATTTAAAATCTGGTCTAAAATGTATGCCTTCATTAGTTCAGGGTCGCTATATCCCATAAGTCTGTAACCAAGAACTAAAAATTCGGGCTGAGGTCCGAAAACTTCTTTGATAATAGGGGTTGTTATTGGGTCTTCTTTTGGATGTTGAATGACAGGAGGATTTCCTTTTTTTAACTTTCCGAAGTATTTATCAACAAGCTGAATAGTTTGCTCAAAATCCAAATCACCAGAAAGGCTCATTGCCATATTATTAGGGACATAAAAATTATTGAAGTAGTTATGAATATTCACCATAGAAGGATTTTTAAGATGTTGTGGATTTCCAATTACAGTTTGAGTGCCATAAGGATGCTTTTTGAACATAGCTGAGTTGAATGCCTCTTCGACGCGTGTCCAATCTTCGTCCTGATACATATTGAATTCTTCATAAACAGTTTCGAGTTCGGTATGGAATAAGCGAAGGACTAACTCACCAAATCTCTCACTTTCAATCACAAGCCAGCGTTCAAGTTCATTTGCGGGGATATCGTTGATATAAACTGTCCGTTCGGTGGAAGTATATGCATTTGTCCCTTTTGCACCAATTCCAGAAACCATTTTATCGTATTCGCTTGGGATAGCGTATTGAGCAGCAATCTGGGAAACGCTATCAATCATTCTGTAAATGCGTTTTTTCTCAGCGGGGTCATTGGTAGCTCTGTGCTGTTCAAAAAGTTTAGAAAGCTCGTCAAGTAAAGGTTTTTCTTTTTCCCAATCAGCAGAGCCAATTTTCGAAGAACCTTTAAACATCATATGTTCAAGGTAGTGAGCAAGACCGGTTGTTTCTTTTGGGTCGTAAGTGGAGCCCGCACGAACAGCAATGTAGGTCTGAATGCGAGGTTCATCCTTCAATTGCCGCAGAAAAACAGTAAGCCCATTATTCAAAGTGTAAATCCTGCAATTAAGATGGTCGCCTTCAACATACCTGTATTCGTATCCATTTTTGTCTTTGGCGATTTTCCATTGATATTGGGCAAAAGCAATATTTGTGAAAACAAAAAGCAGAAGTAAAGAGAATAAAAAAGAAAACTTTTTCATAAGACACCTAAAAAGATGATGATAGAAATAATTAGCAAAATTAATAAAAAACAAAAATTTTTTATGGAATATTTGTTGTATTTATTATTACATCAATAATGCTTTCATTCGTTTTTCCGTCGGCAAGAGCCTCGAAAGTAAGCCCGATACGATGGCGAAGGACATCGCGAGCAATATAGATAATGTCTTCGGGCAGGACGTAGTTCCGACCTTCAATAAGTGCTAATGCTCGCCCCAATTTTATCAATGCTATTGTTGCTCTTGGGGAAGCAGAAAAACTCAAAAAATTAGCAAAAGACTTTTCGCGGGTTGAATGCACAATTGAAGCAGCAAACTTGAAAATTTTTTCATCAACGAATACTTTTTGAATTTTTTGCTTTAAGAATTGCAATTCATCTAAAGAGATAATTGATTTGGAAATAAACACTTCGTTATTCAAAACTTTTTTTGTAATCTTAATTTCATTATTAATATCAGGATAATTGATGAGAATTTTCATAATAAATCTGTCGGCTTGGGCTTCGGGAAGTCTGTACGTGCCTTCCTGTTCAATGGGATTTTGAGTAGCAAGCACCCAGAATGGAGACGGCAATGGATAAGTGTCCTCGCCAATTGTAACCTGACGTTCTTGCATTGCTTCGAGCAAAGCGGACTGAACCTTTGCAGGTGCTCTATTGATTTCGTCAGCTAAAATAAAGTTAGCAAATAGCGGACCTTTTCGAGTGATAAAATCATTAAGTTTAACATTATAGACCAGAGAACCCGTAATGTCCGACGGCATCAGGTCTGGGGTAAACTGAATTCGAGAAAACGAACAAGAAACAGCTTCGGAAAGAGTTTTGACAAGTGTTGTTTTTGCAAGACCAGGAGGACCCTCGATTAAGAGGTGTCCATCGCAAAGCATTGCAGCGATTGATTTTTTTACCACTTCTTCCTGTCCAACAATCACTTGATTAATTGACCTAATTAGATTGTTGATAAGATAATATGCTTTGTCTGATATTATTTCCTGCATAGTTACATTTTCTCAATTTCTCTATAAATTTTTACTGCTTCAAAAATTGCAATTCCAGCTGCAACACTAACGTTTAACGAATGTTTTACCCCGAACATAGGAATTTCGATTGCATCGTCGCAGGCATCTAAAATTTCGTCGTCAATACCAGTAATTTCGTTTCCCAATACAATACAGCAAGGGAAGTCGGAGACATTCAATGATGAATACAATCTCTTTTTATCTGTTAGTTCTAAGGCGATTACTTTAAAGCCATCTAATTTAATTTTTTCAATTGCTTTGAGTGGATTTTTTATGTATTCCCAGGGAACGCTTTCAGTTGCTCCTAATGCAGTTTTTTCAATTTCGGGTCGTGGTGGAGATGGCGTAAAGCCAGTGATATAGACTTTATCGACAAGAGCTGCATCGCAAGTGCGAAAAATAGAACCAACATTGTATAAGCTTCTAATATCATAGAGCATTACAGAAATTGGATGACGCTTGATACTTTTTGCAGTTTCAAGTGTTAATCTTTCTTGAAGTATTTCATTGTGTAAAAGTTTTTTCATAAGATAAAACAAATATTTTGGGATTATATCGTTTATATTTTCAATATAACAAAGAGGTGCCAAATGAAAAAATATATATTTATCTTTTGCCTTTTGCCATTGTATCAACTTTTTTCACAAGAACTAATAAACACAGAAGGAAAAGATTTCTGGCTTACTTTTTTACCAAATTATCATAATAACAATACAATAAATGAAACAGACTCGCTTTATATTTTTGTTTCGGCTCAAAAACCAACAAAGGGTGAGATAATTTATAGAAACATAAATGGTATCGTAAGTTCACGAAAATTTGAAATTACCGACCCGTCTGTTGTTTATACCTTTGCTGTTTCATTCTTTAATTTTGAACTAAAAGGTTTTAATAACAGTGGGCGCATTGACACAAACAACCAATGCGAACGACCTGCAAATCAATATTTCAGAGTAATTACAGATGAGGATGTAACAGTTTACGCACTTAATCAAGCAAATTTGACAAGCGAAGCATTTCTTGTATTACCATCGAATGTATTGGGTAATGAATATTATGTTCTAACATACAATTCTGATGGCAAATTAAGTTTATTGAATCAAGTAACAGGTGCAAGCACCCCATCTCAATTTGTCCTGTTGGCGTTAGAGGATAACACATTAGTTGAAATCAAGCCATCTGATGCAACTTACAGATATGGCACAAATACACATTCAGTTTGGTTAAATGCGGGTGAATCCTACCTTGTTCAGGCAAGAATTACATCGAGCAATCTAAATCGTGATTTGACGGGAAGCTATGTGAAATCAACGAAACCTGTTGCTGTCTTTGCAGGTCATCAAAGAGCGACAGTTCCAATTGATTTGAGCGACAATAATCCATCACGTGACTTCCTTTGTGAACAGATGATACCTACTCGGGCTTGGGGAAAAAATGCAATAGTAGTTCCATTTGAAACACCAAGAGAAATAATTCAAAGCGGTAGAGATTTAATTAGAATAATGGCTTCCAATGATAATACAACAATACGTATGAATAATTCTGAAGTAACTATTCATGCAGGTTCTTTCATTGAATTGCCATTGGAAAACCCTGCCTTTATCGAAGCAGACAAACCTATTTTAGTTGCTCAATATAAAAAAACTGCAAATTTAGAATCAAGCAGAAACAATATATCTGACCCATTGATGCTGATTGTCCCACCCGTTGAACAGTATATTACTTCATATAGAGTAATTAATGCTCAGGCACCAGGATATGATGAAACCAAGGGAGTTTATTACAAAGCTTACGATGAACAATATATTACAGTCATAGCGGATAACATTGCTTATTCAAGTGGTATTTTCATAAACAACATACCAATCAACCAATCGCTATTCAAACAGGTTCCGAATAAACAATACTATTGGGCAAATGTTAGGGTTTCCGATGGGGTTAATTCTCTGAGTTCGGTCGGGAAGTTTGCTGTATATGTATATGGATATGGCAATGCTAATTCTTACGGTTATCTTGGGGGAATGGGAATGGCTATTCTTGATGTTATGCCACCAGAAATTTATGCCGAAACAGAATGTTACAAAATTAAAGGCTCGGTTACTGACTCAAATTTAACTGATTCGAAAATTAAAACAGTAAATTCAAGCAATCAAGAAAATGTTCGACTTACAATAGAACCGTTTTCGGAATTAGTGCCATTTGTCAATTTCAACGCTGAATTAGTAAATATTTATCAAGATGGTAGTTTTACAATTTTTGCGGAAGATGCCCTTGGACAAAGAACTGAAAAAACATTTGAAATAGCGGGGTTCACTGTATCAGTGCTTGATTATTATTCCGATGAAACTCCCGTAAAAGTTCTCAATTTTGCGTCTAAAACTAATGTATGTTTCGACTTAACATTGTATAATTATGGGAGATTTGATGTTGAAATAGATAAAGCGTATTTTAAAAATAACTCTTTTTTCTTGAACACAACTTTGATTAATAGAGTTAGTTCCAAAGATTCAGTTAAGTTGGAATTTTGCAATTTTTACGACAAAGATACAACGATAATTGATACACTGATTATTGAAAACGCTTGTGGGAAATATGATGTAATGCAATTATTAGCAACATTTTTCAGCGACACACTTCCGCCGCAATTACTATTAGTTGAAGAAAATTGCAATAGTTTTTTTGAGTATAACTTGCTTGAAGATAGAATTTTCGACACGGGTATAAGGGAAATTGTTATTGAAAAACAAATAAATTGTAATATAAGCTATGATTTGAGCGACAAAAAAAATGCAAAACTTTCAATAAATGTAATCAACACAAGAGAAGATGCTGAATTTCGTATAGCAATAATTGATAATAATGGACAACAAAGCGTTTTAGAAAGAATTATCCCTGGATTTACAATTTCGAGCAAATATATTGATAATAGTGCAACTTTTTTGTTTGATACAACGGTAATTGGAGATTTAGTGTGCAAAAGCATTGAATTATTCAATTATGGAAATTATGAATTAGTTTTGAATGATGTATTTATGTTTAATAATATATATTTTTCAATTCCACCAAGTCAGAAACCATTGAAAATAAAGCCAAAAGCGACAAGTAAAGTCGACATCTGTTTTAATCCCGTCGAGGCGAATAAAAATTATCAAGATACATTAGTTATGGACTTCAATTGTATAATTACAAAAATACCCGTTGAAGGGATTAGCAAAAAGATAGATTTTTCGTTATCCTCGAAATGCAATGTAGATGTTGTTTTCTTAATTAGCAAATCAACCAATAGAGTTCAGATTTCACCAAATCCAATAATAAGCAGTGGAATAATACAAATACCTTTCATTGAAAATAACAAAAAAGTGAAAGTTGAGATATACGATAGTTTTGCAAACAAATTAGTTGATTTATTTGAAGGGGAGAATGTTAATTCAGCAATTCAATTGAATTTTGATGCCAAAGATTTTTGCAATGGTCTATATTTTGCTATTGTTTATTATGATAATTCGAGTGAAAGAATTCCATTTATAATTTTAAAATAAAGCAATATGAATAACAAGTCAAAAGGAAATAAAGGCGAAGAAATTGCGGTAAATTACTTGATAAGCAAAGGTTATTCAATAAAAAAGCGAAACTTTCATTTCGGTCGATATGGGGAAATTGACATTATTGCCGAAAAAGATAATGTTCTGATTTTTTTTGAAGTAAAGTCAAGATATAATTACGAGAAATTTGGTGACCCACTATTCTCAATAAATGCTAAAAAACAGGCGAATTTTAGACGAGCAGCGGAAGGATATTTGTATTTGAGCAAAATTGAGAATAAAGAATGCAGGTTTGATGTGTTGATAATAAATCTTAACAATTCTCAGGTTGAGCAACATTTAGAAAATGCGTTCTAATGACTTCCCTGAAAGTATTTAATTATTTCTTCGGCTTGGCGTTTGGTGATATGTTTTGTAAGCTCGTCGAAAGAGGCAGTTGATATTTTTTCGACTGACCCGAAAATTTTCAAGAGCTTCGAAGCAGTAGTTTTTCCTATTAATGGGATTTCTGTCAGTTGTGTATAAAGCATATTTTTTTCTCGAAGCTGGCGATGAAACATAATTGCAAAACGATGGGCTTCATCTCTAATTTGTTGAAGAAGTTTCAGGCTACTTGATGATTTGGGAAGCAAAATTGCATCTTTTTTGCTAGGCAGAAAAATTTCCTCCAATCTTTTTGCCAGACCAATAACGGTAACTTTCTCTGAAAGGTTAAGTTTTGTCAATACCTCTACGGCAGCCGATAGTTGCCCTTTGCCCCCATCAATAATAATTAAGTCGGGCAATTTTTGATTTTCTTCGATTAATCTGCTATAACGACGTTCAACAACTTCACGCATAGAAGCAAAATCGTCGTTTCCATCTACGGTTTTAATTTTAAATTTACGGTAATCGGATTTTTTAGGCTTACCGTTTTCGAAAACAACGAGTGATGAAACTAAATTTGTCCCTTGAAGATGCGAGTTGTCGAAGCATTCCATTCTAATGGGTGGATTTTTAAGTCGCAAATCTCTTTGAAGGGCAAGCACGCTACGAGCGACATTCTGTTCACGTTTAGATAGAGCAAGAAGGTATTCGTTAAGAATAAAATTTGCATTAGCGTTTGCCATATCCACGATTTTTTTCTTTTCCCCAATTTTGGGAATTTGGATAGAGAGAGTTTTCCCGCGGCGTTTGCCAAGCCAATCTGTAATATATTCAAGTTGGTCAAACTCGCAAGGAACAAGCAATTCAGCAGGAATAAAATCTGTTTCCAGATACCATTTTTCTATGGTTTTTGCAATAATTTCTGCTTCGGTGTCTAATTCCGCATTTTTTATTATGTAATGCCTTTTACCAAGCAATTTGCCCTCACGAACTTTAAGCACGATTGAACAAGCGTAACTGTCGATTTTTGCAATTCCGAAAATATCTCTATCAATAAAATCAGTGAAAATGACTTTCTGCCGCGAAGAAAAATCTCGCAATGCTTGAAGTTTGTTTCTGACAATTGCTGCTTTTTCAAATTCCATTCTTTCAGATAGTGAATACATTTCGTCTTCGAGAATTTTTTCAATTTCGCGAGTTTTGCCTGAAAGCACCTGAATAGCAGATTTTACATTATTAAGGTATTCCTCGCGAGAAATATACCCTTCGCAGGGTCCCTGACATTTACGAATATGATAATCCAGACAAACTTTGAATTTTCCACGAGAAATGGCGTTTTCGGTTAGTTTCAAATCGCAACTACGTAATTGAAAAATAGTTCGAATGGAACGGATTAATTGCTTGATGCTGCGAACGTCGGTAAATGGACCGAAATATTTCGAACCATCTTTAATTAGTCTTCTTGTCGAAAAAATGCGAGGGAATTCTTCGTTTGTTACGCGGACATAAGGATAAGATTTGTCGTCGCGAAGCATAATGTTGTATTTTGGTTTAAGGGATTTGATTAAGTTATCTTCCAAAAGAAACGCTTCAATTTCTGAATCGACAATAATTATTTCAAAATCGAAAATATGGCGAATCATTGCATTTGTCTTTGCATCTTGTGGTTTGCCAATCTGGAAGTAAGAGCGAACGCGATTTCTAAGATTTTTCGATTTGCCGACATATATAACCTTGCCATTTTTATCTTTAAACTGGTAAATACCAGGCTTCGAAGGCAAATTGGAAAGTTTTTCACTAAGCAATTCTATTTTTTCTTTTATTATCTCAAATTTTTCCATAATTATCAAATTACGTAATAAGTTGTAAATTTAATTTTGTTAAATTTGTCAAGTATTTGGAAGTATTAACGATAAAATAAACAATAGAGTATATTTTAATTTGATGAGGAAGAAATGGAAATAATACGAACAATAAAGGAAATGCAGAATTTATCGAAAAAATTATCGAGTAAAGGTGTGGTGATAGGATGCGTTCCAACTATGGGCTATTTGCACGAAGGACACTTAAATTTAATAAGAAAAGCAAAAGAAATTAGTGATTTTGTAGTAATGACTTTATTTGTCAATCCGAAGCAATTCGGACCGAACGAAGATTTCGAAAGGTATCCAAGAGATTTCGATAGAGATTATAAACTCGCAGAAAATGCAGGTTGCGATTTAATTTTTGCACCTGATATTATTGAAATGTATCCAATTGGTTTTTCCACTTCTGTTGAAATACAAAATATAACAAGCAAATTCGAAGGTGAGAGACGCCCCGGTCATTTCGATGGTGTTGCGTTAGTAGTTGCTAAGTTGTTTAATGCTGTCAAACCTGATATTGCTGTTTTTGGGCAAAAAGATTATCAGCAAACACAGGTAATTAAACAATTAGTGCGAGATTTGAATTTCGACGTAAAAATTGTTGTTGCACCAACAGTGCGTGAAGCAGATGGACTTGCAATGAGTTCGAGAAACACATATTTAACGCCCGAATTAAGAGAGAAAGCAAATGTTTTGTTCAATGCACTTGAAGATGGAATTAAAGCAATTGAAGGTGGCTGCCGTGAAAGAAAAGTGATAAATGCAATTATGCACAAAAGGTTAAGAACCGTGCCTGAAATCAAAATCGATTATGCTTGTGCGGCACTTGCTGAAAATCTTGATGAGCCTGATGTTTTTCTTGCAGGCGACCACGTAGTGCTATTGATAGCCTGTTATCTGGGAACAACAAGATTAATAGATAACGCACTTGTAACGATACCCAAAACCAACGTAAGCAAAAAGTAGTAATTATAGCAATTTTTTTGCTGCTTCGATTAAATCAATTGTCCTACTATTGTTTTGAGCCTCAGCAATGATGCGAATAATTGGTTCAGTGTTGGATTTTCTAATCTGCAACCAACTGCTATCGGGAAAATCTATTCTTAATCCATCTTGTTCGTCGAATACACCTTGACTGAACGTTTGTTTGAACCTTTGCATTAAAGCTGAAAAATTGCCTTCGAAGGCAAATTTTTCTTTTTTCATAAAGAAAGTGGGGAAAGAAGTGACTATTTCGGAAATATTTTGATTTTTGTCTGTAATTTCAGATAATACCAAAGCCAAACCAACGAGCGAATCTCTTCCGTAATGGCATTGAGGGAATATTACTCCACCGCTTCCTTCACCACCGATTGCGGCGGCAACCTCTTTCATCTTCTTAACTACATTGATTTCGCCTACAGGTGAGCGGAAAAGTTTAGCACCATACTGATTACAAATCCACTGTGAAATATTTGAAGATGAGAGATTTACAACAACGGTATTATCTTTTTCTTTTGAATTGCGAAGCACTGCATCAATCGCGAGAGCAATTGTTAATTCTTCATTGATACATTCGCCATTATTATCAACAAGCACAAGTCTGTCGGCATCGGGGTCGACAGCAACCCCCATATCACATTTATTAATTTTAACAAATTCAGCAAGTTGAGACAAGTTTTTTGGTAGAGGTTCGGGTTCGTGAGGGAATACACCTGACGCATCGCAAAATAGTTCGAGCGTTTCGCAATCGAAACGTTTCAATAATTCAGGAATAGCAACAGAGCCGCTCGCATTGACAGCATCAACTGCTATTCTAAATTTTCTTTTTCTTATATCATCAATTTTGGATTTTACAATATCAAGAATTTTGTCGATATGATAATCAATTGCATTATTTACAGTATTAATATTACCAGAATGATGATTGGTAACAATTTCATTATTATCGACGATATCCCATAATTGTTGATTTTCGTAAGCATCAAGGAAAACACCATTGGAATTAATAAACTTCAATCCATTCCAGTTTTGTGGGTTGTGAGATGCGGTTATTGCAATGCCGCCTGAAAATTCAGGTAATTCAGAATAAAGCTGAACAGTTGGTGTTGGCACCACACCAAGCGAAACAACCTCACAACCTACACTCGACAATTCTGAAAGCACTAATTTTTCAATTTCGTCGCTACCCTGGCGACCGTCTCTCCCAACAACGATACGACCAAAATTGAGCAGTTTTGCAAATGCTTTAACATACGAACTAATCAAGCGAGTATTTAGAGAGCCATCATCAGTTGTAGCTCGCAGTCCAGAAATTGAACGAACAACAGGCATATTCAACCAGAAAGAGATTTTACAAACTAAAAAGGGGCTGTGAAGAAGCCCCTTTGAGTAGTGGCGGGGTCAGGACTTGAACCTGAAACCTTCGGGTTATGAGCCCGACGAGATACCATTACTCCACCCCGCTATGATTTTGGAATACAAAATTAACACATTTTTAATTAAAATACAAGAAAAATTTTATTCAAAGGCATTGTATCTTATAAGACGTTTCAAGTGTTATTAGTTAGGAAAAAATGAATATTAAGTAAACAAACTAACTTTAAGCGGAATTATTTTGGCAAAATTATGGTCAATTTGACAAAACTTCAATTAACTAAGTAGAACATTTTTTTGTATATTAAAGAAAAACATCAGGGGTAAAAATGAAAAAATTAATTACTTTATTTATTCTAATGCTATTACAGGTTAGCATTGTTTTTTCACAAGTAATTGACAACAAAGGTCTTTATTTTGAAAGAGCGGGGCAACGATTATCAAATGATTATTTTAGTCCCCGAGAAATAATAGAAATACCTAAATTGGATGCTAAATATTATCTACCACGAGCAATTCATATTAAGACAAAGCAAAATTTACCTTTGATAAAGAGCAAATATGCAGAATTATCTCCATCAATACAATCCAGTGCAAAAGGATTAGGTGATGTTAGGGTTAAGGCGTTGTTTCCCGACTATTCAGAATATAAAAAAATGTCGGAAGACAAATATGGTGTTGGAAGAATATACGAATTACAATATAGCAATCCAATTGACCCGTATGATGTATGCAAAGAAATGATGAAAAATCCAGATGTAGAATACGCCTATCCAATATTTATACGCTATCCATTTTTCACACCAAACGACCCGTTGATTACAAATCAGTATTATTTAACTAATATTGCTGCATTTCAAGCCTGGGATGTTTCACTTGGAGATACAACAGTTGTAATTGCTATTGTTGATTCAGGTATTGATTATACGCATCCCGATTTGCAGGACAATTTATCATCAGTAATGTACGATTTTGTAGGTGATGTAACCTACACTGATGTTCAAAACGGGAATTGGAAAGAAGACAACGACCCAAGACCATCAAGCAACAGCAATACTCACGGAACTCACGTAACGGGATGCGCAAATGCTGTTACAAACAATGGAATTGGAATTGCATCAATTGGTGCAAAATGCAGATATATGCCAATTAAGGTTGGTGCTGATAAT
>JAKIZO010000019.1 GCA_022707965.1 Bacteroidota bacterium
GCGAGAGCAATAATTGGAATATCGAGTTCTTTTGCAAGATTTTTGAGAGACTGCGAAATAATCGAAATTTCGCGTTCTCTACTTTCTGCTTTTGGTGGATGAATAAGTTGCAAATAGTCCACAACGAGCAATTTTATATTATGTTCATACTTCAATCTTCTTGCTTTGGCACGAAGTTCCATTATTGGAAGCCCCGCAGTATCGTCAATAAATAGTGGAGCATCAGCAAGTTTTCCCAGAGCACTGATAATTTTCGTATTTTCTTCCGAGGAAATTCTACCTGTGCGGAGCTTTTGCTGATTAATTTGAGCTTCGGCAGAAATCAACCTCAAAACAAGCTGTATTGCAGTCATTTCGAGCGAAAAGAAAGCAACGGGCAATTTTTCGCCGACAACAATATTGCGAACCATAGATAGAGCAAAAGCCGTTTTACCCATAGATGGGCGTGCTGCAATGATAATTAAATCAGAGTTTTGCAAACCACCAAGCATCTGGTCGAGTTCGATAAATCCGGTGGGCAAACCGCTAAGCCCATCGTTTGAACGTTGAGAGAGCCGGACAATCATTTCGTATGCTTGATGAGCAAGCGTTTTCATAGAAGAATAATTTTTGTGAAGAAGTTTTTCGGCAATCGAAAAAATTTGAGCTTCGGCGGAATCAATTTCTTCGAGTGCATCGGTTGCTTCGCTGTAAGCATTTTTCAGGATATTGCCTGCAACTTCGATTAATCGTCTTTTAAGATATTTTTCCTGAACAATTCGCGTATGGTTATCAATTAGAGCTGCTGTTGGTGTGAGAGAACTAATTTCAGTCAGATACTGAATTCCACCAACTTCGTCGAGCACACCGCGACTTTTGAGATGTTCTTTTAGCGAAATCAGGTCGCCGTTTAGCCCCTTTTCATTTAAATTGATTAAGGCTTCGTAGATAATTTTATGACGGGGGTCGTAGAAAGAATTAGGTTCGAGCAATGATTGAGCACGAGAAATAGCTTCGCGGCTAAGCATCATTGCACCCAAAACGGCAATTTCTGCTTCACGAGAATGTGGCGGAATATTTGCTCCGATGAAATTTGGAGCTTCGTCCAATTTCTTTATGTTTCTTCTTTTTGCTTCCATCTTTATAATTGTTGATTATATTCAAAAGCAAAAATATTAATAATGAATTAATAATTGGGCGTAAAATTATTAAATACTTGTGAACATAGTTTTCCACAACCAAATAATATTTGGAATAAAAGAAAAAATACTTCTAATTTTGTTCATAAGACTATGAAAAAAATAATAATTTTATATTTACTATTCAGTTGCACAAATCTTATTGCTGAAAATTGTAATTGCAATATTTCGGAACCATTGTTATATCCCGAAAATACAATAGACACATTTCAAACAAGCATACGTCAAGACTACGAAAGATGGGAGCAAAGTCAGTTTCTGATTGCGGGGGCAGCAAGGCACACAATTACGGGAGAATTACCGTATAAGAAAACGAATATTAAGCCGTTGAACTTTGGGATATTCGTTGGAGTTTTGTCCGCTTTTTTATACTGGCAGCATCAATTTCAGATGGAAACAATCTGGAAAGAGCAAACAGATTTCAAAATACAGGAAGACGGCAAATATGCAATGTATGCAGACAAGGCGGGGCATATCTATGGTTGCTTTCTAACTTCATATTTAATGACGGATGGATTTATGCAAAGCGGATTAAGCTGGGAAAGTGCAACTATTGCGGGAACTGCTTTCGGATTGGCGTATTCAACATACATTGAAGTTTTAGATGGATACGGAAAGCAGTGGGGATTTAGTCCGTCAGATTTTTATGCAGATGTAGCGGGTGCGGCATTGCATATTGGGCAATTCTATATTCCCTATCTTCAAATTTTTACACCAAAATTTATGTATATTCCTGCCAATTGGCATAATGAACGGAAGCGTTACCCACACGAAATGTTCAACGATGATTACAGCTCGCATACTTTGTGGCTATCAGTGAATTTGCGGAACACTTTACCTGAAAGTATCTCGCAACATATTCCGAAGTGGCTGGAATTATCATTTGGTTATGCAGTGCGGGGGCTTTGCGATACAGTTCAGGCGTCCTTAGGGAAGTGCAAGCCCTGCCGTGGCGATAAATGGGTTGATGGATTTTACTTTGGTAGCCCAAGGTATATAGTCGCATTAGATTATAATTTAATTCACCTTCTTCCCGATGGCGGATACTTCTGGAACTGGCTAAGGCAGTCCTTGAACTACTTTAAATTGCCATCGCCTGCAATTGAATTTGGAAGGGTTACAAAATTATATTTAGTTTATCCATTCCAAATTAAAATAAAATGATACTCTAAAAATGAATTATTCCTTAAAATTTGTTTAAACCTTTTTCATTTTAAAACGTCTTATATATTGTTTCAGAAAATATTTAGTAGGTTTTTCTTATGAGAAAAGTGTTTTATTTTGCTTTTTTTATTATTACAATAACAGGAATAAACATATTTGGTCAGCAGCCACAACGCGGCGGAACAATTAAGGGAAAAGTCGTTGACGCAGCAACAAGTGTACCTCTTTCGCGAGCAAATGTTTCGATAATCACTCTGCCCGACTCCTCAGTAGCAACAGGTGCAGTAGCAGACGCATCAGGAAAATTTGAAATCAATAATGTCAGATTAGGAACATACATTGTTCGGATAAATTATGTAGGATACGAAACTTTTAATTCGGAACCAATAGCAATAACACGCGAAATAAGAACAGTTGATATAAACACAGTTGAACTTGTGCAGAGTGCCGCACGAACAAATGCAGTCGAAGTTACTGCTGAACGTCAGATGGTAGAATATTCGCAAGGAAAGAGAATATTCAATGTTGATAAAAATATTGCTGCAACGGGCGGAACAGCACTCGACATTATCAAGAATATCCCGTCGGTGAGCGTTGATATTGATGGGAATGTGAGCCTTCGTGGAAGTTCTAATTTTCGTCTACAAATTAACGGCAAGCCAACAAGTATAAACCCAACAATATTTTTCGAGCAAACACCTGCATCTTCTATCGAAAGCATTGAGATTATAACAAATCCCTCAGCACGATATGACGCCGAAGGAATGACAGGAATAATTAACGTTATTCTCAATCAAAAGCGTGATGACGGGCTGAATGGTCTATTCAGCGTGAATTTAGGAACTCGTGATAAATATTCTTTTTCGGTGAACTCAACTTATCAATATGGGGACTGGAACTTCTTCCTGAATTATGATTATGGTTCGCGCCGTATGCAAGGGAACGGCAATTCATACAGAATAACCCGCCTTATAGATACAACAGAATTGCTACAAGATTTCAAAAATCGTAGAAGTTTTCTCAATCAAGGTATAAGAACTGGTTTTGAGTATAACATTACAAAATTTGACCAACTCTCGATGTCTGCATCTTACAGAGCATCGGAAGGGACAAGAAAGAGAAATATCGAGTACGAAAATTATCTGAATTTTGCAACCAACCCAAATAGCTTATATAACAGATTTTCAAAAGAAGAAGATGACAATCCGTATTGGGATTACTCACTGAACTACAAACATAATTTTGGTGAGCGTGGGCACGATTTAACATTTGATGTATATTTTTCAGAATTTGATTGGAATAATGATGGAAATTACACTGAAATCTGGCAAACACCTATTGGAACAGTATTAGAAGAAGCCTCAAAATCGGACGATATAAATCGCAATATAAACATTCAGTCTGATTACTCCTATCCTTTTGGTAACTTCAAGCTTGAAACAGGTGCAAAAGTATCGTTTCAGAAGCTTGATAACGATTATAAGTTTTTCGAGTATTCTGCTCTGGACACTAATAAATCAAATCACTTCATCTACAACGAGCGAATTTCGGCAGCTTATGCAATAATAAGCGGAAAATTCGATGATTTTTCTGTCCAATTTGGATTGCGCGCTGAGCATAGCAAAATTGATACCGAGCTTAAAACAACCGGCGAGAAGAACAATCAAGACTATGCGAACTTATTCCCATCGGCAAATTTCAGCTACAAATTATCGAAAACTGATGAATTTCAGATAAATTACTCCCGACGCATAAATCGTCCTCGCTCGCAATTTTTAAACCCATTTGTAGATTACTCAGACCCATATAACCTTCGTAGTGGCAATCCAAACTTGAAACCTGAATTTATTAATGCTTACGAACTTGCTTATGTAAAGAATTTCAAAATTATGTCAATAACTCCAACTTTATTTTACCGCCAGACAGACGATAAAATTTCGTTTGTTGCAGATGTTGTATCTGATGGAAAGATTAAAACAACATTTGAAAATGTTGCAAAAGGAACAAATTACGGTTTGGAACTGAACGTAACTTTCGATTATTTTAAATTTATGCGTTTATCGAGCGATTTTTCGTATTATCGCTCCGAAATCAAGGGAAAAGATAAATCACTTGAAATGGATAATAATGATTACAGCTGGTCAATTAGAAGCACTGCGAGCGTATTTTTATCGCCTGAGCTATCTATGCAACTAATGGGATTCTACACTGGACCAACTGTTACACCCCAAGGACAGCGATATTCATTCAGTTCGCTGGATTTTGGCGCTCGTTATGAAATGTTCAATAGGAAACTTGCTCTGACATTCCGAATATCAGATATATTAAATGAGATGAAATTTGGTAGGTATGCCCAAAATTCGAGTTTTTACAGTCGCTATACAATGAAACGCGAAAGTCGTGTTGCTTACCTTGGTTTCCAGTATAAAATAAACGAAGGACCGAAGCAACGAGAACGCCGTCGCCAAACAGAAAATACAGGTGGCGGAATGGATTTTGATGAATTTTAGTTAGATTATTGATATTGATAACAATTTGATGGGTAAATCTTATTTGATTTGCCCATTTTTTATTATGGATAGCCAAAATAAAAAAAGCAGGCAGATTATTGCCTGCTTTTGCGAGCCACTTGACGGACTCGAACCGCCGACCGGCTGATTACAAATCAGCTGCTCTACCAGCTGAGCTAAAGTGGCTTTATTTTGAAAGAACAGCGTCAATTGACGAATACAAAAATAAGAACTTTTCAGATATTGACCAAATTTTTTTTGCAAAAAATTAATTTTTCATAAAAAAAATCATAAAAATTGTTGCATAGATGGAATTAATTGCTAAATCAAGCAATTTTTGAGAGAATTTTGAGAAAAAATGGTATTAGAATTATAAAAAATAAATTTTTTTTCAACATAATCGTTATTAAAAGTATTATATTTTTACAATATGAATGTGTATGGGTGATTAATTAACGTTTGGAGAAAAGTATGTCGAGAACATTAAACAAAGTAATGTTAATTGGTAATGTGGGAAGAGATCCCGAGTTGAAATTCACGCCGAGCGGAATACCCGTTGCGACATTTAGATTAGCAACATCGGAAACCTGGAAGGACCGCAACGGAAATTTGCAAGAACATACAGATTGGCATACAATTGTTGCCTGGCGTGGGCTTGCAGAAGTATGCCAGAAGTTGCTTCGCAAAGGGACACGCATTTATCTTGAAGGCAAATTGCAGACAAGAACAATTGAGGACAAAAATAACAACACTCGCCGCAATATAGTTGAAGTTATTGCCGAAAATATGATTGTCCTTGACGCACGCAAGCAAAAAGAAAACACTGATAATTCAGAAGATAGATTAATGTCTGAAACATTATATCCTGATACAAGTTTCGATGCCAATGATTTTTCCGATTTTGATTCAGAGCTGACAGATACTTTCGACGAATCATTTGATTTTGAGGAATCGGATAAGAAAGACGATGATAGTCCATTCTAATAATTGACGAATAGCAATGAATAAACAAAAGAAAATCGAGATAAAAGTCGGGATTGTATCAGTTCTTGCAATAATAATCTTAATAATTGGGCTGTCGCTTGCGAAAGGTGTAAGTATAACAGCTGCGAAAAATTTAGTGCATTTCAGGTTCGACAACTCCGGCGGGATAACAGAAGGCTCGCCGGTAGTTGTTAATGGTGTTCGGTGCGGCGTGGTGAAGTCCATTGCTAATAATAATGGCTCGGTGCTGATAACCGCAGATATGGAAAGCACAGATAATTTGAAAGCAGATTGTTTCGCAAGGATTACAATATTAGAAATTACCGGTGGCAAAAAAATTGAAGTATTCCCTGGCAAATCAAGCGAACCTTTCGACATAAGCAAAGAGATACCCGGCAAAGCAACTGCGGATCTGGCTGATTTGATTGCAACTTTGGGCGAAGTGAGCAACGATGCTGCTTCGCTTGTGAAAAATCTTGATACACTCACTCAAAATCTCAACTATGTAATGAACAACAAGCGTCTGCTCGATAATCTGGAAACAATTGCTTATAATACAAGCGAGATGACAGCCAATTTGAATACTTTTATCAAAGATAATTACAATGCACTTCAAAATACTGTTAGTAATTTGAGCATACTTGTTTCTGATTTGAAAAAAACATATTCACAAAATGAACCGAAATTAAACAAAATAATCGGTCAAATTGAAATTGCACTGACGAACGCAAATGAATTGCTTTCGAAGATGCAAAACACTATTGGTGAAGCTGATAGAACTCTTGCAAATATTAACAATATTACAGAAGAAGTTCGTTCAGGAAGCGGTCTTGCAAACCGATTAATTTACGACAGGACACTTGCGAGCGAACTTGATTCAACCTTGAAATCAATAAACACCCTGTTAAATCAAATAGAAAAGCACGGCGTAAATGTAAACGTCAGATTAGGAACACGTCCATAATTTCGAAGGAAAAAATAATGTCTGCAAAAACAACCGTTGTTACAGAAGAACTTGATAGATATTTGCATACTCAGTTTACAGCTGAGGACGAAATAATGCAAAAAGTTCTGGAAAATGCTGAACGCAAGGGGCTACCGAAAATACACATCAGTGGCAATCAAGCAAGATTTATGCAATTTTTGCTGAAAGCAATGAATGCCCGATATGTGCTTGAAATTGGAAGCCTTGCGGGGTATAGTGCAATTTCGATGGCACGTGCTTTGCCCGAGGACGGGAAGCTAATAGCGGTTGAGCTCAATCCTGAGTATACTGAAATAATCAAGGAAAATGCACAAATTGCAGGCGTTGCAGACAAAATTGAGGTATTTTGCGATGATGGTCGGCATTTTGTAGAAAACTGTAAGTTGGATTTTGAATTAGATTTCGTTTTTGTAGACGCAGATAAACCTGGATATTACTTATATTTGAATAAGCTTACGCCATTTATTAGAAAAGGTGGAATATTTGCAGCAGATAATGCGTTTGCTTTCGGTTACGTGCTCGATAGTGCCCCCGAGCGAGACCCGAATGAAGTTAAATCGATAAAGAATTTTAACGAGAAATTCCTCGCAAACGAGAACTATTTTGTAACACTTGTTCCCATCGGCGATGGATTGATAATGGGAATTAAGAAATAAACAGTCTATTTCCCAAATTGCATAAATTGATTTTTGTAGATTGACTGGATTAGGTCGGCAACATCAATAATCATAATCACGCGCCCGTCGCCCAATATTGTGGAGCCAGCCACACCAGTGATACTTCCTAAATATTCACCGAGCGATTTGATTACAATTTCTTGTTGTCCGAGCAGTTCATCGACAACAAGTCCGATTCGTTGCATTCCCAAGCCAACATTAACAACGTAGCGATTATCTAATTCTTCGCGAGGATTCGAAACACCCAGAACTCTGTCTAATCTAAGGATAGGGATTACTTCCTGACGAATACGAATTACTTCCTGATGGCTGACAGTATAGACACTATCAGGATTAATCGCAACCACTTCAACAACGGAGCTTAGCGGAAGAGCATAAGTTTCGTCTTGCACTTTCACAAGCAAGCCTTGAATAATTGCAAGAGTAAGAGGAAGCTTAATAATAAAAGTAGTACCTTTGCCAACTTCGGATTCTATATCTATCATTCCTTTGAGGTTCTGAATATTAGAGCGGACAACGTCCATTCCAACTCCACGACCCGAAACAGCAGTAACTTTGGCAGCAGTACTAAATCCGGGAGCGAAAATAAGCTGGAATGCTTCACGAGCAGACATCTGAGCGGCTTGTTCGTGAGTGATAATTCCTTTTTCAAGAGCTTTTGCTTTTAGTTTTTCGGGGTCCATACCGCGACCGTCGTCGGAGATGCGCAGGACGATGTTGTTGCCTTCCTGGTCTGCATCTAATGTTATAGTCCCAAATTCAGGTTTGCCAATACGGATACGTTCTTCGGGTGGCTCGATGCCGTGGTCGCAAGAATTGCGAATCATATGGACAAGGGGGTCGTTTAGTTCTTCGATTATGCCGCGGTCAATTTCAGTTTCTTCGCCTTTGACGACTAAGTTAATTTTTTTGCCGAATTCTTTACTTAAATCGCGAACAATACGGGGTGCTTTCTGGTAAAGTTTGCCAATTGGCACCATACGCATACGCATAACAGCAGCTTGAATTTCAGAAGTAACGAAATCAATTTGAGCAGTTGTCTCAATCAAATCGCGAACGTGTTCGTTTTTGCCAAATTCCTGTTCGACCATTTCAGTGATTTGAGCTAAACGGTTTCGTCCCAGCACAAGTTCGCCCGATAAATCCATCAGAGCTTCGACGCGGTTTACATCTATCCTAATGGTGTCGGATGAAAGAGCTTTACCTGGTGATTTTGGAGCCTCTTTATTTGTAGAAGGCTTAGTTTGCTGTGGAGGTGCAATGGACGGTTGAGACGGCTGAATTGTTGGCTGCTGTGAAGTGTTTTCAGCAGTGGGTTCAACGACAGGAATACCGTGAACATGTTCAGATGGCTTTGTTTGTTCTTGAACAATTTGTGGTTCAGAAATTGGCGGTTCTACTTCACTTTCATTTGTTGTTTCAGTTGTTTGAGAGATTTCGTCTTTAAATTTGATATTAATTTCCTGGAAAGCGGCATCGATAAGTTTTAAATCTTCATCTGTGAAATCGCCGGGTTTTGAAGCAATTTCGGGATTTGAAAGAACAGCTTCGACGAAGCTTGTCCCTTCGGGAAGAATTTGCTGAGTGTCCTGATTGTTTTGTTCTACTGTTTCAGTTGATTGGACTTGCGTTTCTTTCAGACGCTGAATTTTCGCAATAGTTTCGGAGTAATCAGCGGAAGGTTCATTGCCTTCTTTAATTTGAGCTACCATCATAGTAATCCAATCCTGCACTTCAAGAAGGAAATCAATAATTTGCTGGTCAGCTTTCATCTCGCCACGGCGAAGTTTATTGAGAATATCTTCGGCGTGGTGGGTAATCTCAGCAATTGCATTAAACCCCATAAAGGAAGAGGTACCTTTGATGGTATGGAAACTACGGAAAATTCTATTTATTAGATCTAAATCATCAGTTCTTGTTTCAATCTCAATAAGGTCTTGACTTAAATTTTCGAGAAGTTCGGAAGTTTCTATAAGGTAACCTTCAAATAATTCTTGCATTTCAGGATCGTTAAAACTCATCGAAGCCATAAGTACTCCTAATTATTTGCCAAAGAGAGCGTCTATATCATCTTGTGAGAATTGCTCGAAAGAATCTTCGTCGCTACTTTCTTCTATAACAGGTGATTTAGTATCGCCGGTTGCTTCGGTGGAAGGATTTTGGTTAGCGAACATTTTTTCAATTTCCTGCATATCAATTGGTTCGTCTAAATCTCCACTTTCAACTTGCTCAATAACCTCATCGACCTGTTGTTGACGGAACTCTTTATTAGCCATAGCTTCGACTGCTTCGGGGTCGAAGGCAATTTTACGGTGAAGTTGAGATACTTGCATTTTATCATCAGGAGATGGCTCTTTATGCATCAGTTCGCTAATTTCAGATTCGTTGAAATGAGTTAATATTTTGCCCAATTTACCTTGAATCGTTTCGAGCAAGTTATTGACGGCAGCAATTTGCTGAGCGGTAATATCCTGCACTTGAAGTGAAATCATAATAGAGTTTGAATCGTTTGTAATGCTGGAAATCAACTCTTCTGTTTCATTGGAAATCTTATCAATTTCGGCATTAGGTATTTTTTTCATTGTTGTAATAATTGTAGCGAGTGCGGGAAGATGCTGTTTTAAATCTTCGCCTTTTTCTATTGCTTTATAAAGTGCTTCGAGCAAAGCAATTGGATTTTCTCTTTTCTTTTGAACAATTTCGATAATTCTATTATAGTTCTTTTTGATAATTTCAACTTTGTACTGAATACCATCAACAATATCCATAACTTCTGTAATTGCCATTTCGGTAGCTTCGGTAACTTTGCTAAGTTGCTTGGAAGCTGACGGCATTTTCTTTAAATTTTCCTGAATTGAAGCATTTATTTCGTCCAAAAGAGGCTGAATTTCGCTGACAAAGATGAAAATTTCTTCAAGAAAGGGGATAACTCTCTGACCTAACACAAATAGAGCTCTCAATTCATCAGCTTTTTGGAGCAAAAGGGAAATATCTTTTTGTTTCATAGCCACTCCAACTTATGAATTTTGAATAGTTTTAAGAACAGCATCTAATTTTTCTTTAAGGACTTGTGGAGTAAAAGGCTTAACAACATAGTTATTAACTCTTGCTTTAAGAGCTTCGATAATGTCCTGCTTTAATCCACGAGTAGTAACCATAAGAATTGGAAGGTTGGACAATTGAGCGTCAGAGCGAATTGCTTTTGTAAGGTCGAGACCACTCATATTAGGCATATTCCAGTCTGTAATAACGAAATCTACTTTGTTCTGGCGAAGTTTTTCGAGAGCTTCCTGTCCGTCGCCTGCTTCGATAACTTCGTTGTATCCAAACGTTTTTAGTGCGTTTATCACAATTCTTCTCATAGTTGGAGAATCATCTACGACTAAAAAAATCATAAAACAACCTCATAATTTTATTATTCAATAATATTATCGATAAAAAAATACAAAACTTTAATAGAATTATCCAATATATTTTGCAACTTCATATTGAATTCGTTTAGTATTGAAAGGTTTGATTAAATATGAATTAGCACCAGCAGCCAACCCGGAATTGATATCTTCATCTTTTGCAAGAGAAGACAGAATAATAATAGGAATATCTTTATATTCAGGATTTTGGCGAATAGATTGAATAAGTTTGAACCCATCTATATTTGGCATATTTAAATCAGTTATTAGCAAATCTATTTTCTCTTTTGGGAGAATTTCGAGCGCTTCCATCCCGTCCTGCGCTGAAAGCACACGATAGCCTTTAATTTTGAGTGCAAGTGTAATGAACTTGCGAACTGATGGTGAATCTTCGGCTATTAATATTGTTTTTGCCATCTTCTAACCCGAATTAATACAAAATTATTCTTTTTGATAAGCCATAGCTTTTGGGAAATGAACCAATTTAAATGCCTTGGAGATACCGTGCAAAGATTCCGAATAACCAATGAAGAGATATCCACCTTTGTTAAGCGAATTATATAGATGAGTAACCACC
Source organism: Bacteroidota bacterium (assembly GCA_022707965.1). Taxonomy (GTDB): domain Bacteria; phylum Bacteroidota; class Ignavibacteria; order Kapaibacteriales; family UBA2268; genus JAKIZO01. The sequence goes on from JAKIZO010000019.1 coordinate 11,486, forward strand.
TGTTGCTTTGATGGCATATCGAAATAAATCAACACGTTGCAACAGAAGATAACATCGCAATTAGCAACAGTGCGCATTTGCTGAGCATCATAGAGATTAATATTCATAAATTTGACCATCTGTTTTATTTCATCGCTAAGGACATAGTTTGTGCCTTGCTGTTTGAAATATTTTTTTAGCAAATGCGGTGGAACATTTCTAATGGAATATTCTTTATAAACTCCTTGCTGAGCTTGTTCGAGGACAGACTTGTTAATATCGCTTGCAAGTATCTGAAACTGCACGCGAGGATACATTGGTCTGAGCTTTTCGGCAACTATCATAGCCAAAGTGTAAGCTTCTTCGCCGGTTGATGCAGCAGCGCTCCAAATTCGGAAGACAGGATTGAATAAGTTCTGTCGGGTTGAGAGAATTTCAGGGACAATATGGGTTTCGAACGCTTCGAACTGCTGAGGAGCACGGAAAAAATATGTTTCGTTTATAGTAATTGCGTCGAAAAGTTCATTTAGTTCGTTTCTTCCCATTGGAGAACGCAAGAAATTCAAATATTCCTCGAATGAGGAAAGTTTGTTGGTGGATATACGTTTTGCAATTCTTCCTTCGAGCAAATACTTTTTATTGTCAGTATAGTATATTCCACACTGATCGTAAATAAAATTTCTTAACTCATTAAAAGTATTATCGCTTAGTTCCATTTTCACCGGCACTATTTTTTTTACTTCTTTACTTTCTTCTGTTGGCTTGCCAGCCCCAAATTGAAATAATCGAGCTGCCATTTATAAAACTCATTATTAATATATTATAACTTGATAAACAATTCATAATTATAAAACAAAAAATTAAATCTTAATTATACTTATGTCAATTCCTGCATCACTTAATAACTCTTCAATAAATTCTCTATTATTATCATCTGAATTTTGATATAATTCTTTAACTTTTATAATAGATTTCTGGCTGTCCAGCTTAAACAATAATTCAACTACGGAGGAGCACTCGATTGACTTGCATATAATCAAATTATCGAATATCACGTCAATTACTACGTTTTTGTTGCTTGTGGGAGTATCTTCCCATAGATAGGTCAGCAAAGAGAGAAAATCTATATCGCAACCAATCATCGCGCGATTAATAATTTCGTTATAGAAAGCTTTGAAAAATTCTTTAATTATTTCGGGTGAGTTATACTTTAAAAGCTTTTCTAAAACGAAGCTTTGGGTGTCGCTATTGCCTTTGAAAATTTCATTCATAATAGACGGGATATCATCTTTAATAAACACATTTCCTAAGGCAATAAGGCCAGCTGCACGGATGTCGTCATCATCGTCGAATAGTGCTTTATAAGCGAGGTATCTTAGATAATCAGGCAGAACGAATTCTTCACCTAATCTAAATGATATTGCAGCAACTGTTTTTAGAATAATTATCTGTATTGTTTCGCTAACTTCGTCAATTTTTGAGAATAGTTGGCGAGCAACTTCAATATCATCGCAATTTATGGATAAAGCATCGATAATTTCTGTTTTTAGGAAATCGTCTTTTTCGTCTGTAAGGGCGAAAATCAGGAAATCAATTGCTTTTCGGGAACCGATTTTCCCAAGAGCTTCGATGACGTTGGGTTTTTGGTCTTCTTTTGTGTTATAAATTTTAACTAATTTTTCAATTATAGATTCATCTTGATAATTCCCAAGCGTTTCGATAGCAGATTGGACAACGTTTTCATCGGGGTCGTCGAGTAATGGGTGAATTTTATGAGCAAGGTGGCGAGTATTAATAAGTCCAAGCAAATCGCAAGCAAATTTTCTTGCGTCAGGGTCGGGATTTTCCAGAAAGTCAAGAAGAAATTCAGCGGAGGATTCACCAAGATGAGCAAGGATATCGCCTGCTGTATTGCGTAGTTCTATATTTGGGCTTACAATATTCGGAGCAATAATTTGAGCTGCAAGGCGTGCTAAATCACCTTTTAAATCACACAAAGCTCTGACGGCAACATCGCGAACGCCACTATCATTGTGAGTAATCAACTCGCAAAGAGATTTTACTACATTTTCGTCGAAATCATTTGTCTGAGCAATAGAAATGATGGTCTCAATAAGTAATGCAGTATCGTTCGCTTCGTTAAGCTCTTTTATTAAGAGTGCTTTATCCATAGAATTACAAAAATTAATTTTGTATAATTTAATATAATTAAAATAGTTTTATTATAGATAAATATCAAGCAAAATTATTTTATTTTTACTCAATATTTTTTCCTGTAATATTAATTCCTAATTGCTCAATTCTATATCGCAATTTAGCACGAGAAATTCCTAAGATTTTAGCTGCTTTTATTTGATTTCCATTTGTGATTTTCAAGGTCTGAATAATCAAATCACGAACAACATTCCCCATTGGAGCTCCTGTTTTGGAAATTTGCAGGAAGTGTTGTCCATCGGCAAGCTCAATAGTTTGCTTGCCAGGGATTTGCACACTTGTTGTAGGGGATTTGAGGAAGCTAAGAGATTCTTTTGTAATTAAATCATTAGATTCGAGAAGAACTACGCGTTCGATTACGTTGCGAAGTTCTCTAACGTTTCCTTTCCAATGATAATTATTGATAATTTCGACGGCTTCGGGTGAAAAACCTTTGATATTTTTGCCAAATTTTAGGTTGAATTCATTAACGAATGCTGTTGCAATTTTGAGAATATCACCTCCACGATCACGAAGTGGTGGCAAATGAATACGAGCAACATTCAAACGGTAGTATAGGTCTTCGCGAAATGACCCTTCTTCGACTAACTTTTCTAAATCTTTATTAGTGGAGGCGATAACACGCACATCGACGGAAATTTCTTTTGAACCGCCGAGACGGTAGTATTGCCTTTCCTGCAAAACACGAAGTAATTTTACTTGCAATTCGAGGCTAAGCTCGGCAATTTCATCAAGCAGGATTGTTCCGTGGTGAGCCTGCTCGAATTTACCTTGCTTTACTTTTTCTGTTGCACCAGTGAAAGCACCGCGTTCGTAACCAAAAAGCTCATTTTCAGCAAGTTCGCGTGGGATAGCACCGCAATTAATAGTAACGAAAGGACCTTTTGCACGTGGCGAGTTTTCGTGAATAAAGCGAGCCATCAATTCTTTACCTGTTCCAGATTCGCCAAGGATAAGCACAGTAGTATCATCGGCACGGGCAACAATTTTTGCCATTTCGATTGCTTTAAGCATTGCCTCGGACGAACCTAAAATTTCGCTTGGCTGGTCTTTTTTCAGCTGTTCGGAGAGAATATCAACCTGACGACGCAAGTCAAAGTTCTTCAAAGCACGTTCGACTGAGACTTCGAGCTGTTCGAGGTCGAGTGGTTTTACAATGAAATCTTCCGCCCCAAGCCTCATTGCGCGAACCGCCATTTTAATATCGGAGAAAGCCGTCATAATGATAACGGGCATTGAGTAGCCCTGCTTGCGAAGTTGCTCTAAAATATCAAGTCCGTTGGCGTGCCCCAAAAAAATGTCTAAAAGTATCAAATCAGGCGAAATCATATGAAGTTCTTCGAGTGCCTGGTTTGCGTCTGTAAAGGTGGCAACCTTAGAGTATTTGCTGGAAAGGATACCTTTGACAGTCTGATTTACTAATGGGTCGTCCTCTATTACTACTATTGTGTAATTATTTCTGGACATTCTGTACCTTTATTTATTATTACAAAAATCATTCAAATTGTTTTGGGACAGGAAGTTTAACATAAAAAGTAGTGCCCACGCCCACCTTGCTTTCGACATCGATTACTCCACCGTGCTGGTGCAAAATTCTCTGAGTGATAGGCAGTCCGAGCCCTGTTCCGTCTGGTTTTCGAGTAAAGAATGGATTGAAAATTTTGGACAAATCTTCGGGTGTGATGCCGATGCCATTATCAGCAATCGAGACAACGACCATTTCACCTTCGTTGTGCTTCAATCCAGCTTCGAGGTAAGTTTTAATAATGATATTGCCTTTTGTTTTTATTGCATCAGCAGAATTTGTTATGAGATTAACGAAAACTTGCTGCAATTGCTTTTCGTCGGCAGCAACAAGCGGCAAATCATCTTGAAGTTGCAATTCGACAGTAATTTCTTTACGTTTCAGCACCGAGGCAACAAGTTCGAGCGTTGTTGGAATAAGCGAATTCAGATTAACTTCCTTCACATCGGGAATTGTAGGACGTGAGAAATTCAAAGTAACTTCGACAATTCGAGAGATGCGTTCCACACCTTGCAAAGCAGTATTTACGTAATCAAATTCAGGTGCATTTTCGGGAATATTACGTTTGAAAATTTGCAGATTTAAATTCACGGCTGCAAGCGGATTTCTTATTTCGTGAGCGACACCTGCTGAGAGTTGCCCCAAAAGCACAAGTTTGTCTGCCTGCACAAGTTTATCGGTAAGTGCGTGTTGCTCGCTGACATCTCTTGCAATTGCCTGAATTAAGTTTTTCCCGTCATATTGGACAAAGCGAGCACTTACTTCGACCATCAGGCTTTCATCATTTTGGGTTTCAAAGGATAGCTCGCTTAGAACCATTGGAGAACTCGATTTCTGCAATAATTTAAATATTCGCCGAAATTGTGGCAGGGTCGAACCAATTAGATTATCGCGAGAAGTGCCCAGAAGTGTTGCTGCATATTCATTAGCATCAAGTATGCACCAGGTTTCGGGTTGGACGATGAAAACGGCATCTGATGCATTATCAAAAAATGATTTATACCAGGAAAGTTGTTTTTCCAAACGTTCGACTTTCGCTTTTAAAGTTTCTCTTTTCTTTTCGGATTTTGCCATATCTACTTCTTTTCTTTTTTCACATCTGGTTTAATGTTTGTGCTGTCGGGCGCAGCTTCTTGTTTCTGGAATGGGACAAGTTCTTCGGGGTTGAGATTTTTCAGTTTCTGAAATTCCTCAGATGGTTGTTCGATAATTGTTTCGACAGCACGTTTTAATAAATTTTCGGGTTTTAGCATATCTTTAAGATTTTCTTGCTTAGGCAAATTTGGATTGAAATTCGGGTCGTGCAGTTGAATTTCTTTTTTCTCGTAGATTGTTTTTTCTCTATCGCGAAGATGCTCGGGAATTTCTTCGCCACTACGAACAGCAAGAAGGTATTCAACGCTTAATTTTACGTCCTTTGCATATTCTGAATTCGGGTATTTTTCAATTAACATAGAATAATATTTCAAGGCACTGTCGTTAATTGATTTGAAACGTTCGTATATCCAGCCAATATTGTATAAAGCTCTTGGTGCTAAAAACGAATTAGGATAGTCTAAGTAAACTCTCTGAAATTGTTTAATCGCAAAATCATAATCACCGAATTTCATCAAATCTCTGCCAGAGGAATAAATTTCCTCGACTGTATCCTGGACAAAGGCTCGGGTGTAGCCTAATATTTTCATTGCTTCTCTACCGTATTCTGTTTTTGGATATTTTTCGACAATCACTTCGAGCAAAGAATCAGAAGTTCTCAAATCTGAATTTCTTAAATGGTGAGATACAACATAAAGATAACGAGCAGAAGTAGTATCGCTTTCGGGAGAAGCAGCCATTGCTAATTGATAATAATAAAGCGAGCTATCAATATTTCGTAGCCGAGAGTGAACACGTCCGAGTTCAAACAAATCGTTAGCTAAGATTTTGCGAGAAGTGTCTTGAAGCAGTTCGCCGCGTTGCAATCTTGCAAGGGCGTCCCTTGTTTTAGTCTGATAGGAATCCCAGGCATTGAGCAGTTGATACATTTCATCGGAGAAATTGTTTTGCACATTGCGTGAGGCACGTCCGCGAGCAAAATACATTCGAGCTTTTGTATAGTCATTTTTCAAGTAGAAGTCAATTCCACGTTCGTAAGCAAAAGCAGAAGTAGCAGCATTGACATTATACAAGGAATCGGCAGAACGCTCGAATTGAGCAATTTTTTCTTCATCATCATAATAACGAGCGATTTGCATTCGTTGAGTATGGACAAAAACACGCCACTCGCTAAATTTGCCATCATTATCGAGACGATTCAGGATTTTTTCGGCTTCGTCGGTTCTGCCAAGTCGGATAAGCGAGGCTGCTCTATATAAATTTGCTTCGAAAAAACCTAAATAATCAGGTTTATATTTCAAAACGTTTGCAAATTCAATTTCAGCACGCTCGAACATACCCATACGGAAAAGAAGTGAGGCAAGTTCGAGTTGCCAGCGTGCTTTCATTTCCTGGTCATCTGATTGAGCAACAGCTTGCAAATACGGTTTGAGTGCTGCGGGCAAATCGTTTTCGTAAAGAGCAAGTTCGGCTTCAATTCTAAAAGCATCGGAAAGAATATCGTAGCGCTTTTTTTGCCAGGCAATATCAACTGTTCGGGAAAGGATAATTCTGCCCGCATAAAACTTTTGCTGGACTAATAGATTTAAAGCAAGCAACAAATGAGCGTCAGGCGAGAGCTTCCCATCGGGGAATTTATCGATAAGTTCGCTGCATTTCACCTGCGAGGGCAACCACTCTTCGCGATAAAAATAAGTTTTTGCCATCAAATAAAGCACATCTTCGACGTAATCGCTTTTTGGCTTAAACGCTAATATCTTAGAGCCTTTGATAATAATTGAATCGAGTTTAGCATTTACAGGTTGGCGTTTAAATCTATTAATGATGAATTCTTGCAAAAAATCGGGCATTCCGCTACGGCGTGGAATTTCTATGTTCACGGGTTGAACAGGAATTAAAACACGTGGCATAACACGCTTTTTTTCTTCCTGATAGGAAAACTCTTCTTCAGCTTCTTTGAGCAAACGATTTGCGTTGTAATATGTATTGAAATATGCAGTAAAATTATCATATCGGAAGCAAGAAGATAGCGATATGAGTAAGAAAACCAGCAATAACTGCTGAATTTTTGCTTTTGAATTCATTTTAGAATTTCTCAATAATACAAAAAAGTTGTAACTATTTTCATATTTACCAATTGTTTATAACAAAAATAACAAAATGGCGAATATTCTACAAACAATTATTTTACGATTAATATATTATTATATTTTATTTGATAAAAGTAAATAGAGGACAGTCTAAATTGACAATGTTACGAACCTTCGGAAGGGCGGAAACCTTCCGAAGGTTCAAAACAATAACTTTTGAGACAGGCATAACATAAATGCTAATTATATTTTTTATAACTATTTATCTTTTGATACATCGCTTATCAAATCCTGGAAATCACTGAAAACTTGCTGCGGTGTGATATTTCTCATGCAATTGAAATGTGTCTTGGGGCAGTTCCGACGACCGATGTGGGTGCACGGTCGGCAGTTCAAGCTAACCTGAGCGATTTTATGAGGAACGCCATAAGGTGAAAAACCAAACTCTGGGACGGTTGAACCGAAAATTGCAACGACGGGTTTTTGCAAGGCAGCGGCAATATGCATAAGCCCTGTGTCGTTGGAAATAAAGTAATCGCACTCGCTTATTTTCTGTATTGTTTCAGAAAGAGGTAGTTTTCCCGTAAAATTATGAACATTTTGACTAAACAAATTAGTGATTTGACTTGCGTTTTCTGTTTCATTTTTGTTTCCGAAAAGATAGAATTGAGCATCGAAGTGCGATGAGATGAGTTTCATAAGTTCAGCAAAATGTTCGGCAATCCATTGCTTGGTAAAGTGTTGGGCACCGTGAGCAATGCCAATAACCAATTTGTCGCTATTTCGATTTGGGGCGTCAGAATTTTGAAGAAAAATCTCGGTATTGTAGTTCTTATTTACTACATTAAGAGGAGCAAGTGTTTCGAAATATCTATCGACAACGTGTTTTGGTGTGCGAATGAGCAATTTAAGATGAACAAGAGAAAGTTTGTAAAGCCTATATTTGTTGCAACTTATTTTTTTCTTATAAAGTCCATTGAGAAGAAGCTTGCTTCGCAGGTTGTTCTGCAAATCTATTGCAACGCTGTATTTTTGAGAATTGTTAGCTCGAAGGATTTCATTTTTAAGAATATTAATTTTCTCTTTCGGGTCAGATTTTTCGAAAACGAACAAATTATCTATGAATGGGTTGGCATCGAGCAGGCAAGCCATTGGTTTTGTAGTTATGTAAGTGATTTTAGCGTGAGGAAGTTGCTCTTTGATAGCACGAAGAAGCGGAGTTGTGAGAACAACATCACCAATGGAACTAAATCTTGCTATTAATATATTGTTTTTTTCAAATATTTTCATATATTAATGGATTGATATTTATACAAATTAATAAAAATACGAATAAGAATAAGTATAAAATATAGGGAAGAAAATGAACTTCACATTAGAAAATCAGAATAATATTGTGGTCTTCCGTTTAAAGAATTCAAATGTGGACGGACAAGTGGCAGCGCAGCTGAAAGCGAAGCTCTTGATTGTGGCGCAACCCGATATTGAAGCATTAATTATCGATTTATCACCAGTGGAAGCAATAGATAGTTCGGGGCTTGGGGCATTGCTGCTTGCACACCGACAGCTGAAAGATTACTCAATTCCCGTAATTCTAACGGGCGTGAAAGACTTTGTTCGGAGCTTGATGAATATCACTCGGATTGACGAGCTATTTGAGTTCTACGATACAGTGGAAGAAGCACTTGAAACTTTTGTAAAAGAAACAGAAGAATAAAAATGGTTCTCACACCTGATAATTCAATCGCATTGATAATCGATATTCAATCGAAATTGTTGCCTTATATATATCAAAATGATGAACTAATCAATAATAATGCAAGATTGATTAATGGATTAAAGTTGTTGGAAGTGCCAATAATTATTACTGAGCAATATCCGAAAGGGCTTGGGACAACATCTGAAAGATTGATTGAAGTGCTGTGCGATGCTTATAAGCCAATAGAAAAGGACACATTTAGTTGCTTAGGTTGCGACGAAGTGTTGAACAGGCTGCGTCAATCAAGAAGGAAGAATGTAATAATCACGGGAATTGAGGCTCATATCTGCGTTATGCAAACAGTTAGAGATTTGATTGCAAGCGACTTTAATCCGTTCGTCGTTGCTGATTGTATTTCGTCAAGAAAATTATACGATAAAGAATATGGATTGAAAAGGATGTTGAGAGAAGGTGCTTTCCCATCGACCTATGAATCGGTGCTAATGGAAATTACCCACACTTCCAAACATCCAAAGTTCAAAGAAATATCAAAAACAATAAAATAGAACGAGCATAAAGAGGAAATAAATGAGATACACTGTTGCGGAGTTAGACGAAAGCAACCTTCGCCATAATATTTCCCAGATAAAAAAATTTGCACCGAACTCATCAATAGTAGCAATGGTAAAAGCAAATGCTTATGGTCACGGCATAGAGCATTGTGCTAAAATTTTGCGTGAAGAAGGTGTTGAATATCTTGGATTTGCCTTTGTCGACGAAGCAATTGAAGTGCGTCAGATGGGCGACAACGGAAAAATGATTGTGCTGGTATCCGCGCAGGAAGATGAAATCGATAAATATCTCGATTATAACATCGAAACAACATTTTCCAGTTTTGACATTGCAAGACTATTTGCCGAGAGAGCAAAGGTGCGTAACCATACTGTTTTCGCTCATTTGTTCGTAGATACGGGGATGCATCGTGATGGGGTTGCCCCCGGGGAAGCACTAAAATTTATTGAAAAAGTGGAAAAATTGGGAAATATTCAGATTATTGGAATTTGCTCGCATTTATCTACTGCTGATAGCGATGATTTGGGTTTTGCTTGGGAACAAATGGAATTATTCAACCGAACAGTTGAGCATATAGAGAGCAAAGGATATAAATTTAAATATAAACATCTTTCGAATAGTGCGGGGCTTGTCAATATACCCTGCAAAGCGTGCAATCTTGTTAGACCTGGAATTTCACTATATGGATTGATGAGCACGCAGGAACTTGCCCAAAAGATGGGATTAAAACCTGTTCTGAGCTTGAAATCACGTGTTCAACTCATTAAACCCGTCAAAAAGGGCGAAACTGTTGGATATTCGCTGAAATATATTGCTGAGAAAGATACAAATGTTGCGGTTGTGCCGATTGGTTACGGCGATGGACTTTTGCGAAATTTAAGCAACAAGATGCAATGTTTGATTAATGGGAAAAGATATAATCAGATTGGTACAATTTGTATGGACGAATGTATGTTCGATATTGGCAATGATGATATTAGGCAATTAGATGAGGTAGTACTGATTGGGAAACAAGGCAGCGAAGAGATAACCGTTTATGAAATTGCAGAAATAGCAGGAACAATTTCATACGAAGTAACCACATTAATTACCAAGAGAGTGCCACGCATAATAAAAAAATAATTATTTTCTTTTTTTATAATTGAATTAATTGTAATTTTGTAGTTCGATTTTTATCAAAGCTTACGGGTGATTATTATGCCAAAAATGAAAACAAGCGGTTCGGCAAAGAAACGCTTTGAATTAACAGGAAGCGGCAAGATTAAACGTAAGAGAGCTTATCACCGCCACATTCTTACGAAGAAATCGCCAAAACGCAAGAGATTGCTTCGTTCGACTACATTAATTTCGGCAGTTGATGAGCCAAGAGTAAAACGTTTGCTTGCGCTTTAATTTTTTGGACGAATGGGGTATCGAAGCTCTCCCTAAGTCCGTAATTTTATGTTTAATTAACAAGGGTTTTTAAAATGCCAAGGTCAGTCAACAAAGTAGCTTCGCGTGCCAGACGTAAAAAGATGTTAAAGCTCGCCAAAGGTTACTGGGGGCGTCGCAAAAATGTCTGGACAATAGCGAAGAACCACATCGAAAAAGGTTTGCTACACGCTTATGTGGGCAGAAAATTAAAGAAACGCGAATACCGCAGTCTGTGGATTGTCCGCATCAATGCTGCTGCAAGAATGAATGGAACTACGTATTCTAAATTGATACACGCACTTAAAGAAAAGGGCGTAGTAATCAATCGCAAAGTATTGGCTTACTATGCAGCAAACAAGCCCGAAGTTTTCGCTGCAATAGTTAAGCAAGTAATATAGAGTTTGTTTTTTTGAAATAAACTGAATTAAAAATTACGAAAAAGGGCTGTCTCTATAGGACAGCCCTTTTACGTTATTTACAGAGGCAATTCGAGAATTTACGCGACAATTTTGTGGAAGCTACCGATAACACATTTATCGTGTTATCCTCATATTTCTTATGTACTTTTGCGTTGGGGTTTCCAATACGTAGTAATACAAGCCAGGTGCAATATCAGCTGCATTCAAAACAATGGAATATTTGCCTTGATTACGATATTCTTCGAAAACAACTTTTATTAGTTGACCGGTAAGGTCGTAAATTTTCAAGCTGGTAAAGCCTTTTTCGAGCAATTCAAAATCAATAGTGGTAGAAATAGAGAAAGGATTAGGACGGTTCTGAGCTAAGCTTAAATTACCTGCGATTGGGTCGAACAGTCGCGGACCACCTTGGTTGCAGTAACCTGTTAATTTGAAGGAACCATCGGAAGTGATGAACTTAACTTTGACATCTTCAAGTGGATAAATATTGAATAGTTTAAGTGCCGTAACGGTATCATTGCCTGTCCCGACGTTAAATTTAATTGAGAAGTGGTTTTCAGTTAGGCGGCCGTCGTATGGAATAACAAAAGTAATTGTTCTATTATACATATCAATTTCGTCATTGTCGAAATTGCCAATTGGAGCAAGCATAGTAGAATTGAAAGATAAACTGGCTTTAATATTATTAAGTTTGAGAAGCCTATTTTCCGAAAGGTTAGTGATTTTTATTGGCAATTCCGTGGTTTTCCCGCTTATTCCAGTAATATTGCCAACTTCGATTAGAAGACTATCAAGAAGGGCGCCAGTAGCATTACCAAATAAGTTAATATAAAGAGGCACTTCGGAGCCACTGTGCTTGATAGCAATCACACCATTACTTCTACCTAAATGGTATGGAATAAACCTTAAACGCAAATCGATGGACTGACTTGAAGAAAGAACGAAAGGAGTTTTCGGGAAAGAGAGGATTTTAAAATATCGGTCAGTTGGACCTGTGAAATAGATACTATCGATAGTAATATCACTTTGAGAAATATTACGGATGAAAGCTGCAAGAGTAGTGTCGCGATAATCGTTAACATCAAGAGTGCCAAAATCGACAATCTCGCTTACGGAAGTTAAGCCATAATCAACGCCACGCCCCTTGATTTCAGCATAAATAGTATCGCCGGGGATAACAATTTTTGCGTAAATTATTTTTTGACCAGGAGTTTTAGGTTCAAATCTAATAGAAATATTCAGCAGTTCATTTTCTTTGAGAACAAACGGTGTTTTGAATTTATCAATAATCTGGAATTCGCTTATATCTGGACCGTAAAAGCTAAGCTCTTTTACCTGGAATTTAAAATTCTTGGCATTTCGAATAAAGCCTTGTGTGCGGACAGCGACATCATTTAGATAAACATCGCCAAAATCGACGCTGATAGTCTCTATTTTAGCTTTGCCAATAGAAAGGAAGCAATCGACAGTGTCCATTTGCAGGTCGCGTTGATTTAAGTTCCAGATTTTAGCAGTAGAATCCCAGCTTGCAGTAAGCAGACGCGAACCATCGAAATTGAAAACGCTTGTCATTACAGGTTTGGTATGTTCACGGAAAATATGGAGCGTGTCTTTGCCATCTAAACCTTTCGGAATTGAGCCATCGAGGGCTATCCAGCGGCGTACCGTATTATCAGTGCCAGCAGAAAGCAGATATTCGGTATTATCATCGGGATTATAGAAGAAGGACAAATAATTGATGAAAACTCTTGTAGTATCGTCAATTTTATGCTGAATTTTATATTTTAGGCTTTTATTATTGTAGTCGAATATTGTGGCAGAGTTATCGGGGTCATTTACAGCAGCGATTAATGAACCGTCGGAATTGATAGCACCATTTCGGGTAAAAGAAGAAAGTTGGCCGGGAAGTCTTGTATCGATTGTGTTAATTTCATTCCCATTTAAATCATAAAATTTGGTTCGACCTGACTGAGTATTGACCATTATTTTGCTGCCAGTTGCATCAAAAGTAGCGTAGAGAGCATAATCATCGCCGTTATATTCAATTTTTTTGATTAAGCCACCGAATAAATTCCAAATATAAAAACTTCCATCTTTTGTTGTTGAAACAAAGCGTTGGTTTAGAGGGCAAACTTCAACATTAAGCACCTCTGTGTTTAGGCTATGCAAATAAATACCCTCTAATTTAGAATTTGAAAGGTTGTATTTATATATATACCCATCTTTTACAGCGACAAGAATGAAATTACCCGTTTTATCGAAAACAGCGTAATTAACTTTGTCAGAAAAAGTAAATGTAGCTATTTTCTCGCCATTATTAGAGTTCCAAACAACCACGGTAGAATCGTCGGAAGCTGTAACTACTCTATCACAAATGGTATTGAAGAAAGCAGAATTAACAGAGTTCCTATGCTCTAAGTTCAGAGTTCTACCGACATTGTTAGGCCAGAGCTGAACAGCTCGGATAAGCAAATTATTAGTTTCCATATCGGGGACAACCCAGCGATAGCTCAGGTTCTCAATATTTTTGGCAAGAGCGTGCCAATTTCTGCCATCATCGATAGAATATTCGAGTTGAATAATATCTTTAGGAAGCAAACCATTCCAGCGAATATCAACTGTATCGCCAACAACAAGAGTTTCACCGCATTTGGGGTTGACTATTTCAATAGTTTTGACTTTTGGAGGACGATTTGGAAATCCACCGGTGATATATACTTCATTTCCAATACAAGCATTTGACTGAATAATCAATCTTGTGAACACTATTGCTGAATCTAATGGAGTGTATCTTATCGAAAGAGTGTGAGATTCGTTCTTCGCAAGGACAATAGGGTTGGCAATCGCACCTGCAACTATTGAAAACAAAGGGTTTTCTGTTCGAATTGAATTAATGGTTATGTCTGAGTTAATAGCGGTAATCGTGATATCCTGAGTAAGCGACTGACCAATTGGAACAGAAGAGTAGCTCAAATAAGGAGGATTAGCCTGAATTGTCGGTTTATCTTCATCGATAATTTCAAAACTAAATTCATCAAAATAACCGCTCGAAATATCAGTCAGTCGGATAGTATGATTTTCGGAACAGTCATAGTTGCCGACAAAATCTATACTACAAGGTTCGGAACCACGAACGAGATAGAATAAGGAATTGACAATAGGTGTAATATCATCAAGGTTTTTAATATTATCGAAGCAAACACCATTGGTGGATTTGCATAATTCAACGATTTCAGCAGGTGCTTTTGCTCCGAAGTAGATGAAGAAGATTGAGATACTATCACGATTTGCTATTTCGGCTATGTTATTGACCTGAAAATCGACAACACCTTGTGTGGCAATAATTATGGAACGTTTTGAACTGCCAAGTTTAGCAATATTGAGTGAGCCAAGTATATCATAAATAAGCCCTTTATTTATTGATGAGCTTGTTGAGGATGGGATTGCGTTTATTGCACGCGAAAGCGAAGCATAATTATTTGAAAAATCGTGATTTAAGAAGCTTCGAGTATCAAAAGAAGTAACAGCAACTTCGTTGTCTTTTTCGCTCATCAAATAGCTTAGAGTATCGAAAATTCTTTTAGCAAGTTTTATGTATAACTGGCTATCGTCGCCCAGAGAAAGTGCTTTATCGAGGGACAAAACGAGGGAACTTCGGGCAATATCAGAAAATGTACAATTGATATTGTTAATATTTAATGCTGCTCCATTATCACTTAAAGAATAATTATTTATATCAGGATTTACGATTAATTTCCCATCTGCTGAATATGCAAAGAAACGCAGTTTCATTACGGGATAATCAGAGTAGGAATAATCTACTATCTTCAAGAAATTCTGGCTTTGAGCAAGAACACTCGATAGTAGAAATAACAACGATATAATAATTACTTTTCTCATTTTATCCCCCCAACCTCAATTGGGTTTAAATAAATAACTAAAATTTCAATTAATAAAGCAATTAACATACCAAAAATAAAAATAATTTTTCTTTTTTCAAGATTTTTTTATTGCTATTTATATATAATTTACGTAAGTTATCTTATAATTGTCCTCATTATTGCAGGTAAGTTATGTCAGTAGAATTAATAATCATTATTGCTGTCCTTTTGTTAATAGTAATTTTATTCAATTCGTTAATAGCAAAACGCAACGCTGTCAACAATGCTTTCGCAGGAATTGACGCATATCTAAAAAAGCGGTATGATTTAATTCCGAATTTGGTTGCTGCGGTGCAGAAGTATATGGAACACGAACGCGGTTTGCTCAACGAGATTACTGAACTTCGCTCACGTGCTATTAGCGGTAATATTTCCGATAGCGAAAGAGTGGAACTGGATAATAAAATATCTCGTGCATTGGGAGCAATCAATATTGCAGTTGAAAATTATCCTGATTTGAAGGCAAATACGAATTTCCTTCAACTTCAAGCCTCTTTGAACGAAGTAGAAGAGCAACTATCGGCTGCACGTCGTGCATACAATGCAGCAGTAAATTCATACAACAATGCGGTTCAAATGTTCCCAACAAACCTGGTTGCAATGATTATGGGATTTAAAGCACGTCCTTTCTTCGAAGCAAGCGAAGCGGAACGCCAGAACGTGAATGTAAAAAACTTATTCAATAGTTAAAGGATAGTCTTATGAAAACTATTGAAGAGTTCAAGAATTTCTTCGATAATGTTTTGCATATCGATTTAAATATGCTTGAACATAAGCGTCAGCAGACTGTTAAACTTATTTTCAAAAATATACTGATTTATCTTGGCATCATCATTGCATTAGTTTTCGTCGGCTTATTTGTAAATAAGATAATTTACGGTGATTTTTTCAATGAGCAAGAATACAATATCCCGCTTATTGTTGCAATAGTTTTTTCGATTTCTACTATAATTTTGCTTTTTCAGAAAAACGGCAAAGTAATTCAGGAGTTTATCTATAATTTCAAAAAAGTAATTATCGAAAAAATCGTAAAGTTTATAAATGAAAATTTGAATTATTCACCAACGGAATATATTCCACCCGAACAATTTATTAAGTCTGATATTTTCAGAGATAGGCTATACAAATACTATGGGGACGATTTAGTTTCGGGTGTTGTAGACAAAACAGAGATAAAATTTTCAGAGATACACGCCTGGAAAATAGTGGAATCGGGCGAGGATAAAAGAAAAAAACAACCTATTTTCGATGGCATTTTTTTTATCGCAGATTTTCATAAAAATTTTAATGGGAAATACTTCATTTTGCCTGATTTCGCTCAAAAAAGATTTGGCGGGCTTGGTAAATTTTTCCAGAAAATGAGTTTTAGTCGGGGGAAACTAATCGAACTGGAAAATCCTGATTTTGAACGTGAATTTGTTGTGTATGGTTCAGACCAAATAGAAGCTCGCTATTTGCTTTCGTCAAGTATGATGGAACGAATACTAAAACTGAAACAAGGGAAATTTCCATATCTTTTTATTTCGCTTGTGGATAGCTGTCTTTATATTGCCTTACCATTTAAAAAGAAATTGTTCGAGCCGTCAGTATTTCGTTCCAACAATGACTACAAAAAAACAGAAGAATTCTTCTCATTGATAAACGATACAGTTTCTATCGTTGAGGAATTGAATTTAAACACTCGCATCTGGACAAAAGAATAGTTACTCTTCTAAAAATAGCGAGATTTTTTGCGATTCGGCTTCCCGCCAGATATGCTGACAGGGGAAAATATTCTGGTATAGTGGTTTTCCAAGTATAACAGAATCAATATATTGTGTTTTTTGATTTTTCAATTCAATTAGCGATTTTGAGTTGTTTATGCCTTCGTATAAAGTAATTTTAAGCCCAAAGGTTTTTCCAATTTGTTCGATTAGATTGAAGCTGTAATCTTCATTTTTGGACAAACAATTTTCATCTTGAAAAATTATTCTATCACCACCAAAGCTTTTGATTAGTTTAATATAATCCGAAATATTGTAATTTAATTTCGAAACGGGAAAATGAACCATTCCATCAACCAACTTGCAGAGAAAAGCGACACGGGACGGGGTAAATTCTTCAATCAACTTTCTCACACCAATAGGGTCAGCGATAGAAAGTTCGTTAAGCACGATTCTATAAATTCCAGAATTTAGAAGCACCCTGCATTCTTCAATTTCGTAGAATTCAGTAGAGTATTCAATTGGAATATCGACAGATTCTGCAAGATAGACGGCAGCAGTGGAATTCAAATAATTATTTTTGCCTTCAAATGAATCAGCATCGACAATATGAATACATTTGGCATTTTCTTTTCGCCATAATTTTACCAGCAGCAGAGGGTCTTCGGAAATTCGGCAGTAGTAATCATCAAGTTCGGGAGAACATTCAATTTTGATTGCCCCTACCCCATCGGACAGTTTTATGAGCGGCATAACCAGAATCATTTGATTTCCATTGCAAATTGAAGAGAAAGCTTAATTAAAGTTTCGATGTTGTTTATTTTAGCCGAATTTTCATCATAGACTTTTTTGACAGCTTTCTCGGCTACTGAGCGATTATACCCCAAAGCACACAGAGCAGCGACAGCTTCGCTTTTGAGCAGTGCATCTTCGCCAAGCAAATCTTCTGCGGCAATCGATAATTTAGAAATTTTGTCTTTAAGTTCGATTAGAAGGCGTTCGGCAGATTTTTTGCCGATACCAGGTAGTTTTTGCAGAGCACGAAGATTTTCGGTCTGAATATAATTCGCTAATTCAGCAGGGCTTGCAGCAGACAAAATCCCGATAGCAGTTTTAGGACCAATGCCCGAGATACTAATTAACGATTTGAAAAGTTCTCGCTCGCTTTCGTCGATAAATCCAAACAGTAGAAATTGGTCTTCGCGAGGTATTAATACAGTGCGAAGCTGGACAAATTCCCCTATTTCGGGAAGCTTCGACGAAGCAATGACAGATACCATCAATTCGTAGCCAACTCCGTTGCAATCAACTATTACGGAGGTTGGTTTCTTTTCTAATATTTTTCCGCTAATTAGTGAAATCATTCAAATACACATCTTCATTTTTAGCAAATATAATAATCTATTGATAAGAATGAAAATTTAGTTTTCACATTTTTCTTTGTAACTAATAAACAAAATGCTACGTTATTATTTTAACAAATAAAGGGAATGGATATGAAAAAGCATATCGCAATTAATATAATCGTGCTCTTACTCTCCTTTTCAGCGTTATTTGCGCGTTTTAATGTAACAGGTAGAGTAATAAATGACGAGCACAAGCCCGTAGCAAAAGCAAAAATTGAATTTAAAGGAACAACCAAAAAGATTAAAACTGAGACAAACGCAAAGGGATATTTCTCGTTCGAGACAAGCGATAGTTCTGGAACTTTAACAATAATAAGCAAATCATACAGCAAAAAGCAAATCAAAGTGTTTCCATACAATAATGAAAGTTATTTAATCACATTGAGTAAGGAATATAAAATAAGTTACAGAGATAAAGGGATTTACAGAGCAACCCGAGCAGCAGATTATGGTGGCGCTGATGATGCACTCACAGCAAGAGCCGAAGGCGGGGAATTAGCAATATACAAAGCATCGCTTGATTTTTCCGAGCATACGCCTTCATTTTCGCAAGATAATGTATCAGCGAAGATACTGACGGCGGGCGATATAAATGACTTCAAAAAATGGAGAATGTGGAATGATATTTCGGAGAATGAGTTGTTCGAATACCGAAAAAATTGGAGTTTCAGTCCAGTTGATAGGTATACGGTTCAGTTGAAAAGCACTTCAAGCAGTCCCATAGTTGATGCACTTGTTACTTTGAAAGACGGGCAGAAAGTGCTATGGCAATCAAGAACTGATAACACGGGCAAAGCTGAACTATGGACAAACGCATTTAATATATTCGAGAATTATAGTAACTTAATTGTCGAAGTAAAATATAAGAATCGTAGTTATTTCATAGAAAAGCCGAAGACATTTTACGATGGTATCAATTTTCTGGAAATTGATGAAAATTGTAATTACGACAAAAATCTGGATATTGCTTTTGTAGTTGATGCAACGGGTTCGATGGGCGATGAAATTGAATATCTGAAAGCAGAACTCACAGACATAATTGGACGAGTGAAGGACACAATACCAGATATGTCGATAAGAATTTCTGCTTCCTTTTATCGTGATTTTGGCGATGAATATTTAGTGAAATCTGTTGATTTCACAAAAGATATTGCAAAACTGGTAGATTTCATTAAAACGAATTATGCTGATGGAGGCGGCGATTTCCCCGAAGCAGTAGATTATGCTCTGGAAGAAGCGATAGATAATTTGACTTGGAGCGAAAATGCAACTGCAAGAATTATTTTCCTTGTGCTTGATGCACCACCACACTCCCGGCCCGATGTTATTGAGCGGCTTCAAAAATATATAAGGCTTGCCTCGGCAAAAGGAATTCGGATTGTGCCGCTTACTTGCAGTGGAATAGATAAAAGCACTGAGTACTTGATGAGAGCATTTGCGCTTCTTACAAATGGAACATATCTATTTCTAACTGACGATAGCGGAATTGGCGGGAAGCATTTAGAGCCAACAACCGATAATTATTCAGTACAGTTGCTTAATTCATTGATTTTGCGGACAATATATCAATTTAGTTACCTGCCACCTTGCATTACCAAGACCGTACTTACAGGCGACACTTTAATTGTAGCCAATCCCAATAATGAAGCAATAAACTCGGTAATGCCATCTGATGAAATGAATAATTACAGCGATGATTTTGAAATTAAATGGAAGTATTACCCGAACCCTTGCACGGGAATCTTGAATATAGAGCTCAAACAAGATTTAAAAGAACTATTCATTGCAGATATTACAGGAAAAATAATATATAGGATTGAAAATTCGAGCAATAGATTGATTACCATCGACTTAACAAGTTTTCCAAACGGGTACTATTTCATTAGATACGAATATGCGCCCGACAAATGGCTTAACGGAAAATTTATTTTGCAGAGTTCAAATTAACAAAATAAACAGAAAATTCGTATATTGATTATTTGAAAATTGCTTTATGGAAAATAGACATTATGACGTTAAAAGAGTATGTTGCGAAAAACAGAAGATTTATAGCAGCGCATCGTGGAGCATCGGGAATCGCACCTGAAAATACATTGGAAGCCTTTCGTCAGGCAATAGCCTGCGGGGCAAAGGTAGTTGAAGCAGATGTGCAGATTACAAAGGACAACATTCCAATAGTTTTTCACGATGATGAGCTGGGACGAACTGTTTCGGGAACAGGGCTAATTGGTGAATATACTTATGACGATTTGAAAAATCTATCGGCTGGAATTTGGTTCAATAAAGAATTCGAAGGCGAAAAGATACCTCTATTAGATGAGTTAATTGAGTTGATAAAAGGTCGTGCTTTTTTAGGACTGGAAATCAAGCCTAATCTTGAAACGCTAAAAACAGCAAAAATAATATTAAAAACATTAGAAAAGCACGATTTTATATCATCATCTGCACTTGCCTCTTTTGATTACAGGATTTTGAAAGCGATAAAGCAGGAATATCCTGCTGCACACATTGCGGCAATAAAAATTCCTGGCGACAATATTTTACCATCGGAGATAAAAGCACAATTTGCGATTGACGCATACATTTGTGCGGTGGACGAAATAAATGACAGAATACGAGATGACATAAACGAAAGCAAAATTATATGGGGAGTATATAATACAGATAGTGAAGAAGATTTTGAGCTGGCAATCAGTTCGGGAGTTAATGCAATAGGCACAAATTACCCATGCAAAATGAATGAATTGCTCTCAAAATTAAACAATTGTTAATCGATTTTTCATATTAGAAACATATTTTTTATGTGATTAAATTTTTGTATATTTGCATATACTTATAAAAAAGTGTATGTATAAAATTGATTTACATATAACCAACTATTCCTACTTGAATGGCAAAACAAGCAAAAGTCCATTCGCAGTTCCTGCATCCCGAGCAGGGAAAATTCTACGTTTCAAGCACTACTCGACTGATGCTCCTATTTGATTTTTCAACTTCAACAATTTGAAATTAATAACTTAATAGATTAATACATTTTATTAATTAATTGGAGAATTACAATGAAAACACAAGATTACATTGCTATTGAGAATGAATACGGAGCACACAATTATCATCCGCTGGATGTAGTTGTCGAAAGAGCAGAAGGTTGCTTCGTTTATGATGTGGAAGGGAAAAAGTATTTAGATTGTCTTGCAGCTTATTCAGCAGTCAATCAGGGGCATTGCCACCCAAAAATCAAAGAAGCTTTCATCGAGCAAGTGAGCAAAGTTACTCTCACCAGCCGTGCATTCCGCAACGACAAACTGCCGATGCTTTATAAGAAAATGCACGAACTAACGGGCTACGATATGTTTCTACCGATGAATTCAGGTGCAGAAGCAGTAGAAACAGCGATTAAGCTTGCCCGTCGTTGGGGGTATGATGTAAAAGGCGTCGAAAAAGACAAAGCCGAAATTATTGTTGCATCGGGGAATTTCCACGGAAGAACAACTACAATTGTTGGATTTTCCGACGACCCAGATTCATATTATGGCTACGGTCCATATTGCAAAGAAGCTTTCCCAATGCACGAATATGGCAATATCGAAGATTTGAAGTCCAAGATCACGAAAAATACAGTTGGTGTTCTTATCGAGCCAATTCAAGGCGAAGGCGGAGTAGTAATCCCACCAGAGGGATATTTGAAATCAGTTGAGCAAATTTGCCGTGAGAACAACATTCTCTTTATTTGCGATGAAATTCAATCAGGACTTGGTCGCGCAGGTAAGTTATTTGCTCATTATTACGAAGGCGTTCGCCCCGATATAGTAATTGTAGGCAAAGCGCTTTCGGGTGGGTTCTATCCGGTATCGGGTGTGCTGGCAGACAAACACATTATGCTTGTAATCAAGCCAGGGCAGCACGGTTCGACTTTCGGGGGCAATCCGCTTGCAGCAGCAGTAGCAATTCGCGCTCTTGATGTATTGATAGAAGAGAAGATGATAGAGCGTTCCGCTGAAATGGGCGAATATTTTATCAATAAACTTCGTGCAATTAACAATCCAAAAATCAAAATAGTTCGCGGTCGTGGCTTGTGGATTGGTCTTGTTCTGAATACCAAAGCACGCCCATACTGCGTACGATTGATGGAAGAAGGAATGCTTTGCAAAGATACGCACGAAACGATAATTAGAATAGCTCCACCTCTTGTAATTACGAAAGAGGAAATAGATTGGGCTGTTGCAACAATCGAAAAAGTATTAAATGAAAATTTGGGATAATTTTTTATTATTTTAAATAAGGAGATATTATGAAAAAACAACGTGTAATTATCATTGGTGCCGCAGGTCGTGATTTTCACAATTTCAACACGATGTATCGCGACAATGAAATGTATGAAGTAGTTGCTTTCACAGCAGCTCAAATTCCAGATATTGATGGACGTAAATATCCTCCATCATTAGCAGGCAAACTTTATCCAGATGGAATTCCAATTTTCGATGAAGCAGATTTAGAAAAATTAATCAAAGAATACAATGTTGATGAATGCGTGCTCTCATACAGCGACCTTCCTTATGATACAGTTATGCACATTGGCTCACGCGTGATGGCAGCTGGTGCAAAATTCTCTATGATGGGTTCATATCCAACAATGATAAAATCAACAAAACCCGTTATTTCCATTTGTGCAGTTCGCACAGGTTGCGGCAAGAGCCAAACAACAAGAGAAGTAGTTCGCCAATTGATTGCAATGGGCAAAAAAGTAGTTTCAGTTCGTCATCCAATGCCTTATGGCGATTTGGAAGCACAGAAAGTGCAACGCTTTGCATCAATCGAAGATTTAGACAAGCACAATTGCACAATCGAAGAAATGGAAGAATACGAACCACATATTGCAATGGGTTCGGTAATTTATGCGGGCGTAGATTATGAAGCAATTCTTCGTGAAGCAGAAAAAGAAGCTGATGTGATTGTTTGGGACGGTGGCAATAACGATATGCCGTTCTATCAGCCAGATTTACACATAGTAGTGGTAGACCCATTGCGTCCAGGACACGAAATCAGCTACTATCCTGGCGAAGTAAATTTACGTATGGCTGATGTAGTTGTTGTCAATAAAGTTGACTCTGCTTATCCGGAAGATATCGAAGAAGTATTGGACAATGTTCGTCAGTACAATCCAAAGGCACACATTATTCTTGCAGCTTCGTCAATTATGGTTGAAAATCCAGATGTTATCAAGGGCAAGAATGTATTAGTAGTTGAAGACGGTCCAACTTTAACACACGGCGAAATGGACCACGGTGCAGGTATGGTTGCTGCTCGCCGCTATGGTGCAGCTGATTTTGTCGACCCACGTCCTTATGTTGTTGGCAAAATAGCTGAAACATTCGAAACTTATCCAGAGATTGGTATATTGCTCCCAGCAATGGGTTACGGCAAGCAACAAATGGCTGACCTTGAAGCAACGATTAACAATGTTGAGTGCGATTCAGTAGTTATTGGCACTCCAATTAATCTTGCTCGCTTCATCAAAATCAACAAGCCAAACACTCGCGTTTATTATGAATTAACTGAAATCTCTGCTCCAAAGATTGCAGACGTTCTCAGAGATATGCCAAAATTAAAGTAATTTGGTAATAGTAGTGTTCAAAAGAGGTTGCCCGAAACAAGGCAACCTCTTTCTTTTTATGCGATTACAATTGCCCGTAATAATTAAAGTTCATATTTGTTCTTTTTTTTGACTTCGTTTTTGATTATTTTTAATTTTTATTTTTGTGTATTATTTAATACTTCGGTGCTTATATGTATAGAAACATTCAACTTGCTTTAATCCTCTTATCTTTTTTATTTATCAACACTTTCATAAATGCGAAAAATTTATCACAAAATGAAATAAAGACAATACTAAATACCGACACACGGCAAATAATTTCCTTGAATGGGCAATGGGAAAAATCCTCCGATGGGGTGAGGTGGGAAAACGTGCATATACCGTATTCTGATGTTAATCTTGAAAAAATCACGTTAGTTCGAAAAGTGCGAATTGATAAATCGCAGCAAGAATCGTTAAGCTGGCAGTTGTTTTTTTTAGGATTTAACCACCAAGCAGAAATTGCGGTAAATGGTCAATTTCTGGGGCGATTTATTAGTTCGATGGCTCCGATATGGGTTAAAATTCCTTCAAAGGCTCTCGAAGCTGGCGAGAACGAAATCAGAATTACTTTTTTAGTTCCAAAGGATATAATTAAAACTGTATTTGAGAATTATGTGTATGCAAGAAAACGATACAATGGATTAGTGCGTGAAGCTTTTTTAATTGGGAACCCACCAGTGTGGATAAGCGATATTAATACAAATTACACTTTGTCGAATAATTTCTCGCAGGCAAATATTAATGCCACAATATCAGTTTCATCATCAAACTTCGACTTAATTTCTAAATTTCAAAGCAGTTCAATTGATAATTTAGAATTGAAAAATAAAGCGAATTTCCAGATAGAAACTAAAATTGTAAAACTTGGGACAGGCGAAATAGTTGCAATCGGCGAACCGCGTCAGATTTCTATTGAAGCGGAACGAACGATAGATGTAAACGTAAAATTCAGTATAATGTCGCCATCGTTATGGTTGCCGGACAATCCTAATCTATATCAAATTCAGGCAATGATTGTTCAAGGGGAAAGAACAGTTGATAATTTTGCTACAAATTTCGGGCTACGGGAAATAGCTGTATCGAGAGCGGAAAAATCATTTTTCACGCTCAACGGCTACAAAATTCCGCTAAAAGCAGTAAGTTATATAGATTATCATATTGCTTCGGGGCAAAGCTTATCGCTATGGCGAATGGAAGAAAACATAAGAATGATAAAGACGCTTGGTGCGAATGCAATTCGTTTTAAGTTTAATCCACCACACCCATATTTTGCTTATCTATGTGATAAATACGGGTTATTGATGTTACTTGATTTGCCATTGTATGCAATTCCAAATAAATTATTAGACCGAGATGAGGTTAAAGTTTATATTAAAAATCAAAGCAAATTACTCACTTACTTCAAGCAAAATTACGCTTCAACTTTTGCATTCGGCTTCTCTGATGGAATTTGCGAAGCTAATTTCCCGAATGAATTTGCATCTGATATTAAATCAATTGTTACTTCAAATGGGAATTACTTATTCTATAAATTTATAAATTCAGATGAAAAAGTAGTCAATTCGGATAATTTTGATTTTATTGGAATAAATCTAAAAAAAGAAAACTCGATTTTGCGGCAGGCGAGTGTTCTGCGAGAAATCGTGCAAAGAAACAACAACAAACCTTTCATTACTTGCTTTGGTGTTCCTGTCAATGAAAACAATCACAATGGATATTCAGACCCATACTCAAACGAACATCAAGCATTTTACATAAAAAGCTTATATAATTTATCATTTCAGAATGGTTCGTTTGGCGTTGTGGTTAATTCTTTCAATGATTATGAGCTCAACCACCCATATTTAGCAACAAATAATTATCACTCTTGGATATTGACAACGGGGGTAACGGACGCAACTAATAAGCCACGTTTTTCATATTCGATGCTGCAAGCACTATTCAACGACGAAAAAGAGCCACTCATAAATGCGGGCAGTTATGCAGGTGAAACTTTGGTTAGTTTTTTAATATTTGGTTTTATACTGTTAGTTGTATTGCTATTTTTTATAAACCGTTTCAGGCGTTTTCGTGAATATCTAACTCGTGCGATGCTGCGTCCATATAATTTTTATTCTGATATTCGAGACCAAAGGATAATACCCTCATTTCAAACTGTAATACTGGCACTAATTGTGTCGTTTACTATTGGAATGTATGTAACTTCGCTACTATTCTATTATAGGAATTATGATATAACACAATTTTTGATAATGCTTTGTTGTCCATCGAGTTTTTGGCAGGAAATAATATACAAAATGATTTGGATGCCCGAAGTTTCGCTTTTCATCATTGCTTTGATTAGTTTTATAGTGTTGTTTGCAATCTCGATAATAATAAAAATTTTCGCATTCTTTTCACGTGCAAGGATTTATTTTTCAGATTGTTTGATTATTTCTGTTTGGGCGAGCGCGCCGTTTGTAGTGCTGCTGCCAGTTGCAATTCCGTTAATTCGCTTGCTTGAAATAAATAACACAGTTGCAATAGTTGCGGTTATTTTATTTTTGATAATTAAGATCTGGGTAATTGCCAGAATTCTCAAAGCGACTGCTGTTGTTTTCGACAAACCCGCAGCATTGATTTATGGAATTGGAATTATCGTATTTTTAGTATTTGCTGCAATTCCGGTAGGAATTTATCAGATTAATTATCAATTTTTCTCGTATTTGATGTATTTTTGCTGTGCTTATTTGTAATCACTGAATTATAGCTGAAAGAAAATTGCAATTAGCATTCTCAAAAGTATCATTGTTATGCCTTCGGTTTCAAATCTTCCGAAGGTTTTATATTTTACAATTAACGCACAAAAAGATTGCTCTTTTTAGAGACAACCAACAAAAAACATCGTATAAATTATCTTGATTTCTATTAGAGACAACTTGCTTTTTGAGCCAATTAGGGGACTTGAACCCCTGACCTGCTCATTACGAGTGAGCTGCTCTACCACTGAGCTAAATTGGCTTAATTACTTTACAAAATTAAGCATTTGAAATAAAAAAATCAATATTCAAAAATTTGATTATTTTTTTTTGAAACGATTAAACCAATCATGTGTAATTTAGTCAAAAGGTTAGAATTCCGTTCAACAATATTTTGAGGTTAGTATGAAAAACAAATTATTCCGCAACATTTATGTAGTTGCAATTTTGGTAGCAGTATTAGGATTAACATCCTGCCAGAAAGATAATCCGGTTGAACCAATTGAGAATGGTTTGGATTATTCAATGGTACTTCTATCCCCCGAAGCAATGATTGGTGAGGTTTCGCAACCAAGTTTAACAACAGATTTCACTCTTTTGAATGTGTATGACAAGATGTTAATTCCACCTATTGACGGCAAAGGAAAAGGTCCAAATGGCGAAATGCCACCAAAGCCCGAACCGAACAAACCACCATTCAAAATTGGAATGCTTTTGCGTATGTTGGAACTTGATTCCGCACAAAGAGAGCAAGTAAAGATATTTGCACAAGAACTTGAAGATTGCATAAAAGAATACCGTCAAATGTTACGCGAAGCTCAACGCGCAATTATTGAAAATGCAAATGCACAACGCCGCGAAATTATGGAACAATTGAAAACTGGTGAAATTACAAGAGAACAGGCTATGCAAGCGCTCAGACAACTTCGCGAAGAAACTCGAATTGCAATGGAAACTGATGAAGATATTGCAACAGCTCGCCAGGGTTTGAAAGATTGCCACGATGCATTTCTTGAAAATGTTAAATCTATTCTTACAACTAAACAATTAGATATTTGGAACAGATTTTTCGGAATAAAAGGGTAAGAATTTCTTAATTGGATTAAATTTTAATAGTTATTTTAAGAGTTACTGTTTTATTTGATTGTCTTAAAATTACCTGCTATGAACATTCGGAAGGTTCCGCCTTTCCGAATGTTTTTTAAACAAATGTATTACCAATTATTTGTAGTGGCAATTCATAAATTGCCACTACATCGCTTTGATATTGATTGCTTTTATTAATTTTCAGACACGATAGTCTGCACCACCAAAATGCCCAAGCGACGTCTCAAAATTAACTGCTTTGAACACCTGAACCCCAGTATAGACTACTTCGAAAGCAAATAGAACTTACAGCGGGAAAACCCCTGCTCTACCGTTTGTCGAGGCAATTACTTTTCGTTCGAATTCCTCAATTCTGGATTGGTGTATATTCACTATGAACTCGACAGAATCTTTGTAGTCTTCGGTTGCAGACACAGCAAGTTCACTTATCAATTTTTTGATATTGGAGACGTCTTCATACGAGCAAAGCACCCTGATGGGAAAGGTAATGTGAATGATTTTTTTCTCGCATTGCGAAAGTGCCAGTTCGGTAGTAGAAGAATATGCGCGAGAAAGACCACCGACTCCAAGTTTTGTTCCACCAAAATAGCGGGTTACGACAACTATTATGTCGCTAAAATCGTATTTTTTAATAGAAAAGAGGATAGGCTTGCCGGCGGAACCGTTGGGTTCGCCATCGTCGCCGAAGCGGACATCGAGCCCTTCCGCACCTAAACGGTATGCGAAACAGTTATGGGTGGCATCGAAATATTCACTACGGATTTGCTCTAAAAATTGCAGTGCTTCGTCGCGAGTTGAAACGTTCGCAACCGAAGCAATAAATTTCGAACCTTTAATTTTTTGCTCAGCGCGAAATGGTTTTGCAATTGTATAATAGAATTCTTTGCTCATATTACAAACGGGAATAATTATGAAAATAGGAATGGTGTGCTATCCCACTTATGGTGGGAGTGGAATAGTAGCAACTGAACTTGGCGAAGCACTTGCTGCGCGTGGCTGGGAAGTGCATTTTATAAGCTACGCAAATCCTATTCGACTGGATAGATTTAGAGAGAACATATTTTTTCACGAGGTTGAAATACCACATTATCCGCTGTTTGAGTTTCATCTTTACACATTGGCATTGACAGGGAAGATTCTTGAAGTGCTTAAATATGAGAAACTCGATATAATTCACGTTCATTATGCAATTCCCCACGCAATTAGCGGAATATTAAGCAAGCAAATTGCCGCGTCGAGCAAAGTGAAATTAGTAACCACATTGCACGGGACAGATATAACACTAATCGGGCTGGAACCTGCTTTTTCCCCAATAGTCAAATATTCTATCGAGCAATCGGACGCTGTTACAGCTGTTTCGCGATATTTAAAAGATAAAACCATTCAGCAATTCCAAATCGAAAAAGAAATCCACCATATTCCAAATTTTATTGATACAAAAATATACAAAAGAATTGAAAGTTGTAACTTGAAAAAGACTTTTGCACCGAACGGCGAAGCAATTCTTATGCATATATCGAATTTTCGAGCAGTCAAGCGAGTGCCTGATACAATAAAAATACTAAAAGAAGTGCTTGAACAGGGAGTTCCTGCGAAACTGATATTAATCGGCGATGGACCAGAAAGAAGCGAAACCGAAAAATTAGCATACGAACTTGGATTGCATAGCAACGTAAAATTCCTGGGCAAGCAAAATGCAATAATTGAGTTGCTATCTTGTGCTGATGTGTTTCTTCTGCCAAGTCAGTCGGAAAGTTTCGGGCTATCGGCGCTCGAAGCAATGGCTTGCGGAGTGCCTGTTGTCGCATCGAGTGTAGGAGGAATTCCCGAAGTTGTCCAACACAATGAAAATGGATTTATTGCAGAGTTCGGGGACGTTTCGAGAATGGCGCGATATGTAATAGATTTAATCAAGAACAAAAACAAGTGGAAAATATTTTCCGAGAATGCAGTTGAATTTGCCAAAAAAGAATATGAAGCGGAAAAGATAGTATCAATGTATGAGAAAGTGTATAGAGAAACATAAAATTATCGATAAAAACTTCCTGTTTAGTCCCACCTAAACAAAAATTTAATGTAAGTATTTGAAAAATCGTAATTTTTTTAATTCAAAAATTTTGAAACTCAAACACTTTTTTGTAAATTTCGGAACTTATAAAACATTGTTTTTAAAAACAATGGCGTTATTTCTAACAAAAAAGGATAAAAGAAATGGCAAAAGCACTTGGTGAGATTATCATCGACATCGAAAAATGCAAAGGGTGCGCGCTTTGCATTGATGCTTGCCCGGAGGAGGTTTTGTCGCTCACGAACAAAATCAACAAGAAGGGCTATCAATATATAGTAACAGTAAATAGCAACTGCACAGGATGCGCAAATTGTGCGATAATATGTCCTGATGCAGTAATTACAGTATATAGAAAAATTGAAAAATCCGCCTAATGAATAATTTGGAGGTAAAAAGGAGTTAAAATGGGCGAAATAAAATTAATGAAAGGCAATGAAGCATTAGCAGAAGCAATGATAAGAGCAGGCTGCGATGCTTATTTTGGTTATCCAATCACCCCACAATCAGAAGTATTGGAATATTTGTCGAAAGATGCTACACAAAGAACAGGTATGGTAGTATTACAGGCAGAAAGCGAAGTTGCAGCAATTAACATGATATACGGAGCAGCAGGTTGCGGTCGCCGGGTAATGACAACTTCATCAAGTCCTGGTATTAGTTTGATGCAGGAAGGTCTTTCATACATAGCAAGTGCCGAATTACCTTGCGTGCTTGCAAATGTTGTTCGTGGGGGACCGGGACTTGGGACAATTCAGCCATCGCAAGCTGATTATTTCCAGTCTGTTAAAGGCGGTGGTCACGGCGATTATAGATTGATTGTGCTTGCACCTTCGTCAGTACAGGAAATGGTTGATTTTGTAAGATTATCGTTTGATCTGGCAGAGAAATATCGCAATCCGGTGATGATACTTACCGATGGTGCGATTGGTCAGATGATGGAAAAGGTTGAACTATTCGACCAGATGCCACGCAAGACTGAATTCCCTGATTGGGCAACCACTGGCAAACCCAAAGATAAGGAGCGTCGTTACATTACATCGCTTCACATTCAGCCAGAAAAAATGGAAGAAATCAACAAGCATCTTCAAGCAAAATATAAGCAAATTGAAAAAGATGAAGTTCGCTACGAGGCATTTAATCTTGATGATGCTGAATATGTATTGACAGGATATGGTCTTGGAGCAAGAATTTGCCGCAAAGCAATGGATATTTTGAGAGAAAAAGGATACAAGGTAGGATTGGTTCGTCCAATTACACTATTCCCATTCCCCAAGAAGGTTTACGAAGAAGTAGCAAATAGAGTAAAAGGAATTTTGGATGTAGAAATGAATGCGGGACAGATGGTTGAAGATGTGAAATTATCAGTATGCGGCAAAACTCGCGTTGAATATTATGGAAGAATGGGAGGAATGATACCTTCTCCAGAAGAAATAGTAGAGAATTTCGAGAAATTGTTTATAAAAGGAGAAGCATAATGAGCAATAATATAGAAACAGCAAAATTCCGCCCCGAAATTTGCGTTGATGAAAATCTTGTATATCGCAAGCCTTCTACTTTGCTTCCCGAACCTTTCCACTACTGCCCTGGCTGTGGGCACAGCACAGTGCACAAAATTTTTATGGAAGTGGTAGAAGAAATGGGCATAGAAAATGATATCATAGGAGTTGCACCAGTTGGATGCTCGGTTTTTGCATATCATTATATGGGTGTTGATATGCAGCAAGCAGCTCACGGGCGCGCCTGTGCAGTTGCAACCGGAATTAAACGTGTGCAGCCGGACAAATATGTTTTCTCATATCAAGGCGATGGGGACTTAGCTGCCATCGGTACCGGAGAAACAATTCACGCTGCCAACCGTGGAGAAAACATATTAGTTATTTTCATAAATAATGGTATTTATGGAATGACAAGTGGGCAGATGGCACCTACAACACTCGAAGGTATGGTTTCGACAACAAGCCCACACGGACGCGATGTTAAAACACAAGGTTATCCATTGAAAATGTCAGAGTTAATCGCTCCACTTCCGGGTGTTGCCTATGTAACGCGTCAATCAGTTCACAAACCAGCAAACGTACGCAAAGCAAAGAAAGCATTACGTCAAGCATTAGAATATCAGAAGCAAGGGCTGGGGTTCTGCCTTGTAGAAATAGTATCGAACTGTCCATCGAATTGGAGAATGACACCAGCACAAGCAAACCAATACATTGATGAAAAAATGTTAGCATTCTATAAATTAGGCGACATAAAAGTCCCGGAGGTGAAGTAATATGACACAAGAAGCATTATTTGCGGGGTTCGGCGGTCAAGGCGTTCTTTCGATGGGACAAATCCTTGCTTATGCCGGTATGATAGAAGGAAAAGAAGTATGCTGGATGCCATCTTATGGTCCAGAAATGCGTGGTGGAACTGCAAATTGCATTACGATTGTATCTGATGCTGCAATTAGCTCGCCAATTATTTCTATGTATGATACAGTTGTTGCATTGAACCAACCATCAGTCGATAAATTTGAATCAAGAGTAAAGAAAGGTGGCAATTTAATTTACGACAGTGCGAATATACTTAATCCACCAACTCGTACGGATATTAACATTATCCCGGTGCAGGGTAGCGAAGAAGCAATAAAGCTTCAAAATACAAAAGTGTTGAATATGATTATGCTTGGTGCATTTTTGAAGAAAACAAATTGTGTTTCTGTCGAAAACATTCACAAAGCATTAGAAAAAGTATTTGAACGCTATCAGAAATTAATCCCGCTAAATATTAAGGCATTGGAAGTTGGAATGAGCTACATCAAATAGTTGCTTTGATATTTATTGAAATAAGATGGCTGCCTCGCATAAGTGAGGCAGCTTTTTTATTAAAAGAGTGAAAATAATAGTTAATGTGCCTGTGTTTATAAACGCATTAGGTTTCAGAAACAAAATTTGTTGATAGAAAACGATGGGATTTTACATTTTAGTAGATATGCGTATTACAACAATTATTTTGAAAAACCTTCGGGAGGACGGAAACCTTCCGAAGGCTGAAATCGTGTATTTTTAAAACAAACCCAAGTTAATTGAGGGCAGTTTCTTGCAATTCCGTCCCAACGTTATGGGGCTGCCACTTTCTGTTTTGCAGAAGCAAGC
>JAKIZO010000001.1:0-262 GCA_022707965.1 Bacteroidota bacterium
TATGTAATTACAGAAGGACAAAACTCTATGCCATCGTATTCCTCTCAACTGACAAATGAGGAAAAATGGGCAATAGTTTTGTATGTGCGTGCTTTACAAAGAGCTATGAACGCAAAAGAGGAGGATGTAAAATGATAGCAATAAATTACCAAAGGAAAGAGCTACCGTCGAAATTAATGAAAATTGGTGTTTTGCTTTTAGGATTGGGATTTATTCTTGCCTTGCTTGGATACGCGATAGACCACGAAAGAGCTGCATTCAA
>JAKIZO010000001.1:322-65860 GCA_022707965.1 Bacteroidota bacterium
TATTTGGTGGGAGCGGATTGGAGTGTGCCGTTTCGTAGAATTATGGAAATACTGGCGATAGTAGTATTCGCAGTTCCTGTATTTTCTTTGCCGCTGTTTGCAAACTTACATTCTCTATTCCACTGGACGCACATAGAAGATGTGCTGAAAGACCCAATTTTGAAAAACAAGATGCCATATTTGAATGAAATGTTCTTTTCAATTCGCTCGACCGCTGCGTTTGTGCTGATGTTTCTTTTCTGGTGGTTGCTTGCGGGGCGTTCATTCGGGCAGGATTACGCACCGACGGGCAATTTCCGAAAGGTAACTATAAGGATTTCTGCCCTATTTATGCCAATTTTTGCGATAGTGCTTACTTTTATGGCGGTTGATTGGTTGATGAGTTTAGAACCACACTGGTTTTCGACAATTTTCGGGGTGTATTATTTTGCGGGAACATTTTCAGTTGCGTTAGCAGTAATCACACTATTTGCAATATACTTGAATGAAAACGGATATTTGGGCGAAGGTATCGGTGGCGACCATTATTACAATTTTGGAGCATTACTATTTGCATTCACAAACTTTTGGGCGTATATAGCGTTCAGTCAGTTCTTACTGATTTGGTATGCAAATATACCGGAAGAGACATTCTGGTATCTCCACCGATGGGAAGGCAGCTGGGCAGTGATTTCGGTCGGAATAATCATTATTCATTTTATAGTTCCCTATGCAGTATTACTTCCACAACCAGCGAAGAGCGACCCGAAACGGCTAAAATTTATTGCGTGGTGGCTTGTGTTTGCTCATTTTTACGACCTTTATTGGCTAGTGATGCCGACATATTCTGCCAGCGGTGCAGTATTCGGCTGGATGGAATTATATCCCGTCTTGATTGCACTGGGAACAATTCTAATATTATTCTATACTTTTGCAAAAAATAAAAATTTATTGCCAATTGGCGACCCAAAATTGCCGAAAGGTATAAATTTCCATTTGTAATTCATTAAATGGTGATGATATGGAAGAACTTAACAATAAAAAAATCGAGGAAGAAATAAATTTCAAGAATGTGCTGAAAACACCTATTCGTTGGTTCGGAATAATTTATCCGTATTTCTTGTTTCTTATCGTTGTGGGCGGATTATATTACGTTTCGAACCTGAATAGTATAAACGAGAACAAGATAAAACCAGCAATTATAGATAGCACGCGGCTTAAAACGGAATTGCCCGTTCGCCTGGCAGTAAAAATTGAAGGGGTGAAAGTGCAAGAAATTGCTAAACCGACGGCAGAACTGATTTCGAAAGGGCGTGAGCTGTATTTTGCCAGTTGTGCATCCTGCCACGGAAACGAAGGGCGTGGCGACGGAGTTGCAGGTGCGGGGCTTGTTCCACCACCAAGAAATTTCCTGGAAAAAGACAACTGGACAAACGGAATGACGCTCGCAGATATGTTCAAAACTTTGGAAGAAGGCATTTCGGGAACAGGAATGGCGGCTTATGAGTATATGCCGGTGGCTGATAGGTTTGCAATTATTCATTTTATTCATTCGCTAATGGGTGAATATCCCGAAAATACACCTGACGAACTCGAACAATTGAACATTAAGTATAAATTAGCAGAAGGACGCACACTTCCAAATCAAATTCCCGTAGAAAAGGCGTTGAAGATAATTTCTGAGGAAAACCTGCCAACGCTCAATAAAGCAATTGCCTATGGAAAGGTAATCAGCGTTAATCAAAATAAGATTGAAAGCTTAGCAAAAGCAATTAGCAAAGAAGATGTTGCGGCATACTACCTTACAAAAAATGATTTATGGCGTCGAAGCAATAATGAGTTCAAAGAATATGTTGCTTTAGGGCTTCCGACAAATGGGTTTAAAGCGGGTGTTTATCTGCTTTCGGAGGAAGAACTAACACAATTGCGAACATTTCTTGCTGATGTGATAAAATAATTAGGAGAAATAAATGAGAAAAATCACATTGATTTTTGCGGTATTTGTGGCAATTGTTCAGATGTCCTATTCAGAAAAGCCACCTGAAATTGGAATAGTAGAGAAATTAGGCAATCAAATTCCACTTGATCTGGAATTTACAAGTTCTGATGGGACGAAAAAGAAGCTGCGTGATGTGATTGACAAGCCTACTGTTCTCTCGCTTGTTTATTACAATTGTCCTGGAATATGCAGTCCATTGCTTACAAATATGAGCGAAGTGATGGACAAAGTGAAGCTGGAACCAGGCAAGCACTTCAAGGCACTCACAATTAGTTTCGACCATCGTGAAGGGGCAGACAAAGCAAAACGCTGGAAGGAAAACTATCTTGCTTCGATGAAACGACCATTTGGCGAAGAGAATTGGGAATTTATGGTCGGCGATAGTGCCTCAATTCGAAAGCTCACAGATGCAGTTGGGTTCTATTTCAAGCCAGAAGGCAATGATTATGTTCATCCAGGTTCACTATTTATTCTAACACCCGATGGAAAAGTATCGAGGTATTTATTGGGCATAGAGTATAATCCATTTGATTTGCAAATGAGCATAAGCGAAGCTGCAAAAGGAAAATCTATGCCAACAGTAACAAAAATTCTTCAATATTGTTTTAGTTACGACCCCGAAGGGAAGAAATACGTTTTCAATGTAACAAAGGTTGCAGGGACAGTAATATTTCTTGCAGCGGGAATTTTCTTTATTACATTAGTATTGATGGGAAAATCAAAAATGAAAAAGAAAAACAAGGAGGATATTAACAATGAGCAATAGCAATTCGATACCGATAAAAAGTTTTTACGAATACGAGGGAAAACATAAAGGGATATTAGGCTGGATATTATCGACCGACCATAAGCGAATAGGTTTGTTGTATTTGTGGTCTATGGTAGGTTTTTTCCTTGTTGGTGTATTTCTTGGTTTTCTGATGCGTTTGGAAATGCTATCGATGGGACCAACGATAATGGGACCACAAACATATAACGCAATTTTCACACTACACGGAATAATAATGATATTTCTGTTTATTGTTCCGGGAATACCTGCGGCATTCGGAAACTTTCTATTACCAATAATGATAGGAGCAGAGGACGTTCAATTCCCTCGCTTGAATTTACTATCGTGGTGGCTATATGTAACGGGCGGCTTATTTGCGATAGTATCGCTATTTTTAAGTGGCGGACCAATAGACACGGGCTGGACTTTTTATGTTCCGTATAGTATTAGAACATCAACACAGGTGATATTGCCATTACTTGCGGCATTCATATTAGGTTTCTCATCGATATTGACAGGTATTAATTTTATCACAACTGTCCATCGGATGCGAGCAAAGGGAATGACCTTTTTCAAGCTTCCTTTGTTTGTGTGGGCATTGTATGCAACGGGCTGGATACAAATAATTGGCACACCTGTGATTGGAATAACAATATTGCTTGTGATAATAGAGCGAGTGTTCAGCGTGGGACTATTCGACCCGGCATTGGGTGGCGACCCAATTTTATTTCAGCATTTGTTCTGGATTTATTCCCACCCCGCAGTTTATATAATGATATTGCCTGCGATGGGGGTTGTTTCCGAGATAATACCAACTTTTGCACGCAAACATATTTTCGGATACAAGGCTATTGCATTTTCGTCGCTGGCAATAGCATTTATCGGGACGCTTGTATGGGGGCACCATATGTTCACAAGCGGAATGAGCGACACAGCCCGCTGGGTTTATTCATTCCTAACATATATTGTAGCACTGCCGAGTGCAGTGAAGGTGTTCAACTGGGTTGCGACAATGTATAAAGGTTCAATCAGAATGAGCGCACCGTTTGCATTTGTGATGGCATTTATAGTATTATTCTCAATTGGCGGGCTAACGGGCTTAATACTGGGTTCGGTTGCAACGAATGTACACGTTCACGATACATATTTTGTAGTGGCACACTTCCATTTTGTAATGTTTGGCGGGACGGGATTTATATTTTTCGCCGCAATGCATTACTGGTTCCCGAAAATGTTTGGAAAGATGTACAACGAGAAAATTGCAATGACAGCGGTAGGGATACTAACTGTCGGATTTTTAATGCTTTATTTCACAATGTTTATTCTTGGCTACGAAGGGATGCCACGCCGGTATTATGATTATCTGCCACAATTTCAGTTTCTGCATATTTTTGCAACAGTTGGTTCGTGGGTGCTAATTTCCGGGCTATTGCTTATGTTCGGGAATTTGCTTTATTCTTTGAAAAAAGGTGCACCTGCAAAGGCAAATCCTTGGAATGGGATGACGCTTGAATGGATGACGTCCTCCCCACCACCGTTCGAGAATTTCAATTATCACCCCGAAATAAAGTATGGTCCTTATGAATATGAACATTATGATGAGGCGGTAAAAGATGAATACAAATAGTCAAAACATAGCACACCACCGCGACGATTTCGGTTCGAAAATGGGAATGTGGTTGTTTCTCTTTACCGAGCTGATATTATTCGGTGGATTATTCATAATGTATATGGTATATCGCGTTGAATATACGGAGCAGTTCCATCTTGCTGCGAAGGAATTGAATTTGGCACTCGGGACAATAAACACGCTGATATTGCTCACAAGTTCGCTTACGATGGTGCTTTCGATTGTAGCAATTGGGCGCGGTTCGAAGAAAGTATCAATTATATATTTGATTGCAACAATACTTTTAGCATTGGGATTTATGGTAATCAAAGCATTCGAGTGGGGTGCAAAGTTTTCGCACGGGCTATATCCTGGCGGGGCTGAACTTGCGAATTTATCGAACGGAGAGGTGATTTTCTTCGGTATGTATTTTGTGATGACTGGACTTCACGCCCTGCACGTACTAATTGGAGTGGTAATTTTATCTTTTATGCTTGTTTTTCTATTGCGAGACAAAATCAACAAGGACAATTTCATAAAGCTCGAAGCCGGGGGACTATACTGGCACCTTGTGGATTTAATCTGGATTTACCTTTTCCCACTATTTTACTTATTACATTAATGGAGGGTGGCTATGGAAGAAAATCTCGTTCATCAGGAACATAAGAATACGCCTGGGTATGGTTATAATATATTAATCTGGCTAACACTGATTTCTCTAACTTGCGTATCGGTTGCGGTGGCGGGGCTTGATCTGGGAGCGTATATTTTGCTTACAGCGTTGGTAATTGCAACTATTAAATCAACATTGGTGATTAATATTTTTATGCACATAAAATTTGACGACCCGATATTTAAGTTGTTTTTTTCGTTAATAATATTCACTCTATTTGTGCTTTTTGTATTAACCGCTTTTGATATATTATATCGATGAGGAAATTATGTTCGAAGGTGCTTCATATTATGCTGATAAAGTAGATACCACGATGCTTATAATCGTTGGTATATCCGTATTTTTTCTAATAGGGATCGTAGCAGCAATGATTTACTTTGTGGTAAGGTACAACCATAAAAGAAATCCAGTTGCTACTCAAATTAAAGGGAATAATTTGCTTGAAGCAATATGGATAATTATTCCTCTGTTCATAGTATTAGGTATGTTCTGGCTTGGATGGAAGGATTTCAGCAGATTGCGTAAAATCACCGACTATGCGATGACAATTGAAGTTACGGGAAGAATGTGGAAATGGGACTTCAAATATCCCAATGGTAAGATGTCGGACACGCTATATGTTCCCGTTGGGAAAACAATCAAACTTGAGATGAGGTCTGCCGATGTTAATCACGCTTTCTTTATTCCCGCTTTGCGAATGAAAGAAGATGTGATAGCCAGCAGAAACACTTATATGATAATTGAACCGCAAAAATTGGGCGAGTTCGATATTGCTTGTGCCGAATATTGCGGGCTAAATCACGCTTATATGTATACCAAACTGATAGTTGTGCCCGAGGACGTATTCGAAGCGTGGCTCGCAGGTGATGAAGTAAGTCCGGAGGATAAGTTGCCTGCCCCAGCAATTGCAAAAATAGAACCTAAAAACGAGAATGAATATTTGAAATATATCCGCAACCATAAAAATTTCGAACTACTGGTGAAATATGCTTGCGTAAGCTGCCATACAGTGGATGGCTCCGCGCATATTGGTCCATCGTTTGCCAAACTTGCTTCGGGGAAAACAGAGGTTATTAGAGATGGGAAGAAAATCACAGTAGAAATAGACGAAAAATATCTTCGCACTGCTCTGCTCGAACCAGATTATGAAATAGTTGCGGGATATAGCCCATACACTATGCCCACATTACGCGGCAGAATATCTGAAAACGACTTGAAAGCAATGATAGAACTACTGCTTGGAAAAAATTAGGAATGGATAAAGCCTCGATTGAAATAAAAGAAAAAGTAGAAGTGATTGAACGCGGGCATCTGCTTTCGAGCTTTGTTCAGCTTGCGAAGTTGAGAGTTACTTTTTTCGTTGCGTTATCATCGTTTTTCGGGTATATTTTTTTCGATGGGTTTTCACATCAGGCACTGCTTGTTGCCTCGGGTGTATTTCTGACAGCAGTTGCTTCCTCCGCTATTAATCAATATCAGGAACGAAAATACGATAAATTGATGACAAGGACACGCCAACGTCCGCTTCCATCGAATAAGTTGCGGAAAGAAGAAGCACTTATTTTTATAATTTTTTCGGGATTATTGGGAATATTTTTGCTTGGGCTGACTTTCAATTTCACGGCAGTCGGGCTAGCAGTATTTTCGATTATATGGTATAATCTTGTATATACACCGCTGAAACGAAAAACTGCGTTTGCTGTGCTTCCTGGGGCATTGCTTGGGGCAATACCACCCGTTATAGGTTGGACTGTTGCAGGTGGAGATGTATTTTCACCTAAAATTTTATTTATCGCTATTCTATTTTTTTTGTTTCAAATTCCACATTTCTGGTTTCTATTTTTGATATACAACGACGACTATAAGCAGGCGGGCTATCCAACGCTAAAAGATACTTTGACTATTTCTCAAATTGGGCGAATTTCATTTGTCTGGATAGTATGCCTTGCAATTGTGGCGGTCGCCGAACCTTTTTTCTTTGTGAATAATCCTTTGTTTCTGGCAGTGATATTCGGAATGTCCCTGATATTAATCTGGAAGAACAAATTTTTGCTTAATCTCGAAGAAGCAAATGAGACAAATAGTTATAGAATTGCATTTAGAACACTTAATATTTATGTTCTGATGGTTGTAGTATTGCTTACAATTGAAAAAATTATTAGTAATTAATAAATGGTTCAATTATGGAATTACTTTACAAACTTGTAATACCGCAGTCTGAAACAAATCTGCTGTTGCTTAATTTGCTGCAAATGATTTCGCTATCGGCTCTTATGATTTATTCGGGGATATTGCTTGGAAGCATATCGCTTTCGATATGGTTTTACAGAAAATCGATAAAGGAGAATTCGCTCAGATATGCTGAACTGGCAAAAGCATTGGCAGATTTGATAGCAAGCGGGAAAATGTTTGCTTTCGGGCTGGGAGTTGTGCCATTTCTGGCTATCATAATGGTTTATATACAGCTGCTGAACTTAACGGGTTCGTATGTGCCCAAATTTTTGATACTGTCATTTGTTCTGTGGCTTATTGCCATTGCGTTGATATTTATATACCATCATTCAACTGAGCTGAATTATTATCTGGAATTCTTCAAAACAAAAATGAGTTCAGAACGAGGAGATGATGATTTCTTGATGTTTCAGGAAAAAGCGGAACGTTACAGAACAAGAACGGGCTTTTGGGGAATAGTGTTGCTTGCTGTTTCGCTGTATATATTCATTGCGGCGTTAAATCTGGCGGTGGAGAATTGGCGTTGGGGTGCGGTGCATAATACATTCGAGTTGATTTTAAGTTTCTCTGCTTTTTTCAAGTATATGAGTTTTATCACTTCGGCTTTTGCAATAACGGGCATAGCGTTTCTCTACAAGAAATACAAATGGATGGAGGAGCCACCTTTTGCAGATGCAGAATTGAACGATTACGCAAAGCGTTTCAATTTGTCGGTGGCACTAATTGCGGGGATGTGTATGCCACTGTTTTACGTATTGAATTTGCTAATCACGCCAAAAACTGCAATAAACGACTTTCTTTTTGGTTTTGCTCTGCTGGGGCTTGTTTTGCTGTTTGTGTTGCTTCATTTCTTATATGAAATGGTGCGAAAGAGCAAGTTTATGTATATTTCCGCAACATTTTATTTGTTGATTGCAGTAATTGGCATTTCGCAGGTGAAAGAGCAGCTTGTATTCAAGTATGCAAATGCCGAACAAACTGAACGCCTCGCGAAAAATTACGAGGTATTCTACCAGGATTTGCTTGCCAAAGCGGGGCGTGGCGAAGCGGAAATAAACGGTGAAGAAATTTACAAGGGCAAATGCGTTGCTTGCCACGATTTCGAACGCAAAGTAGTAGGACCACCGCATAAGTTGGTGCTTCCTAAGTATATTGATAATCCCGACGCTCTTGCAAAATTTATCTTGAACCCAGTAAAAGTAGACCCTGCTTATCCGCCGATGCCTTCGCAGGGATTACGTCCGAAGGAAGCCGAAGCAGTCGCAAAATATATGATTGAACATTACGGACCGAAAATTAAGTAGTAAATAAGAACATAGAATAAAAGGCTGCCTGAGTAGGACAGCCTTTTTGCTTTTATTATAGGGCAATTCAAAAATCGCTCTCACTTTCGTTAGAAAATAGTTAATATAAAAAACCTTCGGAATGTTCCGCACCTTCCGAAGTCTAAAAATGTGAATTTGTTAGGATTTGAATTTAATGAAAAATTAGCGTTTTTTCCACTTCATCCAGACAGTTTTATTTAAGTCAGTAACTTCGGCACCCATATCCCATTTACCAACATCTAAACGTTCGAGCCAATCAAGAAGTTTGGTAACATTTTCCCCACGGAAGATAGCGCCGTGCTGCGGACAAATCATTTTAGGATTAATCAAACGGACACGTTTTACCCAATTTTTAAGTGCGGTGGTGGAAGGCATCCAGCGAAGGTGGAATTTTTCCATTAGCTTAATGTGGCGTTCGAAATCTTCGACATACAATGGGTAATCAGGTGGAATTAAAGCGGCACCGATATCGCCCGAAAAAAGTATTTCAGATTTCGGGTCGTAGACCGAGAAATTGCCCGACGAATGGCAATAATGCGCTGGGACTAAATAGATATTAGAACGAGAGTTGCCAATCTGAACTTCCATACCTTCATCAGGAACGCCGATAAGAGAAAGCTTAGTGCCCATTCCGAAATGAGCAATAAAACCAGTCCAAATCCAGGAACAATAGACTTTAATATTCGGGCATAAGTCTGTCCACATAGCAAGCGAAGATGAAATATCGGGGTCCTGGTGAGAGGAGATAATACAAGCAATGTTATCGGTGGAGATATGGCGAGTGATTTCAGTAAGCACCTGAGGGAAAATTTCAATTCCACCTGGGTCGAGCAGGCACGCTTGCCCATCAGAAACAATAATATATTCGTTTGTATCGATAACTTCTTCGGATTTTTCAGGGTCGCGACCTAAAACAATCCATTTGTGGTTATCACCATCAAAAATAACTTCACTTTTCATAGAGCACCTTTATTTTGATTTTAATTTAATTAACGTAGTAATAACACTATCACCATAAGACAAATCTTCCGAAATTTTCATCAGCTGTTCGTCCAAAATTTTAACTATATTTTTAATGTTTTCAACAAGTCCCGAGAAGCTTTTCTGGTCGGAAGAAAGGTAGGACGATTCGATTAAAATATTAGAGCCCATATAATTAGCAATGAAACCATTACGCTTGATAGAATCCAGTTTTTTCGAAGCTTTGTTCATAAGTGTGTGAGCATCATAAAGCAAATCATTAATCAGTTCGATTACTTTTTGATTTCTCGAAGCAAAACGGATAATATTTTCTCTATCGTTTTGTGTAACATTTTTAAAAGCGGGGTGATTAGCGAGTTTGGCTAACACTTTTGGGTCGAGCAAGTTGAAATCGTCGGCAGTATATGCAGTTCGTGAATATTTCAGAACACGAGCAATCAAGTTCCGAAGTGCTTCTGAATAATTCAAATAACGACGCACTGCGATTGAGCATAGAGTAAGCTGGCGGGCAAATTGAGCAGAAATTTGCTCTAATTCTTCGAGTTCAGGTGCAATTTGAACGGGCAAATCCGAGAGAAATCCGGAAAGAGTGATAAGCGATTGCCCTTGATTTGTTCCAATTTTTGCAGCCTGAACAATACCATTGATAGCCAGCAGCTTCAAATCCAGACTAATATTTTTCAGCGAACGAGTTCCATTAAGCACATCAACGCCAATTGCGAAGACTTTGGAAATCTCGTTCATATAATTGTTAGTAATCAAACTCATATTTTGGCTTCTAATAGTGGATTTTACCAATTGTAATTTTCGGTAAAATACGAATAAACTTAAATATAATTATACAAATTTTTACTTAATTAATTTCGCACTTTCAGCTTGAAGAATTTCATAATCAAGAGACTTGGAATAAACATAAGCTACAATTTGAATATTAGAGGGTTTCCAGTCCTTCGATTGAGGAATAATGTATGAATGATTGAAGTTGAATTTTTTGCCCGCAGTGATGTCGCTGGACGAAACACGTTCGCCCCAGGCAGAATTAATGCTACCACGAAGGACGTGATTATGAACATAGTCCAGAATATTTTGATTTTCGCCAAGCCTGTAATCTTTCTGAAATTGAATAATGCTATCTTCCACTATTAGCAGAACCAAATAATCTTGCGAAGTAGAATTTTTTAGATATTGCAAATTGGTAGAGACATCGATTTTTCGTGTATTTTCGTTATATGAAACGTTCAATTTAATAGACAAAGAAGGTTCATTTTGAAGTTCAGTTGTAACAAGCGAAGCCCATTTTGTGTGGCGGGTAATGTAGGAATTGCTGAATTTCTTTCGGTTAATCATACCATTAGGAAGACCGGCATTGCTATTGCCGAAAAATGCGTCGTAGGCGTTGCCTTCGGGTGTGCGGAAATCATAAGGATGTTCGGGATAAGGTTCGGCGAAAGAACCGACGTGAATTGCAACGGGAATAAGATGCTCGCCATAAGTTTTTTCGAGTTGCTTGATAACATCGTGTGCTGCGGGACAGTTCCCGCAAGTATAGCCAGTGAAGTCTTCCAGAAGAACTTTACGAACAGAATTGTTCGACGAAGTATCGATATTTGGATTTTCAGTAACATCACCAGTTATTTGGTCGCAAGAAATAGCAAAAAGCAACAGAAAAGCAAACGCCAGAATATTTATTGTTTTCATAGCAATCTCCTTAAAAAGATGAA
Organism: Bacteroidota bacterium; assembly: GCA_022707965.1. Lineage (GTDB taxonomy): Bacteria > Bacteroidota > Ignavibacteria > Kapaibacteriales > UBA2268 > JAKIZO01. The sequence goes on from JAKIZO010000001.1 coordinate 11,611, forward strand.
CTAATCGAGAGATACAAACCGTTTGATGCGGGCACTGTTCGGCAGACACCACCAACGCAAATTATACCTTGATTTTGTTTTCCATAAGTAAGTTGAATACGATTTGAGCCTACAACATAAGTGAAAGAAGCAGAATAGTAGTGTATTTTCAAGTCGTCAAATTCATTGCCATAGTTGTAATCGTCGCTCACAGAGAAATAGAACGAAGGGGAAATCGAGTATTCAATCAAGGCGGTAATCCAATTACCATAACGAGTATCGCCTATATGGGCAGCGGAATCCTGTTTTGCCCATAAATGCTGCAATTCGAAGCGAATTGCATTTTTGTCGTCTATTCTATAAGTCCCGTCCATAATTAAGAAGTTGCCTTTGATTTTTCCGTATTTTGGTGCACCTTCGTTTTCTAAAATATCTTTGTCGTAAATCATATTAACGTATGAGAGACTACCTTTGAATTTAGATGAGAATTTTTTAGAAACGTTTATAGTAAAATCTTGATAGTATAATCTATTGCCAATAGCGAATAAATCTGAATTATACTTGTATTGGCTGGTATGAGTGGTATCGATAGATTGTATTCGTGAGAAATTAATATTGATATTAGTTCCGTATTTGCCGCCGAAAGCCGATAGAGCTGGCAAAACGTAGTTAATTTCTGCCTGGACGCCCGCTTCACCATTTAATTTAGTTGCAAAAGGAAACATATTGGGAAGTTTGTAAGGGCTTTGCTTGTTAATTGGGGGAATGTAGCTTAAAGTGAGGTTATTGCCAGCAGCAGACCTATCAGAACGGAAATCCATATTATCAAGTTTGTGAGCTGATAGAGCGAAACTAAACCCTCGTGTAAAATAAGAACCATTAAGCGACAACCCATAGCCATTGTTATAAGAATTATTATTTGTAGTATTTGGGTCGTTGTATTTATATCCGAATTCAGCATCGAACAGGAAACTGCTACCGGAAAGCCCTAACCGAGTAGAATATGCAAGCACATTTTCAGGCAAACGCAGGAAAGGGTCGTCGTCCTTCTGATACCGGCTAACGACACTACCACCAAGTTTTATATCGAAAGGAAGTTCTAAATTGGCAAATTCATTAAGAGCGAGATTAAAGTCGCCACCGCGAACAATACCATCGCTCTTGCCCCAAAAAATACGTTGCTTGCCAATAAGCCCGGTTATCTCTAAACCATCTGCGGGACGCAACTTAACGCGAAAACCTTCGACAGCGTTGTCAATTCCCAGGGCACGTTCTTCGTAAGCGCGGAAAATCATTCCACTACCGAACTGCTCGTAGAAATCACCGACAGTTGCAGAAAGGAACTCATTGCTCCACGAAGCATAACGGTAGGAAACGCCATAACCCTTATATTGTGGGTCGTAGCCCAAAATTGGATTGAGATAAGCTTCGTAACGCAATCCAGCGTTGAAATTATCAAGTGTATAGTTCAGATTGAGAAAACCGTTAGAAAGGATTTTCTCTTTGACTTCGGGTGCACCGATGAGACTATCTTTCTTGTAAGTTTGAGCTTCGAGCTGAAAATTCCCACTGATTTTGCCAATATTTTGCGAGAACAAAACAGAAGGCACTAAAATAAGCAGGTAAATTAACCTTTTCATAACACTTCAACGATTAATAAAACAAACAGTGATTAACAAATTATCTAACCGCTTCCCATTCCTTGGTAATAGACTTATTGAATAGCATAACAGTTACAGCATTAAGTCCCCAGTAGAGCAAAGTTTTGAAATATCCATATTTTCTGAAACGGCGGGTAGATTCGAGAACTACAATATTGCGGCAAAATTTCACTTTTGCAACTTTGTTAATACGGCGGTATAAATCGAAATCTTCGCCGGCGACAATTTCGCTATTGTAGCCACCAACTTGTTCGAAAATGCTTCGCCGAACAATCTGGCATTCGCCGCGACCCATACCAAGCCCGATAAAATTGAGAAAGGCAACATATTGATTATGAAGGAAATAGAACACTTTATCTTTAAAACGAATTTCCGAAGGAAAGCCGCTCACATAACAGGCAATCGCCCCACAACAGTCCGATGTATCATTAGCCCAAGCCAAGATTTCAGAGAAGAATTTATCTAAATCTGCGGGATATGAATCGGCGTTGAGGAAAACCAGAACATCGCCAATCGCAACCGACGCACCATTATTTCGCCCGGCAGCAATTGTCTGACGTTTGTCGCAATCGTGCAGAACAATTTTATCAGCGTATTTTTTAGCAATTTCGACAGTTTTGTCGGTGGAACCGCCATCGGAAACAATAAGCTCGAAATTGTATTTTTTTCGTATCTCGGGCGAAAATCGTTTTAATTGCTCTTCGAGAAGCTTTTCTTCCTGAAAAGTAGGGATAATCAAGCTAAGCTTCGTATCAATTTGCTTACGAGTTGAACCGATTTGTTTGAAATCAGGATTTAGAGCGATTTTCTCTTGTGGCTCGTATGATAATCTATAATGCAACTTTTCCCTTTAAGTTATATACAAATTATAAAATTAATTATTTTTTCGCTATTATTCAACTTAAATATAATTTTGAATATTACAATTGAGAAAATGAACAATATTAAATTAAGTTTATGAATAATCAATATAGAGGAAATTATGGTTTTAGTAAAAAGTTGCGATTTGGGTGAAGTCGAAAAAACACCTGAATTATAACCATCGGAAATTTTTTCGCAATTTTATTTAGCCGAAATGTAATTAATCAAATATTTTGTGTCAATAACATAACAAAAACAAGAAAAAATAATTTGGGAAAAATTTGAAAAAATTGTATTTTTGTTTTCTATTGAAAATGAAATTACTTATTTGGAGATAAAAATGGCAAGAAGATGTGAGCTTACAGGCGTTGGTCCAATGACGGGCAATAATGTTTCGCACGCAAACAATAAAACACGCAGACGTTTTCTTCCGAATTTGCAGAAGAAGAGAATTTGGTTGCCTGAGGAAAAGCGTTGGATAACAATCAAAGCTACTGCTCGTGCATTAAAAACTTTGGATAAGAAAGGCTACGCAGCAATGATTAAAGAATTAGCAAAGTAAACGCTAAGCAACAGATTTTTTTATATGAGCGAAAACACGGGGGTTTTCGCTTTTTTTTTAGGAGAATTTTATGTATTGGGGTGAAATAGCTGCATTGACAGCAGCATTTTTATGGGCAGCAGGTTCATTTTTATTCACTTCGGCAGTCAAGCGAATTGGCAGCATTCAGCTCAATATAGATAGGATGACACTTGCAGCAATCTTCATTGCAATTACAATGCTGGCGGCGGGAATATCTTTTAGTTGTTCGTTAAATCAATTGCTATATTTAATTGGGAGTGGAATAGTAGGTTTGATTATTGGCGACACAGCATTATTTAGAGCATTTCGGGAAATGGGACCACGCATAAGTTTGCTAATTTATTCGTTCAATCCCGCATTTGCTGCAATTTTAGCGTTTATTTTGTTCGGGGAAAAGCTCCCATTTATTAGTATTCTTGGGATTTTTCTTACACTTCTGGGAATAATACTTGTTGTAACTGAAAAACCGCAAAAAGACAACCCGATGAATTTCAAAGTAACGCTGCCAGGTGTATTATTTGCGTTTATTTCAGCATTGGGGCAAGCAGGCGGACTAATTTTTGCCAAATATGCTTTTAATGATAGCTACATACATAGTTTTACGGCTACTTTTTATAGAATATCTACCTCCGTTTTATTGTTTCTTCCACTTGGAATTCTACTGAAAAGATATGTAAATCCTTTTAAATTATATGCCAGCGACAGAAAATCCTTTAAGCAAATATCAATTGCGTCCATAATTGGACCGTATCTTGGCATAACACTTAGTTTTTTTGCAATTTCACATACTAAACTTGGTATTGCTTCAACGCTGCTTGCAACGGTTCCGGTAATGATACTTCCAATGACAAGAATTGTATATAAGGAAAAGCTCACCTTAGTATCGGTGTCGGGTGCAGTTGTTGCATTTATTGGAATAGCGTTGCTCTTTGCTTAATAGAGCAATTTTCAAATTGCGTGAAAGGAAATTTAGATTGAAATTACAATTTCATTATTTTGACGACATTTTCCGGGAGTGATGTTTTCTCAGATGTTCCTGTTACAAAGATAATCTTCTCCCCTTTTTCAAAAATATTGTTGTCTACCAAGAAATTGCAAATAGTTTTAACAATATCGTCGGAATTATTTAGTTCTTCGAGCCAGAAGGAACGCACCCCCCAGATAAGAGCAAGTTTTCGTTGAGTGTCTTTAAGTTCGGTGAATGCAATAATTTCCTGACGCGGTCTATATTTAGCAATGTTGATAGCAGTGAACCCGCTGGTGGTCATAGCAATAATAGCAGAAGCATTCACCTGCGCAGAGACTTCGCAGGAAGCTTTCGAAAGAGCATCAGAAAAATTATGGCGTTCGTCGGATGGGACAATACGAGGTTCGAGCATACGGTGAAAATTCTTCTCAGCGGTGCGAATAATTCTATCCATATAATTAACAGCTTCGCAAGGATAACTGCCCGTGCTGGTCTCGCCGCTTAGCATAACGCAGTCTGTTCCATCGATTACAGCGTTGGCGACATCACTTGCTTCGGATCGGGTAGGACGTGGATTAGTAATCATTGATTCAAGCATCTGAGTGGCAACTATCACGGGTTTACCGTAAAAATTACATTTTTTGATAATGTTTTTTTGCAGAATGGGAACTTCTTCGGCAGGAGTTTCGAGCCCTAAATCGCCACGAGCAACCATAATTGCGTCTGATTCTTCGATAATCTCGTCGATGCGTTCGCAGGCTTCGTAACGTTCAATTTTCGAGATAATTCCAACGTTCTTTTTGAAGATTTTCATAGCAGTTTTTAGTTCTATGACGTCTTTAGCAGAACGCACAAAGGACAGAGCAACGTAATCAACACCTAACTCCAAGCCAAATTTCAAGTCTTCTATATCTTTTTCGGAAAGTGAAGGAGCGAAAGATTTCACACCCGGGGCAATAATCCCTTTGTTATTCTTTAAGTTGCCGCCTTTAATCACTTCCGTAATAATATCGTTGCCAATCACCTGCTTAACTTTCAAAATTAAATAGCCATCATCGAGGAGTAGGGTGTCGCCCGCAGAAACTTCTTTGACAAGGTCTTTGTAGGTGGTGGAAACGCGATGCTCATCACCTTCTTCGAGGCCGTCGGCAGTAATGATAAATTCGCTACCGGGAGAGAGAAACACAATTCCATTACGCACGTTTCGAGTGCGAATTTTAGGACCCTGCAAATCCTGAATAACGGCGATGGGCTTGCCGGTGATTTCTTCGGCACGACGGATATTCGCAAACATCTCTTGATGCTGCTGGTGAGTGCCGTGAGAAAAATTAAGTCGGGCAATATCCATCCCGTTTTGAATTAGCTCGACAAGTTTTTCAACATCAGCCGTTGCCGGACCTATGGTGCAAATGATTTTAGTCCTTCTGCTCATTTGGTTCTCTATTTAATTCGACCAATAAACACAGGATTTTCGTTTTTTAGTGTTTCCATAATGCTATAAGCATTTTGTTCGGTTGTAATTAGAACCATTCCGATACCTAAATTGAAAACCTGTCGCATTTCATCTTCGGATACGTTGCCAGTTTTTTGAATAAGTTCGAAAATAGGCGGTCTGCGCCAGCTTTCCCAGAAAATTTCTAATTCGAGAGGTTTGCGGACAACACGAGAAGTATTGCCAACAATACCACCGCCCGTAATATGGGAAATCCCACTCAATAGACCTTTTTCAGCCATTGGATGGACAAGATGCAAATACGAACGATGAACTTTGAGGAGTTCCTCGCCCAGGGAGCAACCTAAATCTTCGATATAATCATCAACTTTATATTTTGCGAAAAGGACTTTTCGAGCAAGAGAATATCCATTTGTATGAAGCCCGTTCGATGGCAATCCAATCAAAACATCGCCCGATTTAACAGCACTACCATTTAGTATTTTCGATTTATCGACAACTCCAACAATGGTTCCGCTTACGTCGTACTCGCCGTCAGCATAAATTGAAGGCATTTCGGCAGTTTCGCCGCCGATTAAAGCGGTAGAATTTTCGCGGCAAGCTTTGACAAACCCTGAAATAACTTGCTCGGCAACAGTTGGTTCGAGCCGACCCGTAGCAAAATAATCAAGAAAGAACAAAGGTTTTGCACCACAGGCAAGAATATCATTAACACAATGATTAACAAGGCACTGCCCGACAGTATCGTGCTTGTTTGCTGCGAAAGCAACTTTAAGCTTGGTTCCGACCCCGTCGGTGCTGGCAACAAGCACAGGTTCGGCATACCCCTCGAACTTTGCTTCGTAAAGCCCGCCGAAAAGTCCAATTTCAGAGAGAACTTTTTCATTGAAAGTAGTTTTGACAAGTGGTTTTATTCTACTGACTAATTTTTCGCCCGCTTCAATGTTTACTCCTGAGGCTTTGTAAGTTTCGTTCATTTTTTCTCCCTAATCAAAAAAACAAAATTACAATTAAATACAATAAGTTAAAAACAAGAGTTGAACGTTTTTCGATAATTAACAATAATTCATTGTAAATTAATGCAAATTGTATGAAAATTAATAATGTGGATTATCGCTCGCTCTGGGAAGAAAAGGGCAAAGAGCTTGCAATCAATGTAATAGACCAGCGATTATTGCCGTTCGAGCTTAAAATTGTAAAAATCACCAAATACAAAGATATGGTAATGGCAATAAAAGATATGACAGTTCGCGGTGCCCCGCTTATTGGAATAGCAGGTGCCTATGCAATTGCGCTTGCTTTGCAGGAGATGATACATAAGAAGCAACAGGCGGAAAAGATAAACGAAATAGTTGGAGAAGTGCGCTCGGCGCGCCCAACGGCAGTTAATCTTATGTGGGCAGTGGATAAAGTAGCTTCGATGTTAGATTTTTCGCTTTCGTTGGAGGAAAACTATGAATGCGCTCTTGCTACTGCACGTCAGATATTTTCTGATGAAGTTGCTTCCTGCGAAAGTATTGCAAAATTTGGTTTTGAATTGATAGAGGATTTACACACTGAAAACCGCAGACCAATAAATTTATTAACGCACTGCAATGCGGGATGGCTTGCAACAGTGGATTGGGGGACGGCACTTGCACCCATTTATTACGCACACCGCAAAGGAATACCGCTACATATCTGGGTAGATGAAACTCGCCCAAGAAATCAAGGAGCGAAGCTTACATCGTTTGAATTGCTTGGCGAAGGCGTTCCGCATACAATAATCGCTGATAATACGGGTGGCTTGCTTATGCAAATGGGCAAGGTAGATGCTGTAATTGTTGGAGCCGATAGAGTTACAAGCAAAGGTGATGTTTGCAACAAGGTGGGAACTTACCTGAAAGCATTAGTAGCAAAAGAGCATAACATCCCGTTCTGGGTGGCTTTTCCAACAAGCACCATTGATTGGGAAACTGATGATTTCAGGAAAATACCAATTGAAGCTCGTTCTACGGAAGAAATTGATTATATCGAAGGGCTTTATCAGAACAAAATTACTAAAATTCGAATTACACCGATTGGTTCGAAATCTTTGAATTATGCATTTGATATTACACCAGGTAAATTTGTTTCGAAGTATATTACCGAGCTTGGTGTGTTTGATGATATTCAAAAGCTAAGAGAGTAGAAATATGGAAATATAACTCCTTTCCTACAATGTTTTCAATTACTTAGCGAAATATCAGGAAAACCTTCGGAAGGTTACAAAAAGAGGCTTTTGAGGCACCAATACATAACGAAAAAAGGCTGCCTTTTAAGGGGCAGCCTCGTAAGATATTGCAAAACAGTTTGTAATGGTTGCTTTTACTAATTTTTGTTTTGTTTAGGGTCGATTGCACTTCCCCAGCCATTAATATCAATAGTTTTGGATTCTTCATTGTCGGTAGTGATGGAAACACGAATTGAATTAACACCGATTTGAGTGGGCGTGAATTTAACTTCGAGAGGTGTTTCTGATTTTGGTTTCAACACATCGTTAGCTTTGAGGTTTATTTTCAATGATTCAGGATTAGTCTTTATGTCTAAAATTTTAATTGGGGCGTCAGTATTGTTTTTGAGCATAACTTTGGAACTGGCTTCCTGCATATAATAGAGCTCGTTGAAAGGAATATATTGCGGAACAACAACAATCGGACGGAAGACATTTGCTTTGATATAGTAGTAGAAGGATTTTTTCTCGGGGTCGGTCGATTCAATCATAATGCTTTTGACAACGTTGTCGGAATAACCTGTGATATTCAATGTAATATCCAGGTTGGCAGAATCGCCCGGAGGGAGGATTTTTTTATCAAGTGGAGCAGTGGTGCAACCGCAACCTGGCTTCACATTAACAATGTGGAGTTCTTCGTTGCCGTGGTTGTAGATTTTAACAGTTGCTTTCAGCGGGTTATCGGTTGATTTAACCTTGCCCCAGTTATATTCATTCGGTGGGTACATTTCGAGTTTTGGCTGGGAATATGCAACTACACTCAAACCGATGAAAGCGACAAACAAACCTAATAATCTTCTCATAGCATACCTTTAAACAAAATTGATGAAACTAACAAACAAACTTAATAAAAAAAATAATTATATCAAATTAAGGTTGATTTTTTAGCAACATAAAAGTATCACGAATTGCATAAGCTGAACCAACTACGCCAATTCCACCCTCGACGCTTCCGAGCAAAGGGTTGACAGAATTAACACCAACGTTTTGAAGATACCAGCGGACTAAATTCCAGTCTGCTGACATAATAGCAACTTCGTGCTTGCCAAACCACTTAAAAGCAGACCACACGACGCGTGTTTTTGTTGCGGGAAGCAATCCCGAACCCGATTGCTCTTTGTAACGATTTTCATTGATAAAAGGATTATACACCCTTCTGTTTTTTTCATTTGTCGGAGGGTCGAGATATTTGCCATATTCGAGTGTATCCAGACAAGTAATTGCAATGATATAATAATTGAACCCGGACGCACGTGTCCAGGAAATCGAATCGCTTGGTGGAAGATTAATAGTATCTTTCGGATATTGAATGGTCTTGTTGATACGGGTTTGCCAGGAAATTTCAGATGGTGTAGTAGTTTTGCCGCTGAGAATGGTTCCATCGGGAAGTTTTACTTCAATTGAATATTCGGTATTTGGTTTTACTTTGTAATTTGCGTCGGGATAGTAATAGCCAGGTTTTACGGTATCATAGTTAAATATGAGAGGGAAAATTTGACCATCGCCTCTGATAATAACTTCTGCATTTTTGATAAAAGCCTGGTAATGGTTATATTTGGCTGTTACAGGCTGAGTTTTTAAAACTGCAATATTCTGTATTGGTTCGCCGACAAGCAGAATTGCTTCGAGGACGTTTTCGGGTTTGTAGTCGGTCGGGACATCATCGCCACAAGCAGCAAGAAACACCAACGAAATTAATATATATTTGAGCAATTTCATTTTCGCCTCCTAAAATTTAATTTCATAAGAAATAGTTGGTAAAATTGGGATTAATCGCACATCTTCAACCTTTGTTTCTTCTTCTTGCAGGTTGTAGTATCTGAACCAGATATCGCGCCGATTATAGACATTGTAAATATCGAAAATAAGCTTTGAATCTAAACCAAAAGACTTGAAGGAATAAGTAGCATTGAGATTGAGCTGGTGAGAAGGCGGAAGACGCAGTCCATAACGTTGAGAAGGAACGATTTTGCCACGACCGTAAGTTTGAGTTGGCAGGAATGACTGGAATCTTGAAGTCGCTCCTGTATATGATTGCCCCGATTGGAAAGTGAAAGTAGCACCAATATCCCATTTTTCGGATAAATTATATTGCATTACTACTTTGAAGTCGTGCAGTCGGTCGTATTTTGGTCTGAACTCACGTCCGTAGTTGATACTATCGAATTTAGCGCGAATATAGCCGAGTGCATAGCCAGCCCAGCCGGTAAGCTTCCCTACTCGTTTTTGCAAGAATACTTCGAAACCATAGGAATAGGCATTTCCGATGTAGAAAACATCGCGAACGTTAGAACCTTGAAGAGCATTTTGGTTGAGTTCGCTTACGTTTCTATATTTTTTGTAATATATGTCGAAGTTTAAATCAAAGTTCTGAAAAGGCTTTGTTTCGACACTGAAAATGTAATGAATTGCACGGCTTGCAGGAACTGTGGAATCAGTAGGCAACCAGGTATCGAAGAATGAGAAATCGGGCTGAGTGGCAAGGCGAAGGTTCTGACTGAACACACCCCAGGCAGCTTTCAAAGCAATGTTGTCAGTGAGAGTGTATCTTAAAGCCAAACGCGGATCAATCAAAATAATGTCTCTCATTTGCCAATAGTTACCACGCAATCCGGCTTGAATTGCAAATAGTTCTATCGGAGAGTAGTTTATTTGAGCGTAGGCAGAATAATTATAGTCTTTCACTTTTAGGTTTGTTGTTCCCGCAGACGAACCTACCTGAGTGCTATCGGTTTCGCCGGTGAAATTTTGCAGGAACTGAAAGTTGTAATTATTAATTTCGAGACCGAAATTATGAGTGATTTTTTCGTTAGTAAACCATTCGAAATTAAGTTTTGCGGAATAATCAGTAATTGAATTTTCAATTAAGAATTGGTATCCCGTTTGGTCGCCGTCAAAGTTGTTGAAATAATGGCTTGCACTGAGATTTAAATTGGCAAAAAGAGAATTAGAAAAAATATGTGTCCAGTTCATAGAAGCAAGCCTATTGCCAATGGACAAGTCCATATCAATACCGAAAGAGCTGACCATAAGGTTGTCCTTGCTTATGAATCCGCTTAATGATAATTTATCGTTGCTACCAATGTCCTGAGTAATTTTAGCATTAACATCGTAGAAATTAAAGTCGGGAATTGGTTGCTCGGGATTATTATCGATTAAGCTTTTGACAAGTTCGAAGTAAGTGCGACGCCCACCAATGAACCAGGAACCATTGCCAAGCGGTCCTTCCAGAGTAGCACGAGAGGAAATAGCACCGATTGATGCTAACCCCTGAGTTTGGCTTCTGTCGCCATCTTTTTGAGTAATGTTCAGCACAGCCGAAAGCCGCCCACCGTATTGAGCTTCGAAACCGCCTTTGATGAGTTCTACGTCTTTGATTGCATCGGTGTTGAAAGTAGAGATAAAACCGAACAAATGAGTTGGATTATAGACAGTCGAGCCATCAAGTAGCACTAAATTTTGGTCGGGAGAACCACCACGAACAAACAAACCACTGGAAATTTGCGATGAAGTGAGCACACCAGGCAGGTATTGCAAAGAACGGAATACATCGGATTCGCCGCCTATGCGTATTTCCTTAATAGTTTCCACGGGGACATTTACTTTGCTAATCATCACCTGGCGTTGCTCAATTTCTCGTTCGGCTTCGACCAGAACGTCTTGTTTACGAACGGCAGTTTCCTTCAATGAAATATCAAGGCGAAGTTCTTCGTTTGCTTTCAGAGTGATTTTTCTTTCGAAACGCTCGTATCCGAGGAAGGAGACAACAAGAGTGTAGCTGCCATGTGGAATGCTTGATATGCTGTAGAAGCCGTTTTTGTTCGTCCTTGTTCCTAATTTTGTGTCTTTGAGCATAACAGTGGCGGAAATGAGCGTTTCTTTGCTTCTTTCATCACGCACAAAGCCTGCTATTGATGCTGTATTCGGAGCATTTAAATTTGCACTGAGATTATAGAAGATAAGCACGCTAAAAAGACAAATTGAAATAATAATCTTCATAGTTCCTTGTAAGTTGTTGATAAATTACCGAACTTAAAACGTAAATAATTATCAAAAGTTTCAAAAATATTATTGATTTACAATAATTAACGATTTTAACAGTGTATTATTAATTTGCTATTAATAAATGAAGATTTAGATTGATTATATTAATTATGGTGAGAAAATGAAAAAATACCTGTTTTTGCTTGGAGTTCTATTTTCTGTAAGTAATTTGTTTGCAATTGAACCATTGCTGTTTAAACCGCTTGTTGGGAATACGTTTGAGCCGCGGGTTGGAACAATTTACAATATTGATGATGAAAAATTGCGGTTGGATATTGGGACTTCGATTGATTTAAGCACGTTGCATAAAACTGATTCGTCGGAGGTGCGCCTGGGCGGTGATTTTTTCACATATACACGGTTGCGTTCAGTAGGGCATTTTAAATTTCCGGTTGAGGCAAGCGATTATTTTTTTGGGGCAAATGTTTCAGGAAAGACCTATTTAATGGAGCAACCATTCGAATGGCGAGTGAGGTTAGCCCATATTTCGGCACATCTGGTAGATGGCTATGCAAGCGATAGCGTATTTCTTCAACGTCCGTTCAGTTATAGTCGTGAATTTATTGAGGCAATCGGTGCAGTGCGTTATAAAAACGTAAGATTTTATGGCGGGACGACGTTTATTTTTTCCACTTTGCCGAAAAATTTAGGTAAGTGGGTGCCGCAATTTGGATTTGACGGAGAATACAAATTTTGGCGGAATTTATATCTATCGTATGGGTATGATTATAAAATCAGCAGAATAAAGAAAATCACAAAACTCAACGCAACGGGGCAATTGGGAGTAATATTTAAATCTACAATGAAAACAGGAATTGGGTTTTATATTTACAATCACAATGGCTGGAACGAACACGGAATGTTTTATGATAAAAAATTGAATTATACGGGCATAGGATTTCAATTAATATTTTGAAATTACAAAAAAATTTCGTTGATTTGAAAATTGTGTTTTTATTATCTTTTTAGAATAAGGTTAGATATATGGCAAGAAGTGTTAACCGTGCCACATTAGTTGGCAATATTGGGCAAGACCCAGAATTACGCTCCACTCCTGGTGGGAGAAACGTATGCAGTTTCCGTATGGCAACATCCGAAGCTTACAAGGACAGCAACGGAGAATGGAAAGAAATTACCGATTGGCATACTGTTGTGTGCTGGGACAATTTAGCAGTGCAGGTTGCTGAAAACTTCCGCAAAGGCACAAAAGTATATGTCGAAGGGAAAATTAAGCACCGCAGCTACGAAGGCAAAGACGGTGTTACTCGCCACGTAACAGAAGTTATTGCTAACACCGTTATTTCTCTTGGTAGCCGTAAAACTAATGATAATCAGGAAAAAGAAACTTACGACGAACCTGATTTCAGCGAAGGCACACCCGACGACGACGTGCCATTTTAAGGTTCAATGAAGAAAATTGTACTTTTTGATATAGATGGTACTATTTTAAATGTCGAAAGTTCGCTCGCCAGAAGTATCTTTATTGATACTTTTGGCGAGATGTTTAGTATAGACATTTCTCAAAATATCCCATCATTCCACGGAAAAACTGATTTGCAAATAATTGCTGATATTGCTCAGTTATACAAAATTGATTACAGCAGTAGTATTGAGCAAATCTGGGAGAATATTTTCGAAAAATTTGAGCAAAGAATTTCAAAAGACAGCATAACGATTTTGCCAGGTGCAGCTGAATTAATCGAGGAGATTGACAGGGCAGATAATTTCGAAATGGGATTGGTTACGGGCAATTTTCGGAAGAATGCGTATTTGAAATTGTCGCTGGTGGGGCTGGATAGGTATTTCCCTTTCGGTGGGTTTGGGGACGATTGTCCAGACCGCAATAAATTACCAATAATAGCGATTGAAAGAGCAAAGCAAAGCAAAATTATCGACGAAAGCTACTCAATTTCTAATTCAGTGATAATTGGAGATACTTTCCGCGATATTCAGGCGGCGAAAAGCAATTCGCTCAAAGCAGTTGCTGTTGCCACAGGCAAAGCACCGTCAAGCGAACTGCGTCATTATACTCCTGATGTGTTGTTTGAGGATTTATCCGACTACAAAACAGTGTTCGATTGTCTGAAAAAATTATAAAAAGTATGAAAAAAATTGTGATTGCAATAGATGGTCCCGCAGGTTCGGGCAAAAGTTCTTCTGCAAAGATTGTAGCTGAGCGGCTTGGGTATATATACATAGACACAGGTGCTATGTATCGTGCTGTAACGCTGGAAGCAATTCGACGTGGAATAGCCGAAAACGAAGCTGAAATTTGCAAAATACTTGATGAATTAAAAATCGAACTTCGCACCTCACCGCAGGGACAGCGAACAATACTCAACGGCGAAGATGTATCCGAGGATATTCGACTGCCGGAAGTAACACGGTTGGTTTCCCCTGTTAGTGCAATAGGATGCGTTCGCGATAAACTTGTTGCAGAGCAGAGGCGAATAGGCGAAAGCGGCGGAATAGTAATGGATGGGCGCGACATTGGAACAGTTGTTTTTCCGAACGCAGAGCTTAAAATATATCTTGTAGCGTCTATCGAAGCAAGAGCAGAGCGGCGAGCAAAGGAATTGCGAGCAAAAGGCATCCCCGTAGAAATCGAGGAGATAAAGAAGCAAATTATCGAACGAGACAATTACGATAGTAGTCGGGCGATAAGCCCATTGCGACAAGCCGAAGACGCAATATTGATTGATACATCAGAAATGACATTGGAGCAACAATCGGAGCTAATCATTGAACTTGCTAATAAAATTATAAATTCATAAGTTAAGAAAAAAAAATTTTGTCAATAAATATTATTATGTTATTTTTGTAATCCGTTTATTTTATAAATTTTTATGTTGTTTGATATTATTTAAAATAACAATAAAAGCGAGGAAAAATGAATTATACGGGTCCAAAGGTCAAATTATCCAGAAAATTAGGGATAAATTTAACCGTTAAAGCAAAAAAATACAGCAGCAGAAAACCAAATCCTCCTGGTCAGCACGGAGCTGCAAAGAAACGTGCAAAGCTTTCGGACTACGGACGTCAGTTACTCGAAAAGCAGCGTCTTCGTTTGCAATATAACGTTTCTGAAAAGCAAATGGGCAACTACTACAAGAAAGCAACAAGAATGCAGGGCAACACAGCCGAAAATCTTGTGCTATTGCTTGAAACACGCCTTGATGCTGTGGTATATCGAGCGGGATTTGCTCGTTCGATTTATGCTGCTCGTCAGTTTGTTAAGCACGGGCATTTCCTGGTGAACGGGCGCCGTTTGGATGTGCCTTCGTATCAGGTGAAGACTTCTGATGTAATCCAATTGCGTGAAAAGAGCCGCAATATAGAAGCATTCCAGGAATCAATTCGCAATTCTGCACCACCTGCTTATCTTGAAGTATCGAAAGCAGATTTTTCAGCGAAATTGCTCTATCCGCCAAAGAGAGAAGAAATTCCTGTTCAATGCGAAGTTTCACTTGTTGTCGAGTATTATTCGAGATAATTCTATCAATATATTGCTCAAAGCCCGCTATTTTTTGAAATGGCGGGTTTTTTATTCAAAAATTTATAAAATACTTTGTTAATTTATTCGATATAAGCATAAAAGTAAAACAATTTGGAGGTGTGTAATGTTCTGGACCCCTGAACTTGCAGCATATTTAGAAGATGCACCCTGGCCTGCAACAAAAGAAGAACTTTTCGATTACGCTATGCGTTCGGGCTGCCCGCAGCAGGTGCTCGATAACATCGCCGAGCTTGAAGATAGCGACGAACTTATCGAAGGAATGGAAGATTTGTGGCCTGAATACGAAGATATGGCAAACGAAGAATATTTTTATAACGACGACGAAGAAGAGCAATACATTTAAGCAAACAGTCGGGGCTTATTGCAAAGCCCCGATTTTGTTTGCGTCGCTATGTCACATTATTTGACTATAGTTATTGGTATGGCAACAGTTTCTTTTTGATTGCTAAGGCGAACGAAAAATTTTCCGGCACCGATTTCATTCAGTTCTATTGTATTTGAATATAGTTTCCCTTCTTTTACTATTTTACCTTCCAGCGAAACAATTGAAAAATCATCGAAATTTAAATGATTAGCTTCAATTTTAATGAAAGATGTTGCGGGATTAGGATAAACTTTTATCATTTGTGCTAAATCCTTTACGCTTGCAAGCGGGCTAACCCAAATGGTAACAAAGTCGTTTGCAGAATAATCAGGGTTGTTTATCAAGGCAGCAACGAATACATCATTATCATAATAATTTCCCCAGAGCATTCCTTCAACTTTTTTGCCTGCATTAATGGTAATGACGGGTTGATTTTCTGTCGTCTTGAATTCATAAATATTTCCATCATAAGCTGAAACTCTGAATTTTGTGCCTTCGGGATTGAACACTAATTCACGGGGACCATCCCAACCAGTTGTCCCAACTTCATATTCGAAAGTTTCATCAATATCGAGAGCGTATCTGAACACTTTACGGCTTCCGTTAGAAACAACGTAGAGCTGGTTGTCTCTGATTTCAAAATAATTGCCGAATGAACCTGCGGGATAGGATTTAATTTCTTCTTTTGTTGATAAATCATAAACAGTTACGTAGCTGTCTTCTGCACCCGTTCCTTCGTTAAGCACAAACAATTTTTCGTTGAAAATCTGACACATTTGCACATTCATTTTGGCTTCAATGGTGTCTTTTGCTTCTTTTGTAGCAAGGTCGATTGAAATCACGTAATTGTGCTCGGGCGACCAGGAACCTGGTGGGGTTACGCGGGTTGAAACATAAAGCAAGCCATTATCAATGAAAAAGCCATAAACAGTGTGTTCAAATTCAATAGAGTCCACAAGGCTACCGTTAGTAATATTATACTTCCAGATATATCCATTAGTTTGAAGATAAAGGAATTCTTCATCGAAAAGTGCTCTTACGGGGAAGCTATTCAGTCCGAAAGGGAATTCAATGATTTTCGAAGCGGAAAGCGGTCCCATTCCAATCGGGTCATTACGCCAGAGTGAGGGCGGTTCGTCTGTGTCGGGGTCGTAATTGCCATCGAAATTGGCGTCGACACCTTTACATAATACATAAAAATCGGAATTATAGTGATAAATCATAAGTGGCTGCAAGCCAACGGATACATTAATTTGAGCATTTAAATAGAAAATGCTGACAAACATTAATGCGAAAAACGCATATAAATGCTTCATAAAAGAAACCTCCAATTATTTAATATATCTATAAAATCTGAAGGAAATGAAAGAAATATAGTGTCCTTTCGCTTCCCTCATCCATCAGTTTGCGCTGATGTACCACACCTGGTGGTCAATGAGCATTGCAAATCGGTCTTCTGACTTGAGCATCGAACCCTTGTGCTTTGCCTTCCCATTCTGTTCGAACAGTGGCTGCTTGCACGGATAGGCAAGCGTAAAGCCAAAGTAGCTCTTACAGCGGCGCAACCGTACAGGATTTTCACCTGTTTCCCGTGCATTTGCAATGGCATTATTCTCAAAAATAGAAAAATAATGTTATTTAGCAAAAGAAAATTAGTTTTCAATCAATAAAACAGCAATCAATTATAAACCATTGATAAATAGCTACTTAAATCTCAATGCTGATACGGGCTTTATTTTTGCTGCTATCAAAGCGGGAAGAACCGAAGCAAGCAACACAAGCACAAATGTAATCGAAGCGACAAGGACGTAATGCAATGGTGAAATAAATATTGGCAAAGCATCTAAAAAGTATATTTCACTTTTGAGATGAATAAATCTAAATTGTTGCTGCAAAACACAAAACATAAACGACAAAACGCAACCTGCAACAATTCCATAAAGCCCAATTTGCAAACCTTGATAAGCAAATATCTTGATAATACCAGTTTTGCTAATGCCCAGAGTTCGCAAAATTCCAATTGTGCGGGTTTTTTCGATTACGGTAATTATCAAAGTAGTGATAATATTCAGCATAGCAACAAGCGAAATAATTCCCAGCACCAGTGGAATTGGCTCACGTTGAAGTTCAATCCAGGCGAATAGTGATGAATGAATTTCATAATAAGTCAAAGTCCAGAATGGGAAGCCCAAAAACTTCATAATCGATTGCGAAACATCGCTTGCTTTGTTTATATCTTTGATGAAAATTTCAATCTTATTTGCAGAATTTAGTGGCAAACCATAGAAGTTTCGGGCAGTTGCCTCGGGCAAAAGCACAAGGGTTTCATCATAGATGGTCATACCCGTTTTGTAGGTGCCAACGATTTTGAATTTGTTGATTTTATATTTTGTAGCGTTATCCTTAATGCTTATTGAGTATAAATTAACGAAATCGCCAATTTTCAGAGCAAGTTTTCTGAGTAATGGCTCGCCGACAATAACTTCATTGGCACTGTCACACGAAAAATTTTTTTGTCCGTTGATAAGATTAGAAAAACCATTTGGGTCGTATTCGGGATTGTAGGTTCTGAACATAACGCCATCAACAAAGCCCGCCGCACGGACAAGCCCCTCGCCTTCGATAACAGGATGGATTGCAGAAATGGCGTCGAATTTTGCACAAATTTGTTCGGTTATTGCTTTTGCGTTACCAATTGGGTCTTTGTTGTAGCTGAAAACCACGATGTGAGAAGTGAATTTTGTTGTGTTGTTGCGAAGTTCATTTTCGAAGCCGTGGAGAATAGCCAAGCTTATCAACAAAGCAACAACACCAAGCATAACACTCAGCAGCGACACCAACCGTGCAAATCGCAGAAATCGAGTTTTTCGTGATTTTGCAATTGATGAAGAAATGTATCTATATAAATTCATTTATCACTCAAAAACTTCAATTTAGATAAAATATAAAGACACAATTTAATAAATATAAATTAAATTTTGTTTCAATAATTATCATTATTTTGCGTTTCTAAATCAATAATTATTAACAAAATAGCAGTTCTTTGATGGAGAAAAAATATAAGATTTTAGTTACAAACGATGATGGGATAGATTCGCCTGGAATTTTCGCATTGGCAAGCGCTATGTCGCAATTGGGAGAAGTCGTCGTAGCTGCACCAGACCGCCAGCAAAGTGCAGTTGGGCACGCCCTGACGGTTGCACGCCCGCTACGAGTAACGAAAGTTAAACGAAATGGTGCGCTGTTTGGTTACGCCATAGATGGAACGCCTTCGGATTGTGTAAAAATTGCATTATCGAATTTGTTGGAGGAGAAGCCTGATTTAGTTGTTTCAGGAATAAATCACGGGCAAAATACAGCAATAAATATCCTGTATTCGGGAACAGTTGCAGCGGCAACGGAAGGAATGCTTGCGGGCGTTCCGTCGATAGCAATTTCGGTTGCCTCGCACGATACGAGCGTCCCGATGGATGCAGCAGCGGAATATGCGCTCATAATTGCAGGGAAGTTGCTCGAAAGTAAGTTAAAGCCAAATTTTTTGCTGAATGTGAATGTTCCGGCTATCCCAAAAGAAAATATACTTGGTATAAAAGTTGCTAAACATAGTTCATCATATTGGAAAGATACGTATGAAATGAGATTAGACCCGTTTGGAAGGAAGTATTATTGGTTTGCAGGTGAATATTACCTGGAAAGCGAAGATGATATAGAAACAGACGATGCTGCATTAGCAAAAGGTTATGTTACAATTACGCCTGTTCATTTCGACTTTACAAAATATGATGTTCTAACTCAATTAAAACATTTCGAGGTTTAAAGATGGCAAAGGTCATAGCAGTAGAAGACATACAAGATGGAATGATAATAGCAGAACCGATTGTAAATCGTTACGGGCAGGTTTTACTTGCTGCGGGGGTAGTGCTTTCGCAGCAGCATTCTACTTTTCTGAAAACCTGGAACATTCGGACGATAAAGGTAACAGCAGGTGCAGAAGATGAAGAAACATCGGAAATCTCGGAAGAGATGCGAAAGCAAATATTAGAAAGCATAGCTCAAAGAACATCCTGGACGCCGCGTATTCCAATAGAAGAAGACTTATTCAAAGTTGCTGTCTATCATCTTGCGAAAAAAATGTCTCACACAGAAAAGAAGTGAAATGGATATTCTTAATAAATTAATTGCCCGTGCGGATGAATTCCCAACTTTGCCAACAATATATTCCACATTGTCGGATGTGATGTCCAATCCCCGTTCTACTGCACACGATGTTGCAAATATAATTGCAGAAGACCAGGCAGCAGCAGCAAAGGTATTGAAAGCGGCAAATTCACCAATCTATGGATTTAGAGGCAGAATATCGACAATTTCGCAGGCAATAATTTTCATTGGTTTCGAAGAGGTGCGAAATCTGGTGATTGCAATGGGAATAATTGACGTTTTTCGCAAGATGAAGGGAAATTTTCCGATAAATCCGGTAGATTTGTGGAAACATTCAATTGCGGTAGGAATTATCACACGATTGCTCGGGAAAACTTTACGAATAACTAACCTCGAAAATTATTTTCTTGCGGGAATTTTGCACGATATTGGAAAGTTGCTTTTCTTGAAATTCATACCTGATGAATATGCAAAATCAATTGAATATGCAATGGAAAAAAATTTACCCGCTCGCGAAGCAGAAAATGCTGTTTTAGGAGTAAATCACATTATTGCGGGTGAAATCTTAGCTGAAAAATGGAAGTTGCCACAATCTCTGAAAGATGCAATAAGATACCACGCCGTTGGCAAAAATGATAATGCGAATAATGTGCTTGTCGGATGTGTCCATATAGCAAATACTGTTGCTTCTCTACTTGAACTCGGGCAAGCAGGAGATGATATCGTCCCCACACCAAATCTTGATGCGTGGAAAGCACTGAACTTACCTGACAACTTTTGGTCGAAAAATTATGATACTTTGATGCTCGAATATGATGCCGCTATTGGTATTTTTTTATTAAATTGATGTTAGGTATATATCGAATAAATAAATGATTATTGACGAACAAACAGGTTACCTTCAAAGCATTTATTATGATGCTATACAAGAATTTATTGTAGTTAACAAGAAATTCAATAGGTTACCTGATATTATCAGAAATGGGCTGAATGTATTTATAAAATTTCCGAATTCAGTTTCTACGGCGATTTATCTATTAAAGAACAACTCTTTTGAGTTTGAATTAAATAGCTACTTCCCTGAAAGTGAAAAAAATAACCTTGAAAAAATATTCAATTCGTGTGTTCATAATGGAATAGTTGGCTCTGCACTTGCGAATGGTTCTATATCTTTTGGTTCGTCAGGTTTCGATGAATTGGTTACAATTGCGGTGCCTCTGGTTGCTTCATTTGGGGTGCTGGGAATAGCTTTAATAAATACTAATGATGACACTCTAATCAAAACTGAGCTTAACATTGCTACCACTTTATTTTCGAGGGTGCTTTCTGCCAGTCTGGAAAATGTATTGTTGCAACATAATTTAAAAGCGACAAAGTCGAGTTTGGAGCAGATGGTTGCGGCAAAAACTATGGATTTAGCTCAAAGCAGAAGGGAGTTGAATGCGATTTTCGATGCCGTCCAGACGGGTATTATCGTACACGATTGGGATACATTTGAAATAACAAAAATTAATCCAGTTGCCGAGGGGCTCATTAATTTAGATGGCAGAGAAATACTTGGAAGGAAAATATACGATTTTTTAGAAAAAATTGATTACAACGACCCTGATTTCTCATCTGAATCATATAAAAATTTCGAATCTTATTTAATTAATACCAATGGTGATAAAATTCCGATAATTCGCACAACTTCTTTTGTTAGCATTGGTTCTGCAAAAAAAAGAATTGACTGCTTCATTGATATTACTGAGCTTAAAAAATATCAAGAAGAGCTGAAACAAATAAATCAAACATTGGAACTAAAAGTAGAAGAGCGAACGCAAGACCTGCAAATATTGGTCAAGAAATTAAAAGAGGAAATTGATCAACATCATAAAGTGCAGCAGGAATTAAAATTATTGTTAGATAAGGAAAAAGAGCTGAGCCAGTTGAAAACGCGCTTTGTAAGTATGGTGTCCCACGAATTTCGCACACCGCTTACAATTGTTCGTTCAGCTGCACAAATGCTTGAGAAATACCAGGACTCTCTATCCGACGAAGAGAGGCAAGAATACTTGAACAGAATTATGAAAACTGTGGACAACTTAACTGATTTAATTGAAAATATGTTGTTCATCAGCAGAGAAAAAGAGAAAGTTGTTGAAACGGACATTACCGAACAAATAGATTTAATTAAATTTACAGAAAATCTGATAAACGAATTTCAGACCACCTTGCTTCAAAGAAGGGATATATTTTTCATAAACATTGGTTACAAGAATACAGTCGAAACAAATGAACGATTGCTTAGATTGATACTACTAAACTTGCTTTCAAACGCAGCAAAATATTCATCGCCGGACACACCAATAGACGTTAAACTATATTTCAATGAAGATAACTTTGCGTATGCAATAAGAGATTATGGTATTGGAATCCCCGATGACGAACAGGAGAAAATATTCGATTTATTCTATCGTGCCGAAAACGTCGGGAAAGTGTCGGGAAGTGGTATTGGATTGCAGGTAGTGCTAAATGCAATCAAAATGCTAAATGGCAAGTTAGATTTTACAAGCAAAATTAACAGAGGAACTACTTTTACAGTAACAATTCCATATAGTTCAGGTAATTAAGATGAAAAAGAAAATTTTAGTAATAGAAGATGAAAATAATATCAGAAACGATATTGCAAGAATATTTAAATTAAATGGGTTTGAAGTATACCAGGCAGAAAATGGTAAAGAAGGAATAAATGTTGCCTTATCAGTAATCCCAAACCTTATTATTTGCGATATAATGATGCCCGAAATGGACGGGTTAGCAGTATTAAAAGAACTGAGAAATTACCCTTCTACTGAACTTGTTCCTTTTATATTTTTAACGGCGAAATCAGCTCGTCAGGATATTCGGGAAGGTATGAACCTTGGTGCAGATGATTATATCACCAAGCCGTTTGATTTCGACGAACTGGTAGCAGCAGTGCAGAAACGCTTAGAAAAAGCCGAAACAGCAGAGAAAAAATTCAACTCAAAATATGAGATGCTCGCAAATACTTTACGAAGCTATATGCCTCACGAAGTTCGCACACCGCTGAATATTATTCTGGGATTATCTGTTTTTTTGCGAAAGCACTACGACCAAACAAATTATAGTGAAGCACGTGATATTCTGCAAAACATAAATGAAGCAGCAAAAAGAATTCAAAGAATATTCGAGAATTATCTATTTTATTCAAAATTACAATTAATAATTTCAAACGAAGATGAAGTATTGAAGTTGCGTCAGAAGAAAACACCGCTTGCAGATTTTCTAATTAGAGATATAGTGGTCTATTCGGCGGGAAATGCGGGACGCTCGAACGATATTGAACTTGATCTGGAAGAGGCAAGTGTTGCAGTTCCGGAAGATTTATTTATGAAAACGATTGAGGAAATATTAGACAACGCCTATAAATTCTCCGAGCGAGGCAAGCCAATCAAAATCAGTTCAAACGTTTCGAGTGGTTATTACTTTATCCATATAACAGACTTTGGTCGAGGAATGACACAGGAACAAATTGCCAGCATAGCACCACACATTCAATTCGAACGCGACACGTATGAACAGCAGGGCTCTGGGCTTGGGCTTGCAATTGTTAAAGCAATTGCTTCAATAGTTGGTGGTGATATAATGATACAAAGCCAGCCGAATGTTTACACAACTGTTGCGATAAAATTCCCACTATTGAAATCTGAAAAATGAACTTCACCGGTTGCATAATTGCAAAAAATGAAGAAAAACACATTGCAGGTGCAATACGGTCGCTTTTGCCAATTTGTTCGCAAATTGTAGTTGTCGATACGGGTTCGATAGACGACACACCCAAAATTGCGGCTAATTCAAATTGTGAAATTTACTTCAAGAAATGGAACAATGATTTTTCTGAAATGAGGAATTTTGCTTTGGGTTTCGCTCGAAGTCACTGGATAATTTTTCTTGATGCAGATGAAGTGCTACTTCCATTTTCATCCGAACAAAATCAAAAGATATTTCAAGATGATAGAATTGGTGGCGTTTCCTGCATAATAAAAAATTATCTAACAGACGACAGAACAAGTTTTATAGAACACCGTTATACTCGAATTTTCAGAAATCACCCAAAAATTCGCTACCAAGGTGCAGTCCACGAGCAAATTTCTGAAAGTATTTTCGAGCTCGGGCTGGAAATAATCGAAGCTGATATTACAATTGAGCATTTTGGCTACATAGATAATTCTACTGAAAAGAAGCAACGTAATCTGGAACTTATAAAGAAAGAGCTCGCACAAAATCCATCTGATTATTTGCTTTTTCATCTTGCAAATACCGAATTTTCGATGAATAATCTTATAACTGCCAAGGAAATTTTTCTGAAAATTCTTTCTTCGCGTGATTTATCAGTCGAAAATTTGGAGCTTTCGCAATTGCGTCTGTTTCAGATTGCAACAAGTTTGAATGACTGGAAATATATACTGGAACATCAGAATTATGTCTTTTCGAATAGCAATTACGAAGGTTTGAAACAGTTTATACTTGCAGCGTGCTTTATGCACCGCAAGCAGTGGGAAAAAGCATATCATTGCTTGCTTTCAGCGGAGAAATGCAATTCGAGCCTTGTCGATAGGGAACTGCTGAGAAAATCAATCGAAGCAGTCGAAAAATACATAGATTTCTTTTAATCCTTATTGCCCGAGGTTTTGTTTTTATGTTTTATTGCTTCAATTTTCGCAATAGTTTGATGTCGGAGTTCCTCTAATGTACGAGCAGAAAGCATTCGCAAGGCTTCCTCGCGAAGTTTTCCCCATTCGTCGTGCACGGGACACGGTTCATCGTTCGAGCAATTCGGAAAACCAAGCACGCAACGATGGAAAACGTCAGTTCCATCAATTGCTTCGACAATATCAATCAGTCTGATTTCCTTTGCAGGACGAGCTAAATAAAAGCCACCTGATTTGCCTTTGCGAGAACCGACTATTCCACTTTTGATGAGCATTTGAAGAATTTTTGAGGTGAATTCTTTTGGAATTCCGATTTCTTCTGAAATTTCCAGAGCAGAAGTAGGAGCATCGTAGTCCTTATGTGCTAAGTAAAGCACTGCTTGCAAAGCCAATTCGCACTTTTTAGAAAATATAACTGTCATCGTTTTCAATAAATATAATAATGATATTTTATTAAAATTAAGTATTTTTAACATATTTGAAAAGTATAAAATCATTATGAAGCGATTAATTATTTTCTTACTGCTTGCATTTTCATTGAATTGCTATTCACAGGGGACCGCGGGAGATGCTGCTGCCTTTGAAACTCGCGACGTAGTAGATATGCCGACAGCGGGAGTTATTCCAAAGGGAGATTACGCTGTCGACTTGGTGTATTTCGATGGTGGAGGGCTGGCATTTACTTTCAATTATGCACTCTGGAGGAATTTCAATATTGGAGCGGCTATTTCCGCACAGAATTTTGTTGGTTCGGGCGAAATAATTTTGCAAAATATTCCCGCAATACTATTAAAGTATAGATTTGTAAATGAAACAATTGAAGTGCCTGCATTTGCGGTGGGACTATCCACTCGTGGAGCGGGAATGTATTCGAACAGCTCGAACAGATATTCAGTTGCCTCGCCTGGTGTTTTCCTTGCGTTGAGCAAGAATTTTCGCTGGGATTTGGGTTCGGTTGCTACGCACGCGGGGTTGAATTATTCATTTGAGAACGTAGCGGATGATTTTTTCGTCAACTATTATGCGGGTATCGAGCAATCTATCGGGAAGCGAGTTGCAATAAATGCTGAATATAACGCAGGAGTATTCGAATGGAAAGCAGGAAGAACAAAAGGACGTGGATTTTTGAATACATCTTTGCGTTATTCGCTTGGTTACGGTTTTACTCTTCAATTTCAGTTCCGAGACCTAATGAAGAATTTCAAAAATTCAGAAGAAATTACTCGCTATTTTGGAATTGAGTGGGTCGGCAAGCACTGATGGATGCAGAAGAATTACATAATTTTTGTCTTTCGTTGCCTGAAGCAACCTTCGATTTTCCTTTCGATGAGGACACAGTTTGCTATCGAATTTGTAACAAAATTTTTGCTCTTGGCTCGTTGGAGAAAGTTCCGCTCTTGGTTAACCTTAAATGTTCCCCCGATATAATAGATGAGTTGCGAGAGAAATTCAGTTGTATCCGACCAGGCTACCATATGAACAAACGTAACTGGAACACTGTTGTGTTCGATGGGGTGTTATCCAATACTGCATTGATAATTTTAATACAGCATTCTTACGCAATGACTTTTCGCTCACTTACAAAGAAGCATCAGGCAATTGCTTTGCAGCAATCGCCTGAAATCAAGCAAATCCTTGATAATTTCTCGACATTAGAATTAGAGAAAATACGCTAAAATTGTATTGGCAAGCCTATTTTGAGAGACTCGACAGCATAGAAAGTTGCCTCAGTTGTTTTAATTATCTCTTCAATTGAGATAGGGCTTGGCTTTGCGGAACGAATTGCATCAATGAAGGCACGAACTTCTTCGGCTATACCTTTTTTGCCATCAAATTTGAGAGTTTGGCGTTTCTGACTGAATAAATCAAGAGTTGTAAAATTGTTCATTATGGCAGATTTACGTTCGCAATGAACTTCGCAATATTCTTTTTCGAGCAAACTGCTACCATTTGCGAAATACAGAATATTAGCAATAGAACCGTCGGAAAATTTAAGATTAATGGACACATTGTCCGAATTTGGCATTTGCGAGTGGTCTGCTGAAACGCTCGAAGCAAAAACGCTAATTGGCAAAGCACCCGTAAGATATACGGCACAATCAATAAAATGGCAAACTTCACCGATAATTCTGCCACCTTGCTCAGGGGAATGAATCCAGTGGGTGGTGGGAATAAATCCCGCATTAATTCTATAATTTATTACCATTTTATCCTGACGATTTGCGAAAAATTCCTTCATTTTTGCAAATGGAGCAGAAAAACGCCTGTTAAATCCGACAAGAAGCCTTGCGTCGGAACTTGCAATTGCTTCTTTGATGCTATCGAGTTGCTCGAAATTGACTGCAAGGGGTTTTTCGACAAAGACATTTTTCCCCGAGCGAAGCGATTCGACCACATAATGCGAATGGCTATCGTGGCGAGACGCAATAAATAATGTGTTTATTCTTGTATCATTAGCAATTACATCAGAATTTGTCGTTGCTTCGTGGAAACCAAAGCGTTCAGCAACGCTTTTGGCATTAACAGGAGTTGCAGTAGAGACGCTCAGAAATTCAACATTGCAGTTTTTCAGTGCGGGCAGCAAATTGTTTTGTGCAAAATTGCCCGCACCAATAAAGCCAATCTTGATGCTGTTTTCTTGCTTGAATTGAGATTGCTTGATTTTAATGGTGCTTTCGGGCTTAGAGTGTTCGTTGTAACGAAGAAGGATTCCAAGATAGCGTTCGTTGGTTTTGCCTGTAATCAAATTGTATGCATTAACTGCATCGGTAATTGGGAAAGTGTGAGTAGTGAGGGTGCGGCAATCCATTTTCCCATCGGCAATGAGTTGCAAGAAAGCCATCATATTACGATTTTCAGTCCAGCGAACATAGGCAAATGGGTAATCCTGACCGTATTCCTCATAAAATGGGTCGTAACGCCCAGGTCCATAACTACAAGAGATGCGATAATCAATTTCTTTTGTATAAAATAGGCTACGAGGAATATTCATACCGACAGCACCAACGACAACGATTTTGCCACGCTTGCGGCAGATGTTCAAAGCTAATTCAGTGGGTTCGTTCGAGCTTGTGCTTGCGGTAATAATAACGCTATCGACGCCATTGCCATTGGTGAAAGAATTGACAGTGTTCACAATTTCGGGTGAATTTTTTGCATTCAGGAGCAAATCGCAGCCGAATTTTTTCGCATAATCAAAAGTATCGGGATTAATATCCATTCCAACAACGCGGCAGCCAGCAGATTTGAGAAGCTGAACAGTGAGCTGACCGAGCAAGCCAAGACCGACAACGGCAACTGTTTCGCCAAGGACGGGTTCAGCCTGGCGAAAACCTTGCATTGCAATTGCTCCGAGCGTTGTATAGGCAGCATCTTCGAAAGAAACACCTTCGGGAATACGGACAACAAGATTTTTCGGCACAGCCACAAATTCAGCGTGAACGGCATAACCTGCACCCGCTGCAGCGACTTTATCGCCGTGGGCAAATTCTTCGACATCACTTTCTACGACAACTCCGGAAACCGAATATCCAAGCGATTTATATGAATCAAGTTTATTGAGAACTTTGCCAATTGTTGTGCGAAGCCCATCGCGCTTCACCATATTAAGCACCTGACGCACCTGCTCAGGTTGCTTACGAGCACGCGACAGCAAACTTGATTGTGTGTTCTCGACAGAGGTTCGCTCGGTGCCCGCACTGATTAAACTAAAACGTGTTTGAATAAGAACGCCACCTGCGGGACATTGCGGCGCAGGAAGTTCTGCTACTTCTAAACGCCCATCTTTTTGATATTGAACAACTTGCAACATAGTTTGAAATTCATATTAAGAATAATCACAAAAATAAGAAAGTTCGGACACATTCTTATACGAAAAATAGTATTTTGATTATACTTCAATTACACTATTTTCATAAAACGGTATTAATAGAAACAAATAATTTTTGAAAACAATAAATAAATAATATTAGATAATCTGCGTCAAGTAAAATATGAAAACATATAATTACATAGCAATAGTTTTAGTTTTGCTACTCAGTTTAGGGCAGGAACTTAAATCTGACGTAATTAAAATAAGCGTCGAGGGAGGAATTTCTCCTGCTACAACATTATTTATCAAAAATTCAATTCAGTATGCGGAAGACAGAAAAGCAGAAGCATTGATTATTCAGCTGAATACGCCTGGTGGATTGCTCGACGCGACACGCGATATAGTGCAGGAAATTATGGGTGCAAATGTTCCGGTGGTGGTGTGGATTGCTCCATCGGGCGCAAGGGCGGGCTCGGCGGGAGTATTTATCACGCTGGCGGCACACATTGCAGCGATGGCACCTGGAACAAATATTGGTGCAGCTCACCCGGTTGGTATGGGCGGGGAAAAGATTGATTCGACAATGAACGAGAAGATTACAAACGATGCTGCTGCATTTATTCGCTCAATTGCGCACGAACGCAACAAGAACATAGATTGGGCAGAGCGAACTGTTCGGGAAAGCATATCCGCAACTGAGAAAGAATCGTTGCTTGCGGGTGCGATTGATTTTATTGCTCCAAATTTAGATAGTTTGCTTACGCTGATAGATGGATATGAAGTCAAAATTGCAAGCGGGACGAAGATAATTTCGACCAAAGGGAAAAAAGTTGTCGAAAAGCAAATGACCTGGCGCGAAAGTCTTCTATTCTGGTTGGCAAATCCCAATATCGCGTATATTTTGCTGATGATAGGAATTTATGGGTTGCTTTTTGAGTTTTGGAGCCCCGGGGCAATGTTTCCGGGAATATTGGGGGCAATTTTGTTGATGATTGCATTGTATGCATTGCAGATGCTGCCGCTGAATTATGCAGGAATTGGGTTAATTTTAATCGCTATTATTTTATTTATACTCGAAATTAAAGTGGTGAGCTACGGATTGCTCACTATTGCGGGTATTTTGTCGCTTGCAATTGGCTCAATTATGTTAATAGATGCACCAAATGAAATTATGGACATTTCTATGAATTTAATAATAACAGTTGTGATTATTACAACTTTGCTATTTCTTGTGTTAATTGTATTTGGCATAAAAGCACAAACTCGCCGTGCAGTCACAGGAGAT
This sequence comes from Bacteroidota bacterium, assembly GCA_022707965.1. Classification (GTDB taxonomy): domain Bacteria; phylum Bacteroidota; class Ignavibacteria; order Kapaibacteriales; family UBA2268; genus JAKIZO01. Next base: position 41,260 of record JAKIZO010000001.1, read on the forward strand.
TTGGCATTAATCGGGCTGCGAGGTATTGCTATGACGGATATTTCGCCGGCACAAAAAGGGCAGGTGAAGGTCTCTGGTGAGATTTGGAGTGCGGTATCTGATGAGGAAATAATGGAAGGAGAAGAAATAGTCGTGCAAAATGTTCAGAATTTTGTGCTAAAAGTGCGTAAATACATTGCGTGATACTTTTTTGCCAATTATTTGTCCATCAAAGTTTTCTTTGTATATTTCAGTAATATAGGCAAAGGCATCTACCTGGTCGTCGTGTTTGCCATCGGGGAATTGAGAAAGTTCCTGTTCGAATTCAGATAACCATTCAGAATAGTCAGGGAAGTAGATTTTACCAGCTTCGAGCATTGCGGCAATGGGAATCGCACGAGTGAATTTATCCGAGTAAGGTTTAATTTCTTTGACAGGAATTCCAAGAGAAGAAGCTTGACGGACCAAAGCGGATTGATATTGAACTGCCTCTATCCCCCACAAGCGAACGTTGTATTTCACTGATAAGCTTCTTAATATTTCAATGTGTTTTGTTGGTTGGCAGCGCGTGCGGACTATGTCTCTAATCAATACTGATTTTTCACAAGTAACAGAAAAGACCAGGAAAACGCTCCAATCAGCATTATGATTTGTGGAGATTGCCAAATCTGCAGTTGCGAAATTTATGCAATCAGTTAAATCAACCGACCGCCCGTCGAGCAGAACGTGGTCTCCAATTTGCTTGAAATATTTGAAATTTTCGCGTTTGAATAGAGAATTTGCGGTGTCGGAGGGTTCTTGTTGGTATAGAGCATTGAACCAATATGAGCCTAATTGCTTTTGTATTTGCTGCAAAGTGTCGATGGGAAAGCGTTCTTGCCATAGAGCTTCGCCGGGTTTCCTGCCGAGTGGGTCGTCGCTGGTTGCAATGGCAGGGATTTTCAACAGCTGCCAATCACTTGAAAAATCTTCGAGCAAACGACCGACTAAATCTTGCTTATGCCAGCGTGTCATAATAATAATGCAGGAACCGTTGGGTTCGAGCCGCGAATAGGCAGTGGAGACGAACCAATCCCAGATATTTTGTCGAATAGTTGGGCTGTGGGCTTCTTCGGCGTTTTTTATTGGGTCGTCTATGATGAGCAAGTCGGCGCCTTTTCCGGTGAGTGCTCCTCCGGCACCTGCTGTCATCATAGTGCTGTTGTTGGAAAGCTCGAAGAAGTTCGCAGCAGATGCTTCATTAGAGATTGCTACGTTGAAATATTTGCCGTAGCTATCAATTAAAGCACGCACTTTGCGACCCCAATATGCCGCGAAATTTGCTTCATAAGAGGTAAGCAGTAATCTTTTCCCGCTGAAAGTGGTTAAATACCAGAACGGAAAATACTTCGAAATGAGTTCGCTTTTTCCGTGCCGTGGCGGCAAACATACAATCAAACGTTGTTTTTTGCTGAAACTGATGCGATAAAGAATGGTATCGATAAATGCAATATGTGGTGGAATTTGATAAACACCATTTGTTATGATTTTTGCCAGCAGAGCAGGCGAAAGTGTATATTTGCCGATTTCTCTCATCGTCGCTTACTTTTTCCACAAAAATGAAATATTCGAGCAAACTGATTAAACAATTAATTTTAAAACGAGTTATATAATTGAGCGGAGAAGAAGCAATAATTGAAAAATGAATGTAAGTGGAAATAAAGAATTGAAATAAAAAATGTCGCAATCGGTATAAATTGCTCAAATATAATAATTTTTTTTTCAATTTTTTAATAATTATCTTTGTAAATCTTTTAAGTTGTATCGGAAAAAGATTAATGATACAACTTAATAATTAATATTAAGAATAATTTGGAGTAAAGCAATGAAAATCTTGGTGTCTGATGGTATCGAAAAAATTGGTGCTGATATGTTGAAATCAGCAGGTTTCGAAGTAGTCGAGCAAAAGCTAACACCAGAAGAATTACTCAAAGAGATTGAAAAATACGATGCAATTATTGTTCGCTCCGCAACAAAAGTAACAAAAGAAGTGATAGAAGCAGGAAAAAATTTGAAAGCAATTGCACGTGGTGGAGTTGGTCTGGATAATATTGATGTAGAATATGCAAAATCCAAAGGCATACCTGTTCTGAACACGCCTGGTGCATCTTCAATTTCGGTGGCAGAGCTGACAATTGCTCATATGTTTGCAGTTTGCCGCTTCCTCAATCAAAGCAATATTGAGATGCGTCAGGGGAAATGGCCAAAGAAAGAATATTCAAAAGGTATTGAGCTTACAGGCAAAACGCTTGGTTTGCTTGGATTTGGCAATATTGGCAAAGAAGTTGCCAAGAGGGCAATTGGGCTCGGGATGACGGTTATTGCTCACCGCCGATCTGTAACGCAAACTGATATGAACGTTCGCCTTGTTAGCAAAGAAGAAGTAATTAAGCAATCGGACATTATTTCATTGCATATGCCACTGATTAAAGGTGAAGGACCAGCAGTAGGCGAAAAAGAAATAGAGATAATGAAAGACGGTGTAATAATAATCAATTGTGCTCGTGGTGGAGTAGTATCCGAAAAAGCATTGCTCGAAGGGTTGAATTCGGGGAAAGTGGCTGCTGCGGGAATAGATGTATTCGAAAACGAACCCCCAACTGAGGCACAGGCAGCGCTTATTAATCACCCAAGAGTATCAGTTACTCCGCATATTGGTGCATCAACAGTGGAGGCGCAAAATAGAGTAGGCAAGGAAATCGCTCAAAAAGTAATTGATGTATTGAAAAAGTAATTATCAATAAATTAGGTAGAAAAAATGGCTGTATTCCGTCCTTTCAAAGCATTTAGACCAAAACCTGAACTTGCTGCCGAAGTTGCAGCAAAACCTTATGATGTGCTCAATTCCGACGAAGCTCGCGAAGAAGCAAAAGGGCATCCGCTTTCTTTTCTTCACGTGGGCAAACCCGAAATTGATTTAGACCCATCAATTGATTTATACGACCCACGCGTTTACGAAAAAGGTAAAGAAAATTTACAAAAATTGATACGCGATGGTGTTTTGGTCGAAGATAGCGAGCCGTATTATTATATTTATGCTCAAACTATGTTCGACAGAACTCAGTATGGGCTGGTTGGTTGTGCATCAGTAGATGACTACTGGAATGATGTAATTTTGAAGCACGAGAAAACCCGCAAAGATAAAGAAGAAGACCGCTGCCAGCACGTTCGCGTAACTAATGCTCACACCGGACCAATATTTCTTACTTACAAGGACAAAGCTGAAATAGACGAAATCGTCAATAGATACATTGAGCAAAAGCCCAATACTGATATAATTACAGTTGATGGTATTCGCCATCAAGTGTGGGTGATTTCCGATAAGAACGATATTGCGAAAATCCGTGAATTGCTCGCCGGTGTGGATAAATTCTATGTAGCAGATGGGCATCATCGCTCAGCTGCTGCTGCAATTGTTGGACGTGAGCGTCAGCAGGCTAATCCAAATCACACAGGAGAAGAAGAATACAACTTCTTCCTTGCCGTGCTATTCCCGGCAAGTCATCTGTATATTATGGACTACAACCGTCTTGTGAAAGATTTGAATGGGCTTTCGAAAGAGGAATTTCTTGCTAAGCTTGAAGATTTGTTTGTAATTAATAAGGTCGAAGGACAATTTGCTCCGAAGAAGAAAGGACAAATCGGAATGTATCTCGACGGGGAATGGTTTAGCCTTGACGCAAAAGAAAAGCTGTTCCATCCCGAGGACCCTGTAGAAAATCTTGATGTTTCGATTTTGCAGCAGCACGTTTTAGACCCAATTTTAGGGATTGACGACCCACGCACAAGCAAACGCATTGATTTTGTTGGTGGTATTCGCGGACTGGGAGAATTAGAACGCCGTGTGAATTCGGGCGAAATGGCTGTTGCTTTCTCAATGTATCCAACATCTATTGAGGAGCTAATGGCTATTGCTGATGCGGGCAAAATTATGCCACCAAAATCTACCTGGTTCGAACCGAAATTGCGTGATGGATTATTCGTTCATTTCTTAGATTAAACAGACGGGAAATTATACATTTTCGCAGGTTGCCCCACAAAGGCAACCTGTTTTGTTAATTATACGTATTCGAAATAAATTAGATTAGGCTTTGACACTTTCTTTTCGTAATTGACGCAATTTTTCGAAAAGAGATTTTTCTTCGTCAGTTAGATTTTTGGGAACTTTAATCTGAACGTTTAGATAAAGGTCACCACGCTCGCCGTCGGAATTATATTTAGGCATACCCAATCCTTTTAGTTTTAGAACTTTGCCTGAACTTGTCTCGGGTGGGATAGTAACTTTCACCATACCGCTAAAAGTTTTGATTTTAGCGGAACCGCCCAAAACAGCAGTAAATAAATCAACGGGCAAATCGAGATAAAGGTCGTCACCACGACGCTCGACTTTGTTGTGGGGCAGCACTTTGACTTTAACCATCAGGTCGCCTTTTTGCCCGCCGTAGTTTCCGTCGCCGCCCTGCCCGGGAATTTTCATTACCTGCCCATCGGCAATTCCGGGTTTGAATTTTACCTCGATTTTTTTGCCATTGACCTGTATCTGACGGGTTGTTCCGTTGTATGCTTCGGCTAAAGTTAATTCAACTTCGACTTCTATATCCTCGCCGCGTTGCGGTGGATATTTAAATCCCTGACGCGAAGAAAATCCCGAGCCGAAAATACGTTCGAAGAAGTCGGAAAGACCGCCACCAGAAGAGAAGAAATCGCCGACTGTCTGGTAGGTGGAACGAGTGCGGCGTCCGGCAGATTGCTGAGCCTCGGCGAACCAGCTTGCCCAATCGAAATCGTCGCTCGAACCACCCGTTTGACGATGACGATTGAATGAATTATTCAGACTATCGTATTTTCTGCGTTTTTCCGGATCCGAAAGCACCTGATAAGCTTCGGAAATTTCTTTGAATTTATTTTCGGCGTTGGGGTCTGATTTATTCGAATCGGGATGATACTGACGAGCAAGTTTTCGATATGCTTGCTTAATTTCGTCAGCAGTTGCAGTTTTATCGACGCCCAAAATTTTATAATAATCTTTAAATTCCACTAAAATCACCTCCCTGTGAATTTATTCGACGAGAATTTTGCCTGTCATTTCCTCAGGTATCGCAAGCCCCATAATACTGAGAACAGTTGGGGCGACATCGGCTAAAATACCATCTTTTGCTGTTTTGTATTCGTCTGAAACGACAACGAAAGGAACGGGATTTAGAGAATGAGCCGTGTTTGGCGAACCATCAGGATTTTTTGCATAGTCTGCGTTGCCGTGGTCGGCAAGAATTAACACAGTATAATCATTTTTTCGAGCAGTTTCGACAACTTCCGCCAAGCAAGCGTCCACTGCTTCGACTGCTTTGCGAATTGCGTCGTAAACACCCGTATGCCCCACCATATCACCATTTGCAAAATTTAGGCAAATGAAATCGTATTTCTGAGTGTTAAGCTGTTCGACAAGTGCGTCTTTTACTTCGAAGGCGCTCATTTCGGGCTTCATATCGTAAGTTGGAACTTTTGGCGAATGAATTAGAATTCTATCTTCATTTTCGAAAACTTCCTCTCGCCCACCGGAAAAGAAAAAAGTAACGTGGGCATATTTTTCTGTTTCGGCTATTCGAAGCTGACGCAAACCTGCTTTTGAAATAACTTCGCCAAGCGTGTTCGAAACATTTTCTTTGTCGTAAATTACGCGAACGTTCTGGAAAGTGTCGTCGTAGCGCGTCATAGTAAGATAGTATAAATCGATAGTATGCATATCGAATTCGTGCATATCTTTTTGAGTAAGAGCAATTGTAATTTCGCGAAGCCTATCTGTACGGAAATTGAAGCAGATGAAGACATCGCCTTCCTGAACCACCCCGATGGGATTGCCGCTGTCGTCCGTGCAAACAATGGGTTTGATGAATTCATCAGTAACGCCTTCGTCGTAAGATTCCTGAATTGCTTTTAGAATGTCAGTTGTCGGTTTGCCAATTCCTTTTGTAATTAAATCGTAGCTTTGCTTTATGCGTTCCCAGCGTTTGTCTCTATCCATTGTATAGTAACGCCCGCAGAGCGAAGCAATTTTTCCATTTGAATTTTCAAGATGTTCGAGCAGATTTTTAATGTAGCCATATCCGCTGCGAGGGTCGGTATCGCGACCATCGGTTAATGCGTGAATGAAAACACGCTCTAATCCGTAATCTTTGGTTAAATCGCATAATTTGTAAAGGTGCTTGTCGAGCGAATGAACACCACCATCGGAGACCAGTCCAAGAAAATGAACAGCCTTGTTGTTTTCTTTAGCATATTTAAATGCTTCCACAAGAACGGGGTTTTTGTCGATTTTACCTTCGCGAATTTCTTTGTTGATTTTCACCAAATCCTGGTAAACGATGCGACCTGCACCAATATTCAAGTGCCCAACTTCGGAATTGCCCATTTGACCATCGGGAAGCCCAACATTTTCGCCACAAGTTAGCAATTTAGAATTAGGATAGGTAGCAATCAATTTATCCCAATATGGAGTATTGGCAACGCTAATAACGTCAGATTGGCTTCCATCACCAATTCCCCAACCGTCTAATATTGTTAGTAGAACTTTTTTTCTCATATTATTCCCAAATTAGTTTTCAGAATTATAAAGACGATTTTCTAAACTATTAATTTTCAATAATTATTCTTAATTTGTAAGGATATATTAGGTGTAATTCGATGAAAATTGGGTATTTATCATATTTTAATTCAAAGGACGTTCGTGCGTGGTCGGGTTCAATCTATTTCATACGTCGAGAACTTGAAAAACGGGGCGCCGAAATTGTTCCGATTGACGACCTTGGAAGTGTGCTTGACGAATTGTATAAGATTAAGTCGTTATATTACAAGGTGGCGGGGAAAAATCACCATCGATTGCGTGAACGCAGAATAATGCAAAGGGCAGCTCTCAAAGCCACAAGACTAATAGAAAAGCACCGACCTGATGTGCTATTAAGTCTTGGTTCGCTGGAAATATCGATGCTAAATTGCGATTTGCCTGCAACGTTCTGGACTGATGCAACATTTCGCCAGCTTGTCGATTACTATCCTGAATATTCGAATTTATCGGCGACTTCGCTGCGAGAAGGTGAATATTTAGAAGAAAAGAGTATTCAAAATGCTGCTCGAATGTTTTTTTCGTCTGAATGGGCGGCGGAAGGTGCGGTAAAATATTACGGTGCAGATGAGAAAAAAGTTAAGGTATTGCCTTTCGGGGCAAATTTGTATAATCCACCAACAGAAGCCGAAGTAGAAAGTTTTATTGAAAATAAAAGCTTTGATGCAATTGAACTGCTATTTGTTGGTGTTGCATTCGAACGAAAAGGTGGCAAAACTGCTCTGGAAATTGCCCGCAAAATTAAGCAAAAAGGGCGAAAAGTGCGACTGCATATTATAGGTTGCCAGCCAGAAATTGACGGAACCCTTGATTTTGTGGAAATTTACGGATTTCTGAACAAAGCCAAGCCTGATGAAATGAAAACAATTGAGGAATTGTATAGAAAAGCACATTTTTTTGTTATGCCATCGATTGCAGAGTGTTATGGAATAGTATTTTGCGAAGCAAACGCTTACGGGCTGCCCGTTGTTGGTGCCAATAATGGTGGTATGCCAACAATAATTAAAGAAAACACAAACGGCTTTTTGTTTGATTATTCGAATTATGAGCAAAGCCTGGAAAGTATTGCAGATAAATTAATCGAGATTGGGGAAAGCCGAAGCGTATACCTGGAAGCGTCGCACAAATCGTATAACGAGTATAAATCACGGCTGAATTGGGAAGCGTCTGTCGGCAAATTAATAAGCGAGTTGGAGACGATAAGTAAATAAAAGCATAGGACAGCAATTGAACTTTGGAAGGTAATCATACGGGAACATATAAGGCAACATCTATTAAATACAATATCTATTACTTACACGTATTTTCATAGACAAGTGCTCGTATTCTCACAGGCAAGAATGTCTGTGCTACTTTGAATTAAATAAAAAACCTTCCGGTGATTGGGGAACCATCGGAAGGTTATGAGAAAGTTCTAATTTTAAGAATTTAAAGCAGAATTAATCATTCATTTCGTGTGATAATTTCTTTTGACGACGAGCGGCTTTAATACGCGACATACGTTTTTCGACCGAAGGCTTCACATAAGCTGTTCTTTTTTTGAACTCGCGTAGAATACCAGAGCGCTCATATTTTTTCTTAAAGCGTTTTAAAGCGCGGTCGATATTTTCATTAGTTTGAAGAGTTACGCCTATCACTGCTATTTTTCACCTACCTTTCGCGCAGATTTAATTTAGTTCAACATAATTATGATAATTTTTCAATTAGACGTTTTTCGTTGTTCTTTTCAAATTGAACAATAATAGAATGGCCACCATTGCTTGTAACTTCCTTTTTACTAACAATGCCCACGTCCTGCCAAACTTCGTGATAGATAACATCGCCGATTTTATATTCGTTTTTAGGGGAATAAGGTTTAGCGTCTTCACGAGTAATGTGGAAGACAGCTTTGGACTTATCCTGGTCTTGTTCTATGGCATCAAGATTAACAAGTTGAGAGTGGCGGCTTCGTGTGCATCTTGCCCATTGCTGGCGACCGTTTTCGGTTTCGATTGGTTCGCCGATGAGCTCGTGCTTGGTTTCTTTCATTAAAAAGGGAGAGTATAGAGTAATGTACTTAGCTCTACGAGACCTTCTTTTTATGGCCATATTAAATCTCTTTATGAAAAAGAACAAAAATTATTTACAAAAATACGAAAAAATTTGTTGAAAATCAAAAAATATATTATAATGCAAAATTGTATTGCATAAAATGGAATAAAATGTTTAATTTTTGTGTTTAACTAATAAGCCCCAATTCTTTTCCAACTTCTGCAAATACCTCTAAAATTTTGTCCAGATGTTCTTTTTCGTGAGAAGCCATATATGAAGTTCTCATCATACTCATATTAGGCGGAACGCCCGGTGGAATGAAAGCATTGACGAACACGCCTTTGTCGAAAAGTTTTCGCCAGAAAATGAACGCAATTTCGACCTGCCCGACAATTACAGGAACTATTGCTGTTTTGCTTTCAACAATATGGAAGCCCAATTGCTTAAATCCTTCGCGCATATAATTTGCGTTCCCGATTAATTTGTCGACAAGCTCGGGCTGCTCTTCCAGAATATCGAGCGCGGCAAGAGTTGCAGCACAGGAAGCAGGAGTTGGGCTGGCACTAAAAATAATAGCAGGAGAATTATGCTTCAAATAGTTAATAACACGTTCGGGACCACCAACGAAACCACCCAATGAAGCGAAAGTTTTCGAGAATGTTCCCATAACAAGATTTTGTTTTACATCCATTCCGAAGTAGCTGTGAGTGCCACGACCACCTTCGCCAATGACACCTGTTGAATGAGCATCATCGACAAGCACACGAGCACCGTATTTTTCAGCAAGTGCAACTAATTCGGGAAGGTTAACAATTTCGCCGGTAACTGAAAAAACACCATCGGTTACGATAAATTTGCCAGCGCTATCGGGAATTGATTGAAGGACTTTCTCCAAATCTTCCATATCGTTATGCTTGTAGCGTTTGAATTCGGCAAAAGCACCTTTTGCCATCATCGCACCGCTTACAATACAAGCGTGGTTTTCTTTGTCGGAGATAATCACATCGCCTTTTTGAGCAATAGTCGAGATAATTCCAAGAGCAGTCTGGAAACCCGTGCTGAACAGGAGAACGGCTTCGGTTCCAAGGAATTTGGCAAGTCTTGCTTCCAGTTCGTTATGAAGGTCGAGTGTACCAGTCAGATAGCGTGAGCCGGAGCAACCGGTTCCGTATTTATTGATTGCGTTGTGGGCAGCTTGCTTTACTTTTGGGTGTGCTGTAAGTCCTAAATAGTTGTTCGAACCCGCCATAATCATTTTTTTGCCATAAACAGAAACAACCGGTCCTTCGTTTTCTTCGATAGCGTGGAAATATGGGTATAATCCCTGAGCTTTTACTTCATCAGCACGAGTAAAGGCAAAACATTTTTCAAAAACGTCCACAGTATGTCCTTTATGATAGTTTATTATTCACTCAAAACATACAAAGATATGAAAAAATAAAAACTTAAAAAAGAATTAACTTACTTAACAGAATATTAATTAATAAATTAATAAATTAATGATTTATTCATATTTCATAATCTATTGTAAAATAAGTTATTTGTTGCGGCAATTCAAGAATTAACTCTGGAATTTTGTTACAAATATTATAATTATTGCAAAAAACCTTCGGAGCCTTAAACTTCCGAAGGTTTTTAAATTTAATGTTAGTTGAAATGATAACACGATGTTTACTTTAAGTTTGCCCACTTGCAAAGGTACATTTCAGCGGGATGAACAAGATACTTGTGTTTTGGAAGAACACGAATTGTAAATCCTTGCATACCTGTATCGGGGCAAATGTAGCTGCCGCTGAAATAATGAACGTCATTTTCTGTTTTTACGTAAAGAAGTTCTTCTGCAACAGCATTCTGGAATTCGCCGTGGTGGTCGATAGAGCCATAATAAACTTGAACAGAAACATCATCAGGTTGAATTTCACCAAGTTTAACTTTGACTGAGATAGGCACTTTGCGTCCAACGTAATAATCGCGTTTATGTTCGAAATCGACTTGAAGAATATCAACGTTTTGCCAGTGCATACGGATACGGTCTTTCCACACCTGGAAATTTTTGGCTTCGGCAGCACCATTGTCAGCAAGAATGCGGTATTTTTCGGCAGCAGGTAGATAAAATTGGTCGGTGTAGTCTCGCACCATACGATGGGTGGAAAAGCGTCCCGCAATAGTTGCGATAGAGTTTTTCATATATTGCACCCATTCTTCGGGCACTTTATTAGCGGAACGTTTGTAGAACATAGGAACGATAACAGTTTCGAGAGTATCATAGAGCATATCAGCTTCGATATTTTCCATTTCGGGGCTATTGTCGTGTTCTTCGCCGGTTCCGATAGCAAAGCCGTTTTGAGAATTAAATCCTTCGTCCCACCAACCATCTAAGATTGAGAAATTCAATGTGCCGTTAATTGCGGCTTTCATACCGCTTGTGCCACTTGCTTCGAGCGGGCGAATAGGATTATTGAGCCAAACGTCGCAACCTTTGACCAGCATACGAGCAATTACCATATCGTAGTCTTCGAGGAAAACAACGTGTTTTTCGAGCCCCCATTGGCGGACACGCTGAATAATAGATTGGATAACTTCCTTGCCCTGAATATCGTGCGGATGCGCTTTGCCCGAAATAACAACTTGAACGGGGTGTTCGGGATTGGTCAGGATTTTCTTCAATCTATCCATATTCTTAAACAGGAGCAAGGCACGTTTGTATGTAGCAAACCTACGAGCGAAACCAATTGTCAGAGTGTCGGGATTGAGCAATTCGTTAATTTTGCTTACCTGGTCGGGCGGAAGCGAGTGTTTTTGCTTTGTATTTAGATAATTACGTGCAAAAAGGATAAGTCGAACGCGGCGGCGTTGCTTTTCGCGCCAGATTTCTTCTGATGGAATTGAATGCACCATCTGCCAGATGTCTTCCCTATCTGTTTCGGAACGCCAAATCGGGGACAGATACCTATCGAATAGTTCAGCAAATTCGCGAGCAATCCAGGTTTGAGTGTGAACGCCATTTGTAATGCCGTGGATTGGCACTTCGTTTTCCGGGAAGCATTTATAGAGTGAGTGCCACATTTTTCGTGCTACTCGCCCGTGCAATTTGCTAACCCCATTGTGATATGAAGTCATTTTAAGTCCGAGGACAGTCATCGAGAAGTTGCCCTCGGGATTGAAAGAACCGATTTGCCCCATTTCGAGGAGTTCTTCGCGAGATATACCAAATTCATCTTTATAATAGAGCAAATTATTCTCAATTCTGAAAAGTTCGAAAGTCTCGTTGCCGGCGGGCACGGGAGTATGAGTGGTGAATACGGAGCTTTCTTTGCATAAAGTTTTTGCGGAGCGGAAATCAAGGTTGTATTTTTTCATAAGCTGTCTTGTTCTTTCCCAGAGAGCGAAAGCGGCGTGTCCTTCGTTGATATGAAGCACTTCTGTGTTAATCCCCATAGCTTCGAGAGCACGCATACCACCGATGCCAAGTATCATTTCCTGCTGTATGCGTGTTTCACGGTCGCCGCCATAGAGCTGGTCGGTAATGTCCTTGTATTCAATATCGTGGTTATCATCGATATTGGTATCCAGCATATAAAGGCAAATTCTGCCGATGTTAATTTTCCAGATTTGAGCAAAAACGTTGCCTTTTGGCAATTTCACTGTAATTTTGAGGGGTTCGCCATCATCACCACGAACAATTGTTAGCGGTAGCGAAAAGAAATCATTATAAATATACTGCTCGTTTTGCCATCCATTTTGAGTAATCCGCTGACGGAAATATCCTTGTTGATAAAGTAGCCCGACACCTACGAGTGGCAAACCAAGGTCGCTTGCAGATTTCAAATGGTCGCCTGCAAGCACACCCAGACCACCCGAATAATTAGGAAGGCTCTCGTTTATTCCGTATTCCATCGAAAAATATGCAATCACACCATCAGTGGAAATGTGCTTGGACTTGTAGTATGTGTTCGCATTTATGTAAGAAAGGAATTTGCCGTGAATATAGTCAAGGTAGCTGACGAAATCTTGCGATTCGGCTAATTTTTTCAATTGTTCCTGCGACGTTTTGTTTATCAAAAGAACGGGATTATGATTGACTTCTTCCCAGAGACTTCTGTTTATTCGGATAAACAACTCACGAGCGTCGGAATTCCAGCACCACCAATAATTATAGGCAAGTTCTTTGAGTTTTGCAATGCGTGCGGGCAAATTTGCGGTAACAACAAACGAATGAAGTGGCTTCATATTCATCTCCAATTTATCTAAATAATTCTGTTCGAATAAATTATAATGAAGTTTAATATAAATAATTTATTTTAGAAAAATAAAAAAATTATTTCACTAAATTTTTTGTTGTGATGAAGCGACAAAATTACATTTCACCATTTTTAGTATTTATTGCAGCATTCGTTTGGTTTCTGCTTGGAGCAAACTTTGGGTTAAATATATACGATGAAGGAATTGGAATAATTGGTGCGAAACGAATTCTAATGGGCGAAGTTCCATACCGTGATTTCTGGACAATTTATTCGCCGCTGTGGTATTATGTGTTGGGCTTGTGGATAAAACTTTTCGGCAACGAGATATTTGCGATACGTTTGCTTACTATTTTGCTCAATAGCATAAGCATATCAATTCTGTATAATACGATAAAGTCTCAAAATATCAATCCATATCTTGGCACACTCGCAGCCTTGATGTTTTTGAGCATTTCGCCGTTTTACGGTAGGGCTATTCCGCTGGCATTACTTCTCGTCTTTCTTACGATTTATTTACTCTTGAATAAGCGAAAGGATAGTGATTACGTTATTATTGGTATTTTGGCTGCATTGATTTTTTCCACCCGGCACGATTTCGGAATTTATGCAATAGCATCAACAATTTGCGTTGCAATATTTGAAAATAGAATATTAAAAGAAAAGAGAGCGAAGCAGTATTTGATTTATCTAACTACATTACTCTTTGTTCTTTGCCTGTATTTTCTATTTTTGCATAAAATTGGGTCTTTGGGCGGATATTTCGAATATGCTTACAAGTTTGTGTTTGAAAAATTTGGTGTGGTGCGTTCGTTGCCTTTCCCAAATCCGTTTATTGCTTTGTTCGAGGATATCCCAATTACAAGTAGAATATATAATTTATGGCTTTCGGTTGTGTTTTATTTGCCGTTTGTGTTAATTGGCATATTGTTCTATTTGATAATCAAATCGAAAATAGAAATCAGCAGCGAGGGGAAATTTTTCGTAACTGTAACGTTATTTTCACTGATTTTCAGTGCACAGGGAATGGTTCGCTCGGGGTATGAGCATATTTTACCATCGTTACTGATAATAGTGATGTTGATTACGCCAATTATGGTGAAACTCAATCTGGCGAACAAATTTTATTTGCTATTTTTGCTGATTTTCTTTTCGTTTCCGCCAATAGCAAAGAAAGCACAAGCATTGATTTACCTATATTCGGGCAAATCATCGGAAATAAAATCGCATTCATCGAAATTCATCAAATTGCCGAAAGAAGAAGCAGAGAACTACAATAATCTAATCGAATATGTGAAAATTTTCGACCGAAGCGAATATTTATACTCGGGTGTGCTGTACCACGATAAAATTTTCATTAATGATATTATGCTTTACCATCTCACAAACCGTTATCCCGCAACGAAATATCACGAACTTCATCCAGGGCAGGCGACCGAAGCAAGCGCTCAGCAGGAAATTATTGCACAATTGCAAAGCAAAAAGCCACCTGTAATAGTTCTCTACTACAACAAAGAAAGCGAAAAGCAGAAAATAATTGGCGAAAACTACCTTGATGAGTATATAAGGGAAAATTATATTTTAAGCAAAATATTCGGCAATTATTATCTATTCAGAATAAACAAGGAATAGAAAAACGCAATAAGTTTATTTTTCGATGCTTTTCTTGATATTCAGAATATCTTCGAATAGTTTTTCCTCGTTCTGATAAGAAGAAAAGCGAAGCCGCAGGTAACGTTTTCGTTCGGGAAGTTTAATAAGTGCAATTTTAAATTTTGAACGGATGCGAATAGATTTTTCATATTTAATGATAATTCTTTCAATGTCCGTAAATTTATACTTTTTCTCTTTTTTGCCGACACGGAAAACAATATAATCATTGCCGATTATGATAAATCTGCGTTTTATAGAATTAACAAGCAATGAAATAGAGGCAATGACAATAAACAAAGCAAGCAAAATGGTAATTGGGTCGAGCAGGCGAATTGTGATGTATCCGCCTTCGATTGTGCCTCTCAAAATACTGTAAAACACAAGCACAATTGCGTCAATTGCAATTGTCTGATAGTAGAAATCGAGCCTTTGAGGATAGATTTTTTCAAGGTTGTTTAAATCGTTCATATTACAACTCATAGCCAATTGTTTTTAATACTTCGATAGCAACATCACGAGCTGCATTTGGTCGAGCAAGTTTTCGGGCAGCGTCGGACATACGGGCTAATTTGTCATCGGAAAACAGTGAATTTATCATATCAAGCAGTATTGCCTCAATTTCGTCGTTCAGAATGATTTCGGCAGCACCATTTTTTTTGAGGATTTCGGCGTTGAAAAGCTGTTCGTTGTTGGAAGCAGATGGAAGTGGAACCAAAATCGCAGGTTTTGCTGCAACAGTGAGTTCCCACACGGTAGTTGCACCCGAACGGCAAACAACTAAATCGGCGGCTGCGTAGTAGTCGGCAATATCGTCGATAAATTCTTTAACAATCAGATTTTCGTGCTTAATGCCGTTGTACTGATAATATTTGCCAGTTTGCCAGAGGACGAAATATCCGCTTTCGAGCAGGCTATCGAGGTGCTTTTCGACGGCTTTGTTAATTGCGGAGGCACCCAGACTTCCACCAAAAACAAAGATAGTTTTTTGGTCGTGTGGAATGCCAAGTTTGCTGCGAGCATCGATTTTGCTCGGAAAGTTCAGAAATTGCTTGCGAATAGGATTGCCAAGAGTAACAATTTTATCGTGATATGATTTTTCGAAGTAGTTTATGCTTTCATCAAAAGATGTGATTATTTTCGTAGCATATTTGCAAAGCGATTTAATTGCTTTTCCGGGACGCACATTTGATTCGAGCAGGAATAGAGGCAAATTGTGCAAACGAGCAGCGTAACCAGGGGGGAAACTCAGATAAGCACCTGTTGCGATTACAGCAGAAATATTGTTTTCGCGTATCAGTTTTCTACATTTATTAATTGCACTTGCAATTTGAAATGGAAGCAAAAGAATAGAGAGTGATTTCTTTATTCCCGAAATATTAATAGCATTAAAGTTGTAACCAAGCGACGGCACCACCCTACTTTCAATTTTATCAGCAGTGCCGACGAAATGGAAATCGCATCTGCCACCGGTAATATCATTGAGTTGCTCGCAAACAGCAATTGCAGGAAAAAGATGTCCGCCAGTGCCGCCTGCTGCAATTAATATGCTTATTTTATCATTCATATTACAAATATAATAAAAAGTTGCGAAATATTTTTTTTTGAGAAGAAAATGTTTAATCATCAATTATTATTCATAAAACAAAAGGGGCAATCGAAGAAGGTTGCCCCCTTAAAATTCATATCTAATTTGAAAAATTATCATTAATTATTTTTTTCAGGTGAAGTAATGATGACAATTTCGGTTCGGCGGTTGAGCTGCCTGCCGAATTCGTCTTTGTTGCTTGCGATTGGACGGCGTTTGCCATAGCCAACTATGGACATTCTACTTTTGTCGACGCCTTTCGAAGCAAGATAATTCATTACGCTTTCGGCTCGCTTTTGCGAGAGAACGTAGTTGAATGCGTCGGTTCCAACGTTGTCAGTATGCCCTTCGATAATAATTGAAACATTCGGCTTATTAATCATAAATTCAGCGAGGATGTCGAGTTCTTTAATAACCTCAGGCAAATTATACTGTCCTGTTTTGAACAAAAGATTTTCAATGATAAGTTTACGTCCAAGTTCGACAATTGGAATAACCTTTTTCACAAGCTTATTATCTGTCGGGTTAAAGAGAGCAATTTCAATTGAATCAGGAATAACGGGTTCGTCTGAACGGTAGCTAAGAATATACAGATTAGTGAGTTGTTTGGAGAAATTATCTAAAATATTGGAAAAGGGCAAATCAAGGTCGAAAGCAGCACCACGAGTGGAACGCGAGATTATTTCGTAATTTTTCAAGCGAGGCGGGGCAATGCTAAAGACGCGTATGTCGTTTTTGATGAGCTTTTCGATAATAGATTGAGTGGTGTGTCGGGTTGTGCCCATACCTTTTTCGCCTGCTTGATGGTAAGGAGCGTCGGTGATAAGAACAACGCAACGAACAGCATCAGGACGGAAGCGGAAGCGGGTTGCTTCGTCGAGAGCTTCGAGAGCGTTTTCTTTTTCGTCGCCACCGCCAAAAGCACGCACGGGAGCGAGCCAACCAATGAAGTCGGCAACTTTATTTGTCGGTTTGAACACTTTGCTAATATCGTCGTCGAAAAGAATTAGTCCTAATCTATAATCAATACCGCGTTTAGTCAGATTAGTTGTAAAATCAGCAATATTGTCTTTTACTTGATTAATATATGTTTGCATCGAACCCGTAATATCAATGGCAAAAATAAAATCGACCAAAACATTGTCAACGACAGGGATTTTTTCGACTTTGGTGACTTTTTTTGGGACGCCTTTTTCGAAAACGAATAGGTTATCGGATGTAAGAGTATCAACAGGTTCGCCGAGTTTATTATAAGCTTCTATTATAATACGCATTTCAGGGAATTTGGAAATATCCACGTTTCGGATGGAAATTTCAATTTCTTTCCGAGCCGATTCTACTTTTGTTTCCTGCAAAATTTCGATGCGATTGAACTTATCTTGAGAAAAAAGCGATGAAACGAAAAAAAATACGAACAAACTAAAAACTGATTTTCTGATAATCATTTTAATTCTTTATTTTATTTATACATAAAAAATTGCCCCAACTGAATAGAAACAGTGGGGCAATTATAGAAATACACAGAATTATATTGTAATTCTCAATAAAGGTGAAATCATAAAGAAGTTTTTGATTTCATAAGGACGCTCGGTACGCAACGGAGTAGAATATTTTGCTTCGAGATAGAACCAGTTGCTAAACAGTGGCAACCAGATGCGTCCTAACATAATCTGATTAGAGTATTGAATGCTTGCACCGAATGGGAAAATTGCCTGATTGCGGTATTCAACTTTTGCAAACATCCAATCAGCAAATTCTTTTGGTTTGTATGTTTTAAGTCCCGTAACATTTTCGACAGTAATTTCGTAGTTCAGTCCGTTTGTTGTGTTCGGGTAATGATAAAGAGCAGTTTCGCGAACTTCCGAGTAATTAATACCGAGGTCGAAACGGAAGAAGTTTTCAGGATTAGATTTGTCGAGCCACCAGTTATAGAAAACAGTTGCATAACCGGTAGAGCGAATAACAGGAGCGACAGCTGCAATAGTAGAAATATCAGCACGCACATCACCTTCCTTAAATTGGATTTGGTCGAAATGAGCTGGGACGTAGGTGCCGTAGGTTGTTCTATCAATGCCATAAGTAGTGAGCTGTTCGAGAGGAATTTCAGCGGTGAAGGCAACGCCTAATGCAGGGTGGAAAGGCATATGGAAATCAAAGCCTGCAATTAATTTTCCGCCGGGGGCTGCATTTAATACACGTTCAGGAACCCACGAGAATAGGTCGTTGTCGCCGAGCCCGGAAGTCATACGATATCCACCGCCTAAATAAGCATTAATCAAGTAAGGAATTCCCTGGCGTGTAGAATAATCGCTATTAACATATAGAGGTCTTTGGAGAATAATTTTGGATTCGCCAGCAGACCAGAATGGGTAACCTACGTGGTCGGAGCCAACTATCGAGCGGAGCCAAAATCCCGTTGCACCAACTTTAAGAGATTGCTCGAAAAGCGAAACAGTGAAAGCTTGCTTGACGTTTGTTGGTTGCTTTATATAATCAAGAATAACCTCAGCTTGGGAAGCTTGCAAAGGATATTCAATAGGAACTTCTGTATAGCAATAGTCTCTGCGAGCGACGTCTGCTGGAAATCCTCTATCTTTTCCCTGATAAACATATTCACCTGTAAGGAAGCGAACAAGTTTATCGCCCATATAGTATTCGATTTGAACTGCATTCATCGAGGCTTTGCCACAAGTAATCATAAGCAGTTCATAAGGGTCGCGTTCATCTTCGCGAGGAGCGGCGAGGATTTCAATATTTTGCTCATTGAGGTCGCTTTTGCTGAACCCCATAAAGAGGAATGTTTGATAAATTTGAATTTGAAGGTCGGGTTCGCACACCTTCCAGCGAGGGAAATATTTAATAATTTCGGGGTCGATAGTTGTTAAGGAATCAATTATTTCCCTTTCATTAGTAATTCTACCTGTTTGAGCATTGACAACACTTAGTGCTGCGATTGCTAAGATAACTGTCAAGAAAAATCTTTTCATAGTATTCTTTCTATTTAATTTAACTAATCTACTTAATTAAAAAGTAAAAATAAATCTTGCGGTTGGCATAAACACACTGTTTAGTTCCCAATCGCGAAGTTTGCCCTTCATAGCAGCGGAATAGCCTTTAGCATCGAAGCGAACGGCAACGCGGTTGCGAACAATTGGAACAGACAGCCAGATATTCGCAAAGATTGATTCATCAAAATACTGGATAGAAGCACCATAAGGAGTGCGTGCATTTTTAGCCATAAAGTCGAGTTTAGCACTAATGCCCGTTACATTATCAGAAGACTTTTTAGTATATTTAGTTTTTACAATTCCATTCTCTTCGTCTTCGATAACTTTGTTGTACCATCTATCGGCAGTATAGGTTGTTCCGCCGAGCCCAAAACGCAGCCAGTAGTCGTCATCGATAGCAATACCAAATGTATAGTGCAATGAAGCGTTAAATCTAATCATATAATCTTCGTCGTTGAATAAAGCATTTCGCATTGCAGCAATATCGGAATAATCATCTATGCTCTTTTTACGATTTTTGTAATCAGGTTCGTTTGCATCACCGAAAATGTAACCAAATGAGAAATTAAAGATACCACTTTGAGGAATAACTTTAATCGGGAAATCGCCTGATGCAGAGATACCAACACTGCCGGAAGTAAGTTTTCTATCTACATCGTAGAAGTCTTTCGAAAGGGAAGCCCAACCGGAAGTAGGCAAAATGAAACCAAGTTTCACATTTTCCCAAATAGCCGATAGAGTTAATCTTTCGCTCCAAAGGCTTGGATAGTTTATTTCATCGATACCGTATTTTAGCTCGACACCGTATTGAGGTAGGCTCTGGTTCGTAACAGTGGAAAGAGTATCGACATAACCGTCGGAATAAACAATCATAGGCTGTTCGTAGTGGCGCCAGCTAATCAAATCGGAGCTTAAAATTAATTCATTTTTGCGAAGTTCGTAATCAAGAGGTTGTCCATCGGAAATTCTCTTAAATGTTTGAACGTCGAAAGGAGTAATTTCGTATTCGTTTTTAACAAGCGATTGAGAAGTTCCGTAAACTTTTGGAGCAAATTTTTTGAAAGTGCCGAAGCCCTGAGCTTCGAGGGTTTTATTTTCAACGTTACCCTGACGGAAAGCAGTAACAATAAGTTCATACATATTGTATGCACGGTATTCATTTTCGTCGAGGGTAAAAGCAAAAAGTTCAGGATTAGTATAAACATTGCGAGGTGGCACCTGACGCAATGATTTTTCAATATCATCTTCGCTATCGTAGGAAACAAGCATTGCAATGATAGATGAGGGGACAATCTGGTCGCGTTCCATACGAGTAGTAACAACGTAAACGTTCTGAACAGTTGCGATGGATTGACCTTGCGATTGCAAGCTCTGGATAATACAATCGATGTCGTCGGGTATATCGTAACCACGTGCAAGCATTCCTTGCTTAATTGCAATATCGCTTGCACCGGCTTCGACCTGGGAGCGGACGAAGTCTACGATAGTTCTATCGGCATTTTTGACGCAAGCTTCGTCTGCAACAGCAACGGTGCGGGTAAGCGCTTCGTCCTGGACACGAATAGCTTTGCGAATATCGCCAATATCTTTGATACGGTAGATAGAAATTGTTGAAAATCTGTAATTTTTGAACTTGTTTAAAATACTTTCGAGTTTGATGCGGAAAGATTCATCAATTTGAGCATTAGCCTGGAAGCTCAAAGCGACCCCGAAAAGTATACTTAGAATTAATACCGATGATAATTTCTTCATCATTTTATATCCCTTGTAAAATCATAATTTCAATAATAATTTTTTAATTATCTGAGCGGAGGCATCGAAGTCTCCGCCCAGGAATATAATAATTATCTACGTCTTGGACCGCCACGTTCAGGTGAATAATCGATGCTAACAGTAACTCTTTGAGCACTTGAACGCGATTGTTTATTATTTATCGGATTAATTGCCACAACATTAACAGGAATTGTTAAAGTACCTTTAATTTTTGTTTCGCCGCGTGGCAAATTGCCGGACATTTCGAGGTTAATGTTATAAGTACCGTCGCCCGCATCTTCGATTTCCGGACCGGCAGCAAGTTCGTAAGCGTTTAAAGTACCAGTTTTTTCGGAAATAGTTTTAGCTTCGGCACGAACAGTAGCCAGAGTACCTTCGACGCCCGTAGTAGGTTTGGAAATTCTTATACCTTTGATGGAAATCTTTATTCTTTGTGGTTGTCCGGAAACTTCAACTCTCATATCGCGAGTATTGATTGAAGCAGGTTCTTGCTTGATTTCGAATGTACGAGTTGGGAAGAGTTCCACTTCAACACCCGAAGCAGGCTGAACCCAGGTAACACGGATTGAGATATTATCTTTATCAGGAGTATAGACAAAATTCATATTACGAGTAATTGCAAGCCCTTCAACTGGTGGCTTTTGCATATCTTTATCAAAGTATGCGTAAATACGGAACTGGTTAGCAGCAATTTTGTTGCCTGATTCTGGTATTACATCAAGCAGAAGCGAACCACCATAATAAGCATAAGCATCGATAGTATTTACTATCTTACGTTCGCTTTCATCAGTCAGACCAGTTCTAAATATTCCGAGAGTAGCTGATTGAGTAGCACGGCGAGATTGTAAATTATGAACAACTTCGATTTTGTATTCTCCGGGTGAAAGTTTGGCTTCGACGGTACCGCGATAATCACGTTTTTCACCCTGACGTGGTGTTGAGACACCCGAACCAGGAATTTCGTCCAATGCTTTGAAAGAAATTCTTGAAACAACATTTCCACTCTTATCAAGCACATTACCTGTAACAGTGTTCTGACCAGGCTGATAAGGAGAAATTGAAATATCGAAGACGTGATTAACTGCATCGAAGCAATACATAGCAGAAGCCATATTGATAGTAGGTTCTGCAATGTTCGGTTTAGGAGTAATTACACGAACGTTAAATTCGATGCTGCCACGGTTCTGGTCGAAATTGGAGGACATACCAGGTGCCAGCAATTGAGCAATGTAGCTGAACAGCCTAATTTTACCAATTAGTTCAGTTGCTTCGCGGTCAGACATAGCAACTTCGATAGCAGCCTGGATTTTTTCGTTGAATTTATCAATATCGCGAGTTTTGATGAACTCATCAGCATCAGGAAGACTGAATTTTTCGAGATTATTTTGAAGTTCTTTGAGAACTTTTCGCAGATCGCGAACGGTCAATTGAACAGTACCGATATTGACAGTTGCATCGTCGCTAATATCGGCAGCACTCTGGTCTGAACGAACACCAAGAATACGGTTAGTGCGAGAGGAGAAACGCAATTTATACCAACCTGCTCTGCTTGGTGGCTGGAAATTAACTATAAATGAACGTTTATTTAGCCCGCTTGCAGTAGCAAGTTTTCTTGTTTCGGTTTCGGAATAGAAAAATACGCTATCCTGAGATAAGTTTGGTGGTGCATACGAAGGACCAATGACAACTTCGCTGCTTTTAGGATAAACAGGGGAAATATCAGCAGTTGATTTCAAATTAGCAAAAACAAGTCTATCGAAAGTAGCCCTTGAATCTAAATTAAGCTGGCGAACAGCAAGGAGTTCCCAATCTTCACCATTAGGACCGGGGAATTTTTGTCCCGGCTGCATTTTAAGAAAATCTATATTATTCTTCTTGATATATTCGTCTGTTTGGAACATTGGAGCACTTGTCGGGTCCTGACTGCTGCTGTAAAAGATTTGATATTGAAGTTCAGCAACATTAGCAAGTTCGACAAGTTTCTGCAAACGTTCGACGTGTTCTTTGTCGGTTTCACCCTCGCGTCTTTTCAGAGACGTGGTTACGTCAGTAACACCAACTTCAACACTGTAACGACGATAGGATTTGATGTCCGAGCCAATCATTTCACGCATATTGATGCCAGGAGGAGTAATGGTGATTTCGTCCTGCGGACGAGTGTTAATTCCTTCGGTGCCGGCACCGGATTGAAGTTGAGTAAGAATACTTTCCACAATTTTCATTGTTTCTTGTTGTTTTTTGTGGAGATGCTCTTCTGCTTCGTCTCGTTCAACGATGATAATCAGAAGTTCCAATACAACGGCAAGATAAAGTACGAAATATACTTTCCCTGCTCCGCCGCCTTTTGACATACTAAATACCCTCCAAATTTATAGATTTTTCAAAATGTCTAAAATATTGTAGTGTAAAATACGACATATTTCAAATATTACTAAACAACTTATTAACGAATTTTTAAAAATCTAACAAAAAATATGTTAATTGCAAAATATATTTTCTCAATGTTGAAATTTATTTTAATTAATATTGATTAAGATGCAAGAGCTGACTAATGATTTAAAAAGATTATTGCTTAATTCAGAAAAGCCATCGGATTTTTTCGATTACTTAAAAAATAATAATAAATTGAATCGGTTTCCCGAACTTTATTATTTAATTGTAACCTGTCAGGATGCCAGTTGGCATCCCGAGGGAAGCGTCTGGACGCATACTTTGATGGTAATTGATGTTGCAGCAGAATTGCGAAGCACTTATGAAACAGAGAAAGATGCTTTAGCATTTATGTTAGGTGCTTTATGCCACGATTTTGGCAAACCATACACAACGATTATGAAGCAAGGTAGAATTAAAAGTCCTCTGCACGATTTGATGGGATTGCCGCCGACAAATTCATTTCTCAAAAAATTGGGATTAAGCGATTTTTTTCCCGTCGTTTCTTCATACATAATGGAGCATCTAAAACCAATACAGTTATACAAGAATAGAGAAAACGTTTCCGATGCAGCAATATTAAGGCTTAGCAAGCGAATAAATATAGTTGATTTATACAAACTTAGTGCCGCAGACCATTGGGGGCGCACCGACGAAGAAGCCATCAGGCGAATTCACCCGGCAGGCGATTGGCTACTTGCAAAATACAATGAAATTTTAGCAAAAGAAAGAGCGATTAGTGGGTTGCCTGCCTGATGAAACTCAAATAATCAACAGGCAAATCGGCGTAAAGATACATTACCACAGCAATAGTGGCAATACATTTTTTAAAGTCCTCGGCTACAATTTTGTCGAAAGTGTCCCACTCGGAGTGATGATAGCGGAAATAGTTGCCTTCGCTATTAGTCCACAAACTCATTGCCGGGACACCTGTGCGAACCATTGGGTCGATATCAACTCCCCCACCACCAACAACAACAGTAATGCTATCAATTTTTTGCAATAGAGGCTCAAAAAATTTGACAATCGAGAAAATAGTATCAGGTCCCGAGAAGCCAATTCTCCAAGGGCGGAAGCAACCGGCATCTAACTCGAACATAAGAGAATGATGCAGGTGCGAATGTTGGTCGCGGTATGCTTTTCCACCACGGACACCGTTTTCTTCGTTTGCCCACATAACAGCACGAAGGGTGCGGCGTGGGCGAAGCCCAGCATCTTTGATATACTTGACCGCAGCCCAGGT
>JAKIZO010000001.1:65887-102291 GCA_022707965.1 Bacteroidota bacterium
CGTCATCGTGAGCGCCGGTGCCGACATCCCAGGAATCAATATGCCCGCCAAGTGCGATGTATTCGTCAGGTAGTTCGCTGCCAACAAGTTCGCCACGTAAGTTCCACGAAAGAAAATCGGGCAAAGTTTCGTTGAGCAATGTTAGACGCAAACGAGGAGTAATACCACGATTTTGCAATCTAAGGAGCAAATCAGCATCTTCGGAGGTGAGCGTTCCGTGAGGTATTTTGACCACATCATCGCTGTAAATCATCATCCCTGTGTGCAACGAATTATTCTGTGGGGTAACTGAACGAGCAAGGCTCGCTACTGCACCGACTTCTGCTGCATTAATTGCACCCCGAAAGCGAAAAGGCACCGCCTGCGAGTAAGTAACGAACGGAACGTTATATACAACTATTTTCCCTTTTGCTAATTCTGCTTTTTCTTTGAGTTCTTCGAAGCTTGTTACAACCAAAACATCGGCTTCAATTCCTTCTTTTGGAGTTGAGATGCTGCCGCCATAAGCCATAACGGGAATTCTTTTCTGCATCGGGAAAATGAGCTCGCAATTTTCGTCCTTACGAACCCAATGAGGCACCCAAACGCTGTCTTTTGCAACATTTTGCAAACCGTCCTTTTTCATTTCTGAATACAGCCAATCGAGGGCACGTTCCAGATTTTCCGAACCGCTAAGCCTATGCCCAAAGACATCGCACAAATATCCCAGGCGTTCGTAAAATGCATCGTCTGCCATTATCATTTTAATTAGGCTATCGACTTTGCTTTCATATTTAGAGAGGATATATTCTTGTGTAATCTGTGCTTTAAGATTAAAGACGCAGAAAAGAATTGATAATAAAACTATCTTTTTCATATTTTGCTCGATAATTATTTTTATACAAAAATACACAAAGGCTTGTATTATTAAAAAGAAATAATTATTTAGATATCCAGTAATTGGATATCTAAAAAAATGGAAAAAATTACAATTTTTTCGGACAATTTTTTGACACTAAATATTAGATATTACTGAATACGACATAAATAAAATATTAACAAATAATTAACAAAAAACTGCAAAATTTTCTTTAAATTAAACGTCTAAAAATTTTTAAAGTTTCTGTTCTATCCATAAAAGGAGAATTAAGTTATGTTCAAAAAAACACTCTCTTTTCTATTTGTGTTTTTGTTAATTTCGGGTAGTTCGCTTTTTGCTCAGCCTACTTACCCAACCCCATTCGATTTATCGAGTGGCGACTATTCACTAACAGAATGGGCAGCAACCAATGCAGCCGGGACATATCCACCAAATATGATTTTCCACAATGCAACTGTGCCCAGCACGGGAACAGACCCCGATTTAGCATACGAAATGACCGGCAATTATACTGGCGCTTACAATTTAACAAGTGGGACGCGTATCAACGGAAAAGGCACAGCAGGATTTAGTTTTGTCAACACATCTGTAACTGTGAAATTAGGTGCAGCTGTCCTTGCATTGAACACAACAAACCGAAATACTATAAGAGTGTCGTGGAAAGGCGCTGTTCTTGCTACAAATGCTCGCATTTATGGTATCAGATTGCAATATCGGATTGGAGATGGTGTATTCAAAGACGTAATGGACGAAAACGGAAACCCCGTTGAGTATTTATCAACAACTCCGCTGAACGAAATAGTTTCGTTCAATAATATTTTGCTTCCAGAAGAAGTAGAAAATCAGCCAGTTGTGTATTTACGCTGGAAATATTATTATGTGAGCGGTTCTGGTGGCCGCCCAGAAATGAGCGTTGATGATATTTTTGTTACAAGCCATTCATCTATTGGTACTCCGACAAAATTGCTTGTTCAAAAAGTCACTCCAAATGTTCCAAGTTCAAACTTCCCATTTAGCGTTCGAGTCGTTACTACTGATGACAATAATATTCCAAAATTTGTAACTAACAATACTGATGTTTCTCTTCAAGCAGTTACAAATTTAGTTATACCAGAGCAAACAAAGACAATTACTGCTGGGACTTACGCTGTTGAATTTACAAATTTGCGTTATTTAGATACAAACTCAATTACATTAACATTCACTTCTACGGGATTGGCTTCTGCAAGTGTTAATGTTAGTTTTGTAGAAGGTCCTGCGGGTCTTGCAATTGATAATTTTGTAGGAAAAACTCACAAGAATTTCCCGCTCGCTACTTTCACTGTTCGTGCAATAAAGGCAAATGGCGAAACATTTGTTGATTACAATGGTCCTACTGTTACAATTACTGCCAGTGGAACAGGAAACATAACGGGGACAACAAGCAAAGCATTTTTCAATGGAGTAGCAACATTCGACGATATTTCATTTGATGCTGCGGGAAATTATACTTTGACAATTACTTCACCTGGCTTTTTAGAGCCGATTGTGGAAAATGTCGCGGTAGCTGATGATATTACATTTACAGAAATTATTATTCCCGACTATATCAAAGGTGTTGGAACGCTTGGAACTGACCCATACGGTCCTCGTATGCCAGCTTTTGCGTTGGTGCAGGTAGACAATTTGCTTCCAAATACAACTTACAGGTATTTGACGGGTACAACTAACGACCCGAATTATGATATTGTGCCTGCAAATAATAATGGAGCAGGGAACAATATTCATTTCAATGCTGATGCAGGAACTTACATTTACAACAGTTTGCGTTCGTTTGTTGATAATGAAGCATATTCATATTTCACAACAGGACCAAACGAAACATCAAGAAAAATATGGATAAACATAGTTCCAACTGGCAATGCGGCATTCAATAATCAGAATAATATATATTGGTTGTTCGGAATGGCATTTGAAGA
Organism: Bacteroidota bacterium; assembly: GCA_022707965.1. Taxonomy (GTDB): domain Bacteria; phylum Bacteroidota; class Ignavibacteria; order Kapaibacteriales; family UBA2268; genus JAKIZO01. Next base: position 68,705 of record JAKIZO010000001.1, read on the forward strand.
TGGAAGATTTTTGAAACGCTTCAAATCGACAAAGACTTCACAATCAAGAGATTTCGGTTCTGAACAATCGCTTGTAACTGGTATATACGACCCGACAAGCTGGCTTGAACCGAACTCATTTGTCGTTCTCTACGACGAGAACGATGCACCAGTATCAGTGGGAATAGTTCAAAGTATTGGTGCAAGAATTATAACTCCGGGCTATCCACCACAAACACCCTGGTGGTTTGCTGATTACGAAGAAACAAATAGCGCCTGGGCTACCTATATACCGAATAATTTAGCAAACGGTGTCCGTAAGTTAAAGAATTTCGACTGGATGGGCAATGAACTACGCACCTGGACAGACGACGACGGCGTCTGGGCAACAGTAGACACAAGAAACGCAAATGGCGGAAGGTTAAATCCAATACTGTTCGGCACTCCACAACTTGACCTAATTATGCCATACGACAATGAAGAACTTTGCAACCACGAAACTTATCACATTATCTGGAACTCGAATGGTGTTGATAAACTCAACATTCAAGTTTCAGAAGATGGCGGAGTTAACTATACAACTGTATTTGCAAATGTCGATGCACGCAAAGGGCATTTTGAATGGAATATTCCAAGAGGCACATATTCCGAGAAACAGCTTGCATTTAGATTAATTAGTGTTGAGCATCCGTATATTTTCGATGTTTCTAACAATAACTATATTTGGGATACGCCACTACAATCGGGTGGTTCGCCATCGACTGCATTGTGCGAAGGTGAAAATTACACATTATCGGTTGATGTTAGCGGTTCCGATTTGAAATATCAATGGATGAAGGACGGAAAGGCTATTAAAGGTGCAACAAGCAGCACACTTGCATTAAACTCTGTTAAATACGAAACATCGGGCACTTACACTTGCCTTGTGGTAGGCAAACCAGTATGTCCGGAATTGATAACTGAACCTATCGAAATATATGTAGTTACACCTGCAACTGTTACAACACAACCCGTTTCGCAATACACATTAAAAGGTGGCGAAGTAACGCTATATGCAGAAGCACACATTATTGGTCCGAACGGAACACGCCCCGCAAAAGATGTGGAAATTCAATGGTATCGTGGTAATACACCGCTTGTAGATGACGGCAAGCACATTGCGGGTGCTCGTTCGAATATGTTGAGATTATCAAACGTTCAGCCAACAATGGAAAGCGACGAATACTACGTAACATTTACAGGAAAATGTCCAAATACAGCAGTTTCTTCGAAAAAAGTATATGTAAGGATAGCTGACGTATTATTCACAGAACAACCCGTTGATATTCAAGCTTGCACAGACAACGAAGTTACATTCAAAGCGAAAGCAGAAACCGCACTTCCAGCAACAATTTCTTATCAATGGTATTTCGAAAACACACCACTTGTAGATAATTCACGTATTTCGGGTGCAAACACAGAAGAACTTACAATTACGGATGTAAATCTGAACGATGCAGGCAAATACCGCTTGATGGCAACAGTGGAAGGCTATGGCGTGAAACTTTGGAGCAATAGTGCAACATTGGATGTTGCAACAGTTCCTGAAATCACTGTTCAACCCGCAGACAATGTTATAGTGAAACAAGGCGAAGAGCTTGAAATCGAAGTTGTTGCAAAAAGTTCGTTGCCACTGCAATATCAATGGTATAAGGACGATAGCCCAATAGCAGGTGCAACGTCAAATATTTACATAAAAGATGATGCAAACTCATCAGATATGGGCGAATACTACTGCATTATCAAGAACGACTGCGGCGAAGTAAAATCGAATATTGCATACGTAACTGTAACACGCAAAATTTACGCATCAGTTGATGATGTTGTCCTGCGTGGATTTGGCGTTATGCCAGTTACACCAAACCCCGTCAATGGAACAACTGAAATCAGGTTCGTTGGCAACAGTGCAGAAAACCTAAGATTAACTATCACAGACGCATTGGGCAATGAAGTTGCAAACCTATTTGAAGGAAATGCAACAGGTAGCTTGCAGAACGTTCAGTTCAATGCTGCGAACTTGCCCGCAGGCTTCTATTTTGTTACTCTGAAATCTGCTCGCGGCATCGCAACTGAAAGAATGGTTGTAGTAAAATAATATTATTGCAAATATTAAGAAACTGATAAGCTTCCGAAGGTAAGAAAAACCTTCGGAAGTTTTTTATTTTAGATGAACTGGTGGAAACCTTCCGAAGGTTTGAAACCTTCCGAAGGTTAAGAAAAGATAATTTTTAGATAATCGCTTTCAAAAAATATCTTTCATATCCATAGACAGTAATAGAAAAAAGCTCACAGACAGGAATGTCTGTGCTACTATTTGTTTTTTCGCTTATTCTTATGGAAAAACCTTTGGAAACCTTCCGAAGGTTTGAAACCTTCGGAAGGTTAAGAAAAGCTGATTTTTTGACAACCGCATTCAAAAAATATCTTTCATATCCATAGACAGTAATAGAAAATTGGATTAGCACGTTCACAGACAGGAATGTCTGTGCTACCTTTTTGTTTTTTTCGCTTATTCTTTTGGGATAACCTCGGGAAACCTTCGGAAGGTTTGGAAGCTTCCGAAGGTTAAGAAAAGAAAATTTTTTGTAATGCAATATTTTACTTTTTTATACATTCTTCTTTATTATACAATTATTTGTTAGATTGTCAATAATCAACGAATATCAATAATAGAAAAATGGAAATTCTTGAACGAATTAATCAATTGATTGAAAAAGCGTATACGCACGAACAAGAAAAGCTTTTTGCAAATGAGATAATACAAGAAGCTCAGAAATTCAAGCTTGGCAACGATATTTTGCCACTTTCTGCATTTATGAATATTGATTTGAGCAAAAAGGAATTAGTTGCCGCACTGCAATCAGAATTTGGCGACGAACTGATTAAAAATATCGAGCTTTTCAATAGAATAAGCAAGGTTACAATTCCCGAAACGCAAAAACGAATATCAGACCTGAGAAAAGTATTTATCGAAATCACTGATGATTTGCGGCTGATTATTCTGAAAGTAATAGAGCGACTTGTAACGTTGAAATATGCTGCGACCGTCAATAGTTCGGTAATTGTGCCACTCGCCGAAGAGTGCTTGTATTTGTATTCGCCGATTGCCCATCGACTTGGAATAAGCAAGCTCTATCAGCCGCTCGAAGATATATCTTTCAAAATACTCGAACCCGACGAATACCGCAAAATTCACCGTGCAATCGAAACACGCCGCGAAACGCTCGAACGAAAATTAAAAACAATGAGCTACAACGTTTCCGAAGAACTAAAAAAGCATTCAATCCCTGCTGAAATTAAATATCGGGTGAAAAGACCGTATAGTATTTATAGAAAACTGAAAAATCAGAATACAACTCTTGATGGAATTTACGACTTGATGGCGTTGCGTGTAATCACCGATACAGAAGAACACTGCTATGTTACTCTTGGCATTGTTCATAGCAAATGGATACCTATCGAAAAACGTTTTCGCGATTGGATAACCTATCCAAAGCCAAACGGTTACCGTTCAATACAAACAACTGTTCACACAACAAGCGGGGACAAATTTGAAATACAAATCCGCACTCACCAGATGGATATTGAAGCGGAATACGGCGGGGCTGCTCACTGGGCTTACAAAGAACGCACCACAGGAAAGAACGATTTATGGGTTAAAAAACTGAAAGATTTTCTCGAAAACGATGAGTATTTCGAAAATCCTGTGGAACTATTCGAGATGCTCAAATCAGAGATGAAAAGCGACTATATACACGTTCTGACGCCAAAAGGGAACGTCATATCGCTTGTTGAAGGGGCAACTGCGTTAGATTTTGCATTTGCAGTGCATACAGATGTTGGCTATAAAGCAATTGGTGCAAGAATAAACGGCAAATTTGCTAAATTGAAAACAGAGTTACACAGTGGAGATGTTGTCGATATCATCACATCAAACAATAGCAAACCATCGCGCGATTGGCTCGAAATTGTCAAATCAACCCGCAGCCGCTCGAAAATATTGAAATGGTTCAAGCAGAACGAACGCGAATTATTAATCGCAGATGGGAAAAAAGCGTGGGAACAACTGAAAAAACAATATAAATCCAAAATACGAGGTTTCGACGACGACGCAACCTTCCGCCATAGCATTGAACAGCTGGATTTTTCGTCGCCCGAGGATTTCTTTCTTTCGCTCGGCAATGGAAATACAAAATGTTCGCTCAATTTGCTGAAAAAAGTATATCCCAAAGCTTTCGAAAAGCAGAAAGAACAGAAAAAACTTTCCGAACACGACATTAAACTTAAGAAACTGCGCCCACAGGTAAAAGTAGAAGGATTGAGCGATATCGAAACCAAATTAGCAAAATGCTGCTATCCAATCAAGGGCGAACCAATTGTGGCTTATGTTACGAAAAAGAGCGAAATCAAGGTGCATCGTGCAGAATGCCCATACGTAAAAAATATTGCAGATGCCGCAAATCTCAAAAAAGCAGAATGGTGCGACGACGTTTCGTTGCAAACTGTTCAGCTGAAGATATTTGGTTCGGATTATTCGCACCTGTTGGCTACGTTTGTAAATGAAGCGGCAAATGCCTCGATTATTGTGCTAAACACCGAAATGGTGCAACTTGGTAAGAAAGGAACAGCACTTTCTGCGAAAATTCAAGTGAAAGATATTGAGCAATTGCGGAAATTTACGAACAAATTGCGACTTCTGCCGAGAATTGAAGGCGTTCGTTCGAATTAGGCTGCGGCTCGGTGCTATTACGGAAACCTTCGGGAAACCTTCGGAAGGTTTGGAACCTTCCGAAGGTTAGGGAAAGTTATTTTTTCAATAGTTCAGCAATATGTTTTTCGATGCTTTCGGGAGTGGTCTGCGGAGCAAATCTATCGACAACTTCACCGTTTTGATTTACCAGGAACTTAGTGAAATTCCATTTGATATCGTCGTTTATGAAACCTTTGGCATTAGCTTTCAAAAACTTATAGAGTGGGTGTGCATTTTCGCCATTGACGTCAATTTTGTCGAACAACTGGAAAGTTACGCCATAGTTTGTGGAGCAGAAGGATGCGATTTCCTCGTTTGTGCCTGGTTCTTGCCCACCAAACTGGTTGCACGGGAAAGCAAGCACTTCGAAGCCAGCATCTTTATATTTGCGATAAAGTTCTTCCAAACCTTTGTATTGTGGTGTAAAGCCGCACTTGCTTGCAACATTTACGACGAGAAGAACTTTTCCTTTATAATCGGCAAGCGATTTTTCCTTGCCATCGATAGTATTAACCGAAAAGTCATATATCGAACCCATATTTCCTCCATTTGATTGAGAACTACAATTAATATTAGCAAAAGCAAAAGCGAGGAGTAAAATTAAGTATTTAAGCATAGACCGAACCTTTAAATTTAAACTAATATTGTTTTTAGTTGAAACGAAAATCAATTGATAATATTGTAGTTTCAAATTGTAGTGGAATTAATAGCCAAATGTATTTGTGTTTAGAAAACTTATTTGAAAACCTTCGGAAGGTTAAGAAAAGCTATTTTTTAGGCTATCGCATTTAGAAAAATATATTTCTTTTTAACAGAGAAGTCAAAGAAATTATTATTTGCAAGCTCACAGACAGGAATGTCTGTGCTACCTTAAAAACGATAAATATTATTTCATAGATTAGTCATTGCAAAGCAAAAAAGAAACAAAATTTTCATAAATCGAGAAAAATCAAAACAAATAATCAAAATTTCTTTTATTTTTGTATTACTTACTTAATTTTTTGGTATAATTTTATTAATAGGAAAAGTTATGAATATTTTAGTTCTCAACTGCGGTAGTTCCTCATTAAAATTTCAAATTATCGATACCGATTTGGAAAAAATCGAGAAAAACGAAGACCGTGAACTTGCACGCGGGCTTATAGAAAGGATTGGTTCGGAAGCACTGATTTCCCTGAAAGTAGAGGGAAAATCGACAATTAAAACAACGGCAGCTATTCGCGACCATAAAGCCGCAATTCAGCATATTATCAAATGGGTAACAAACCCCGAAACAGGAATACCTGGTATTAACTCGCTCGAAGATATTCACGCAATTGGGCACCGCACTGTGCACGGCGGCGAAGAATTCAAAAGTTCGGTGCGCATAGACAACGATGTGATTGCAAAGATGGAGGACAATATTGAGCTTGCACCGTTGCACAATCCTGCCAATCTGAAAGGTATTTATGCTGCAAGAGAAGTGTTCGGTCCGAGTGTTCCGCAGGTGGCAATTTTCGACACAGCATTTCATTCGACAATGCCCGAAACTTCATACCTTTATGCAATACCCTATCAATATTATCGCCGTTATAAAATTCGTAAATATGGATTTCACGGGACTTCCCATAGATATATCGCATATCGCTATCGTGTGCTGACAGGTAAAACAAAGGAAGACACAAACATTATCACTTTGCATCTGGGGAATGGTTCGTCTGCCTGTGCAATCAAACACGGCAAATCTATCGACACGTCGATGGGATTTACTCCGCTCGAAGGATTGATGATGGGAACTCGCTGCGGCGACATCGACCCAACTATAATTGATTTCCTGCACCATAAAGAAGGTTCCTCGATTGATGAAATATTCAATATGCTGAATAAGAGGTCTGGACTGCTGGGTATTTCCGGGCTTACTAATGATATGCGCGACCTTGTAGTAGAAATCGCAGAGCATCAGGATAGACGCGCTCAGCTAGCAATTGATATGTTTTGCGCTCGAATAGTGAAGTATGTCGGGGCGTATCTGACAGCGATGAACGGCGCTGATGCAATTTGCTTCTCTGCGGGAATTGGCGAGAACGCACCTGATGTTCGTGCAAAAGTCTGCGAGCATTTAGAATTTTTAGGCGTGAAAATTGACAAAAAGCTGAACAATAAGATGATACGCGGCAAAGAAGGTGTCGTTTCCACCCCGGATAGCAAATTGCAAGTATTTGTTATTCCAACAAACGAAGAGTTGGTAATTGCAAGAGACACTTGCCGTGTTGTGTTGAATGCTCCATTGCCATAATAATTTTAATAATAATAAGGATTGTTTGCTGTGTCTCAAATTCCATTTATCGAAACGACAAGAAATAAAGCAAAAGCAGTAAATGCACTGGTTGCGTTCCCTGATGCGGAAGACGAACGCACTTTACGTGCAAGTCGCTACTTGCTGGACGAAAAAATTGCACGTCCCGTGCTTGTAGGAAATGAAAGCAATATTATAGAATTAGCAAAAGAAAAAGGCATTTCGCTCGAAGGTGTGCAAATCACCGACCCTGCAAAAAGCGAACTTATCGATGAATTTGCCGCTATCTTGTACGAGAAACGCAAAGCAAAAGGAATGACGCTTGAACAGGCTCGCCAAACAGTTGCGGACCCGCTGTATTTCGCGGGCTTATTGCTCGAAACAAACAGAGTGCAGGTAACTGTTGGTGGAAATGTGTCATCGACGGGTGCAGTGCTCAAAGCTGCAATATATACAGTTGGAGTGGCAGCAGGGATTTCGATTGTTAGCAGTTTCTTTATTATGGCGTTCCCCGACAAAATGTATTGCTTTGCTGATTGTGCGGTAAATCCTGACCCAACTGCTGAGCAACTTGCCGATATTGCAATAAGTTCAGCAAAGAACTATAAGGCAATTACGGGCGAAGAACCGCGTGTGGCATTCCTTTCGTTCTCGACAAAGGGAAGTGCCGAACATCCACTTGTGGATAAAGTGCGCACGGCAGCAAAAATTATGCAAGAGAAAGCACCGGATATTCCATCTGATGGCGAATTGCAGCTCGATGCAGCAATTGTACCTGAAATTGGCAAACGCAAAAGTCCAGGTTCTGCAGTGGCAGGGACAGCGAATGTGCTTGTTTTCCCGGACTTAAATGCAGGCAATATAGGTTATAAGTTAGTTCAAAGACTTGCCGGAGCCGAAGCTGTGGGTCCAGTTGTTCAAGGTTTGGCAAAGCCATATTGTGATTTGTCGCGTGGTTGTTCAGTAGATGATATGGTAACAGTTGCAGCAATATGCTCACTGATGGCGTAGGAAGAAGGGAAATAGAAGGAAAGGGGCTGCCTTGACTTGGGCAGCCCCTTCTAATTTTACCCTCCAAACGCACCTTCGTCAATGAATTGTTTCGTTGCCGCCCAGCAGAATTTTCGATGGTAAGATATTTTCCCAGGGGGATTTGAATACAAGAGCCATTACAATATAACCGAGGACGTTTCTATCGATTTTAGTATCGAATTCGCTTGTAAGGATACGGTCTATAATAAAATCAATCTGGTCGTTGGAGATAAGACCAAGAGCCTGGTATTGGAGCAAATCGCCAAGAGCCTCGGGTGTGAATAAGTCCTTTTCCATTTCGTTAAGCATACGGAAGGAGTGAGTTTCTTCGTCGGTTGCAGCGATTTCGCGGTCAACCAGCCAGCTCAAAGCAGTAGAAATCTCTACATCGGTATATCCAAGCTTGTGCAAGCTTTTGATGTGAGATTCGGTCAGTTTATCATTAGTGTGAAGTTCTTTCACCACTAAAACAATAATTTGCAAGATTCTTTCACTCACTTGTGTGCCCCCTCCAAATATTTGTTTTCGAGCTTTGTCATATTTTCTCGGTCTATATCAGTAGCATCATCGTAGCCAATAATATGCAAAACGCCGTGAATAGCAAGCCGCGAAAGTTCATTTGTAAGGCTAACTTTATACTCTTTCGCTTGCTCGCAAGCAACTTCCAACCCAATGTAGATTTCGCCCATAAGCGGATTTTCATCAAGCGGGAAGGAAATTACGTCAGTTTCCCAATCGTGTTTCAAATAACGATTATTAATATCCCTAATATCGTCATTATTCATAAAAACTATAGAAATTTCCGCCTCATTAATTTTTTCGCCCCGTAGAACGTTCTCCACTGCCTTCCTGATTTTTTTGTATTGAAGGCGTTTATGATTTGTTGTATTTGTAAAATCAATTTTATACATATTAAAAAAGACGAAAAAAGTGCCAAAATAGTTAAAGTTTATTTTCGATAAGCGAAAGTTGCATTGAAGCAAGCAAAACTGCGGGGTCGAGCTCGGATGGGTCGCGATGCAACATTTTCTTATGGATGTTTGCATAGAACGAGCAGGTGTTTCCTTTGCCAACAATCAAGCAGGAAAGAGTTTTCTTTTTCGAGCATATAAAAATGATTTCGTCGGGTTCGAATACTAAAAATCCCGTTAAATTGTGCAATTCATAATAACCGTGGCGAGTTTGAACAGAAACAATTGAACCTTCCTTGTCTCCATCAAAATTTATAGAATTGTAGAGATTGATAATCATCGGTTTGTCCGAAGCGTCATTTCGAAGGTTCCAGGTCCAGGAATTTTCGAATGCTTCGGGTTTCTGACCCAGAATGCTTGAAATTGTCTCAATATCTTGCTCTATAAAACTGAACGCCATAGTATTATTCCAAATTGTATTAGAATATATTTCAAAATAAACTTACAAACTTAAAATTCAAAGTAATTTTTTACGTCTTAAAATATGTTTATTGAATACTAACAAAAAATTAATATTAATGAAAAGAGAAATAATTGACGAAAAGAAGTTATTTGGCATTTTAGAGAATACCCGCAAGCCGGACAAAGTTCAGATAGATGAAATATTGTCGAAAGCGTTGGAGCTCAATGGGATTGACCTCGAAGAAACAGCAGCGTTGCTAAATATCGACGACCCCGAACAACTCGAAAAGATGTTCCACACTGCCTACAAAGTGAAGGAAGAAATATACGGACGGCGTTTAGTCTTGTTTGCTCCGCTTTATACTTCCAACTTTTGTGCGAATAACTGTCTTTATTGCGGTTTCCGAGCGGATAATAAAGAGATTACACGCCACGCACTCACAATTGAGCAAATCAAAGAAGAAACACTGGGAATATTAGAGCAGGGGCACAAGCGAATATTAATGCTGATGGGCGAAAACCACAAAGAAAGTTCGCTTGACAAGTTCATCGAAGCGATAGAAGCTGTTTATAGTGTTCGCGATTCGAAGGGTTCGTCTATCAGAAGAATAAATGTTGAAATAGCACCATTATCGGAAGAAGAATTTCGGCGTTTCAGTTTAATTCCGATTGGCACTTATACGGTATTTCAGGAGACTTATCACCGCGAAACATACAAAAAGATGCACCCATCGGGCAAGAAAGCCGATTACGAATGGCGTTTGTATGTAATGGACCGTGCACTTGCAAACGGTATGCACGATGTTGGGATTGGCGTATTGTTCGGGCTGTTCGATTATCGTTTCGAGGTGCTTTCATTAATTGAACATTCGCGTTATCTGGATAAATACTATGGAGTAGGACCGCACACAATTTCAATCCCACGCATAAAACCCGCAAAGAACGCACCCGTTTCGAACAATATACCTTATCCGGTTTCGGACCTTGAACTGAAAAAAGTTGTTGCAGCATTGCGTCTGTCGGTGCCATACACGGGGATGATATTATCCACACGCGAACCAGCTCAGCTGCGAAGCGAGCTGTTTGATTTAGGCATTTCGCAAATTAGTGCAGGTTCGCGAACAGTGCCCGGCGGGTATAAACAAGCATTTTCAGCATCGAGCGAATACGAAGAAGGGCAATTTGTGCTTAATGATTGCCGCAGTTCAGGAGAAGTTATTGCCGATGTTATTCGCCACGGTTATATTCCATCGTTTTGCACTGCTTGCTACCGCTCGGGACGAGTTGGCGAGGACTTTATGGACCAGGCAAAGCCGGGACTAATAAAACTATATTGCCAACCTAATGGACTTACCACGTTAAAAGAATATTTGGTTGATTACGCTGACGATGAAACTCGCAAACTTGGTGAGGAACTTATCGAGCGCGAAATTATGCAAATTCCTGATGAGCACGTTCGTCAGCTTACATTATTTGCAAAGAATTGAGCAGGGCGAACGCGATTTGTATTTTTAAAAAGGGCTATTATGTCAATTGAAGAAATTTTATCGAAAGATACACTTTCGCGGGATGATATTGCTCAATTGCTGTCTGCTGAAAGTCCCGAAGAAGTTGAAATACTTCGCCGCAAAGCATACGAAACGATGCTCGAAAATGTCGGCGATAAGGTATATCTTCGCGGGCTTATTGAATTTTCGAACTATTGCGTTAATGATTGCTATTATTGTGGGATTAGACGAAGCAATAGCAATACGGAACGCTACATTTTATCGGTCGAGCAAGTAATAGAGGCGGCAAAATTAGCAGCAGAATTTGATTATGGCTCTGTTGTTCTGCAATCGGGCGACCGACGCGATAATCAATTCATTGATTATGTAATTAGTTGTATCAAAGGAATAAAGGAAGCAACCCGAAGCGAGAAATACCCCGAAGGCCTTGGAATTACTCTTTGCGTTGGCGAACAAACCGAGGAAACATACAGAAAATTTTTCGAAGCGGGTGCTCATAGATACCTTTTGAGAATAGAAACAACCAACCCCGATTTATTTTCAAAGATACATCCACAAGAGCAGCGATTAGAGGCACGCATTGAAGCACTAAACGCACTGAAACAAGTTGGATTTCAGGTTGGCACCGGTGTTATGATTGGGCTCCCCGGGCAAACCCTTGATGATTTAGCAGACGATGTGCTTTTCTTCCGGAATATGGATGTGGATATGATTGGAATGGGACCTTACCTTCCGCACAACGACACCCCGATGGGCAAGCAATACGAGACAACTGAGGAAATTAAGCAATGGCGTTTCAATTTATCGCTCAAAATGATTGCGATATGCCGAATTCTTCTAAAAGATGTGAATATTGCTTCGACGACAGCGCTGCAAACTATTCACCCAACGGGACGCGAGGAAGGGCTTCGCTACGGTGCAAATGTAATTATGCCACAGATAACCCCAACTGAATACCGCAAAAACTATATGCTTTACGAGGACAAGCCGTGCGTTTCGGAGTTTGCGGCAGAATGCCACAGTTGTATGCAAATGAGAATAGCCTCAGTAGGTCGCTCAATTGCTTATGGAGTATGGGGCGACCCACTTCATTTTCGAAACAAGCAAAGAAATTAAAATTTCTGCTTTGGAGTGATTTCCTCGAATTCCCCTTTGTCGCGGTTTTTCTGGCAGTTGTCCCAATTAAAATAGCGACCGTTCATAGCGATATAGACGCCTGGCGGAAGTGTCTGGACAAAGGCAATAGCACTGCCTAAATTGAAAAGTCCGTCGGAACTTCCGAATTTATATGGTATCATTGCACCCGTGAGAACAATTGTTTTATCCTTCACCTTCTGGGCAATAACGCGAGCAGTTTCGACCATTGTATCGGTGCCGTGCGTGATAATTATTTTATTCTCTTCGGTTTTTTGGCAGTTCAAGGCAATTAATTCGCGGTCGGCATCGGTCATATCGATGCTATCCATCATCATCAAAGTTCTAACTTCAATTGGAACGCGGGCACGCCCTAATTTCAGCATTTCGTTTATATGAGTATCTTTGAAAAACAGAGTTCCATTGAGCTCGTTGTATTCTTTGTCGAAAGTTCCACCCGTAACAAAAATTCTGATTGCCATAATTATCTAAATTTACTCCAACAAATAAACTCAAAATTAACAAAAATATAGATGTAGAAAAAAGTATAAAATACAATTTATACGATTGTTCTCAAAATACAATCAACTTTTGATGATTGAAGCATTAATAAAATGAATTTTATATGTGATAGATTTATAATAATTTTGTATAAGTAAATATAAAAATCAAGATATGAAAGAAAAGCAAACCCCGCTGATGCGGCAATATAATCAGATAAAAGAGCGATATCCCGATTCTATTTTACTATTTCGGTTGGGTGATTTTTACGAAACGTTCAACGAAGATGCCCAAATAACTGCAAAAGTATGCGGTATTGCACTCACCAAGCGGAACAACGGAGCGGGAGCCGATATGCCACTGGCGGGATTTCCTTACCACCAACTGGACAATTATTTGCCGAAGCTTGTTCGTGCGGGTTATCGTGTAGCTGTATGCGAGCAACTCGAAGACCCAAAACTTGCCCGCGGAATTGTCAAACGCGACGTTGTCGAAGTAGTTACCCCGGGTGTTGCTCTTTACGAAAAAGTTCTGGATGCGGGAAAGAACAATTATGTTGCTTCGATTTATCTATCGCAAGATAAAAAGCGAAACAACACAATTGGCTTTGCGGCAATAGATGTTTCGACGGGCGATTTTTTCACAACCGAAATTGCATTTTCGCAACTTGTGGACTTGCTCGAAGGGATTGTGCCATCGGAAATAATTGTTGCAAAAGTGCAGATGGCTTTCTTCCTTGAAACATTGAACAAATTGAGCTTTAAGCCTTCGATTACAAAGCTCGAAGATTGGTTTTTCGATTATGAATTTGCAAGCAAATTGATTTTAGATACATTCTCGACTAAAAGCTTAAAGGGATTTGGAATAGACGAACTTCCCGACGGGATTATCTCTTCGGGTGCGGTGCTTCACTACGTGAAAACGATGCAAAATGGGAATATCGGGCATTTGCAGTGCATTCGTCACTACAACCCAACAAACTATATGATGCTCGATGCAGCAACGCGAAGAAACCTTGAAATTACATATTCTTTTGCGGGAACGCAGGACGGTGCATTGCTCAAAGTATTAGATAGGACTTCAACTTCGGTGGGAAGCCGAATGCTAAAACGCTGGGTTACTCATCCACTTAAAGCAATCAACCCGATAAATCATCGATTGGCTGCTGTCGAAGAATTTTTCAACAAATACGAAACAAGCCTGTTGCTTAGAAAAAAGCTTGGCGAAACAGCAGATTTGGAACGTCTCTCGGCAAAAGTTGCTACCGGCAGAGCAAATCCAAGAGATGCCGTTGCAATTCGCAGCACATTGAAAATTATTCCCGAGCTGAAAGAAATATTGAGCGAATTTGCTTCTCCGCTAATCAGTGAAATAAATATCTCGCTACTTACGCTCGATAATTTGCTTGAAATATTAGAACGGGCACTGCTGGACGAGCCATCGGTCAATTTTGGGAATGGGAATATATTTCGAGAAGGGTATCATTCGGAACTGGACGATTATGTGAATGCGAAGTTTTCTGCTAAGAAATGGATTTCGGACTTTCAGGAAGCAGAACGCGAACGCACGGGAATACCATCGCTAAAAGTCAGTTTCAACAATGTATTCGGCTATTACATTGAAATTACAAATACTCATAAAGATAAAGTGCCTGCTGATTACGAACGAAAGCAAACTCTAACTAATGCGGAACGCTACACAACACCAATTTTAAAGGATTTCGAGAACAAGATACTATCGGCAGAAGAAAAAATCATTGAGATTGAACAGCGGCTTTTTGCAGAATTGCGTTTAAATATTTATTCTGAATTGCCCCGCTTGCAGCAAAACGCCGAAAATCTTGCAACACTCGATTGCTTGCTTTCGTTTGCAACTGTTGCAAGAGAGAACAATTACACACGCCCCGAAATTGACACAAGCGAAATCTTAGAAATAGAAGATGGTCGCCACCCCGTGGTCGAAAAGATGTTGCCGACGGGCGAAAGTTTCGTACCTAATTCTACGAAAATGAACACGTCGGACAACACTATTCACATAATCACGGGTCCGAATATGAGCGGAAAATCCTGCTATCTGCGACAGGTTGGGTTGATTGTTCTGCTTGGGCAGATGGGCTCGTTTGTTCCGGCGAAAAGAGCAAAATTCGGGATTGTGGATAGAATTTTTACACGCGTGGGGGCACAAGACAATATCACAAGCGGCGAAAGTACATTTCTGGTCGAAATGCAGGAAGCGGCAAATATTATAAATAATGCAACGCGCCGAAGCTTGATACTGCTTGATGAAGTCGGTCGCGGCACAGCAACTTTCGATGGTATTTCAATTGCCTGGGCTATTGCCGAATATATTCACAATGAAATTAAGGCAAAAACGCTATTTGCAACGCACTACCACGAGCTCAACGATATGGCAGAACGATACGCGGGAATTAAGAACTACCGCGTGGAAGTAATCGAAGCAGATGGCAACGTCGTATTCACTCACAAAGTTTCGAGTGGCGGCAGCGACCATTCGTTCGGTATTCACGTTGCACAAATGGCAGGGCTTCCCGCGAAAATTATCGAACGAGCAAATGAAATTATGAAATCATTCGAGGGAGCTGCAAACGAACCACAAAGCGAACACAAACCAGATATTAGCAGAATAAAGACGCGTCAGAAAGGACAATCGCACCAGCAGCTTTCAATTTTTGAGTTCAAGGACGACGCCTTGCGTGAAAAAATTAAATCAATTGACGTCGATAACATTACACCAATCGAAGCACTTAAAATTCTTAATGAGCTGAAAAAAGAAATAAAGTAAAACCTATTTTCGTTTAATTCGTAATTCAAGTGTAATTTTTATTTGTTTTAAGTGTATATTTAATTGATGAAACTGAAAATAATCGCCATATTAATTGTATTTTCGTTACAGACTGCTAATAGCTACTGGGAAGAAGTAACTAATATGCCTGATTTATATAGACAAAGCTACTGGCTCGATGTTTATTTTCTCGAAAGCAATCCGCAATATGGTTGGGTGTGTGGTTACGAAGGTAAGGTAATACGCACAACTGATGGTGGTCATAGCTGGCAAGGAACGCAAATAGCAGAGATAGACCAAATCGAAAGCATACACTTTGTTTCGCCTTTTGTTGGGTATTGCTCGGGCGAAGGGAAAATTTTCAAATCTATCAATGGAGGAGCAAGCTGGGTTAATATTTCGCCGCGTGCTGATGATGTATTGCTATGGGGCACATATTTTCTCGACGAGAATTTGGGCTTTGTGATAGGTGGCAACTGCGTAGGTTATCAGAAATTCTTCAAAACTACGAACGGCGGGCAAAATTGGACTTCCTATGATTTCTTCTATCCAAATACGAAACTTGCTGATTGCATTGTATATCCTGATGGAACGGGCTACGCTGTAAGCAGTGGTGTAGTTTGGCGAACGACAAATATGGGTACGAGCTGGTCGGTGTTCAGTCGAACTGGTGGATTGGATTGGCACGAAGAAATAGCACACAAAGGTAGATCGTTCCTTGTTCCCTATTCCTTATCTTGCGACGGAACAACAACAAACCGCGGTGGTATTCGCTTTTCAACAAATATGGGCGGCAACTGGCGGGATTATGTTACAAATGGTTCAATGTATGGTTCGTTTCTGCTGGATAGTCTTCGCGGTTGGGCTTGTGGGCTGAACCGTGAAGCGTATTACACTTCTGATGGTGGCAAAACCTGGGAACTACGAAATTGTGGAATTCCACCGGGGAAAAATCTTGATGATATCTGGTTTGTAGATGATACAACGGGCTGGCTTGCGGGCGAAGGACTTTATCGATTGCGTCGAAGTTCAATTCCACAACCGAATATTTTATTGCTCGGGCAAAACGAAATTTGCGAGGGCGACACAGTTGAGCTTGTCGTGGAAGGCAATTATAAGAAAATTCGATGGTCTACGGGCGAGACAACTAAATCAATCAAAGTGCATAAGAGCGGAAAATACAACGTTTATGTGGAAAATTCAGAATGCGAATATGCTTATTCGGGCGAAATCGAAATCATTGTGCGGCAAGCCGACAAAATTGTTCTGCAACCAAGTAAATCGACGCCTTGCGATGGGGACACCGTCTTGCTTAAAGTAATTTCCAATCACAGTAATATTCGTTGGAGCAATGGAGAAACGGGAACCGAGATATTATTAACCAAAAGCGAAAAAATTAAGGTTGTTGCTGAGGACGCATTTGGTTGCGTGGATACATTAGATTACGCAATTGTGTTCAACCCTTTGCCTGAACCGAAGATTATTCCGCTTGGCAGGACAAATGTATGCATCGGAGATAGCGTTTTGCTGCAAGTAGTGCCTGATTTTCCTGTTGTTGAATGGTTCGACGAGCAGGGCAGGCAAGTTGCCAGCGGGCAGTTTCTAAAAGTGGGCGAAAGCGGTAAATTTATGGCGACAGTTGTGGATAAGAATGGCTGTGGTGGGACGACAGAACCAATAGAAATTACCGTTCGCCACGAGACTAATAGATTAACTGTTCTACTTTCGGGCAAAGAATTTTTTGTCGATAGTGTGCATTATCCCGAATTGTCCTGCTCAAAGATAAAGATTAAGAATATAAGCCAGCTGAATTACACAATAGATAATCCATACTTGTCCTACAAACTTTCGTTCTCAATTCCGCAAAGTCAACTTCCGATATTTATTGCGGCAGGCGAAGAAAGAGAAATAGCGGTTTGTTATTCGCCGCGTTCGCTCAATTTTGAGCGCGATACTTTGATAATTGAAGATGTGTGCAACGACCACATAATTCCACTTGTTGCGTTTTCGGTGCCGAATAAGTATTATGGAGATACACGCTGCGATGCAAGTTTGCTACTTGAAACGGTGAAAATCAATTCGGGCAACAACTTTGTGATTGCATCGCCATATCCCAATCCTGCCTCGAAAATTGTATATATTCCTTACTCGAAGGTTAAGTCCACGCAAACGCTCAAAACTGATGTGTTTGACGTGCTTGGCAACCAAATTGCGTCGGGTAAAGAGGTTGTCAAAGAACAATTAGAAATTGATGGGACTGAAATTGAGCAGGGTATAATTGAAATAGACACAAGTGGATTAAAATCTGGTATGTATTTTGCGGTAGTAAAATCAAATACAAAAGTGGAGAAAATTAAGTTTATAATACAACAATAACTTGTTTTTTGAAATAGAATTTAATAAATTACGTTTTTATAAATACTTAGCTAAATCAAAAAGAGAAATTAATGAAACCACTGCGTGTAGCGTTTTTATGGCATCAACATCAGCCATATTATAGATGGGAGAATGAATTTATTCTTCCATGGGTTCGTATGCACGCAGTAAAAGATTATTACGATTTGCCTTGCCTGCTGAAATCTTATCCAAATTTGAAACAAACATTTAATTTTGCCCCATCGCTAATGTTGCAAATCGATGAATATCTGAGCGGAAAGGTCAAAGATAGAGTTCAAATATTAACAGAAAAATCGCCATCAGCACTAACTGAAAACGACAAAAAAGAAATATTGAAGCAATTTTTTGTAATAAACTATGAAAATTTAATTAAGCCGCACAAACGATATCTGGAACTTTATCAAAAGAAGCAATCAGGTGAAGATTTCAGCGAGGAAGATTTTCTTGATTTGCAGGTTTGGTATAATTTAGCGTGGGTGGGCGAAATATCGAAGAAAGACGAAAAAATTCAGAGCTTGATTGCCAAAAATAGAAATTTCACAGAGGAAGATAAACGCTACGTATTGGAATATCATCAAAAAGTAATGGCAAAGGTTTCTCCGCTAATGAAAGAGCTAATGGAGCGAGGCCAGGTGGAAATATCTTGTTCGCCTGAGTATCACCCGATTTTGCCATTGCTTATTGATGCACGGAGTGCTCTGGAAGCGATGCCGTGGCTGGATTTATCGGAACTGGATTTTCGTTATCCCGAGGACGCCCAGGCGCAAATCGAACGTGGTATTAATATTTATAAAGAGAAATTTGGCACTATGCCAGCGGGTGTGTGGCCTTCGGAGGGTTCGCTATCGGACGCCACTTGTGATATGCTTGCCGAGCAAAATATTCGTTGGGCTGCAACTGATGAGCAGATGCTTAAAGAAACTGCGGGCAATAGTTTCTATGATACGATGAAGTTTTTCACGCAAGTATACAGAAATGATGAAAAGAATCAGGAATTACGTTTGTTATTCCGCGACCGCTTTCTCTCTGATAGAATAGGCTTTGTCTATTCAAATTGGGACGCAAAAGAAGCAGCAGACGAGTTTTGTTCGCATCTGGATAGCATACGCAACGAAATAGTGCGGCTCTACGGCGAAGACGCACTCGATTTTGCCGCTGTAACTGTTATTCTCGACGGCGAAAATTGCTGGGAATTCTACAAAAACAATGGGATTGATTTCCTCAACCACTTGTTCAGCAATTTAAGCAACGAAGAAAAATACAAGACAATAACTTGTTCCGAGGCAGTCGATGCGCTTCATCCTGAACACTCGAAAGTGTTCAACCACATTCACGCAGGGTCGTGGATAAATGCTAATTTTGGCATCTGGATAGGACATCGAGATGATATTACAGCGTGGAAAATGCTATCGCGCGCCCGCACAGAAGTGGAATTCAACAAACATAGTCTAAAAGATGATATTTTACAGGAAGTAATGCGAGAAATCTACATTGCCGAGGGTTCAGATTGGTTCTGGTGGTATGGTCCCGAACACAATGCCCCGAACAAACCGGATTTCGACATACTTTTCCGAAGGCATCTACAAAGAATATACGAATTGATGGGAATAGAAATTCCGATTAGTTTGCTTTCGCCAATTTCGCTAATAGATACATATCAACAATATATTGCTTCGTCGAAACAAATTTTCCCGCGCTGCAACGGTAAATCGTCCGAAATGCCCGAATGGGAATATTCAGCAAGGTTCAATACTGCGGGCGTTATGACTACGATGCACCAAAGCGGCGAGTTTCTCAAACGGCTCTATATAGGTAATAATTCGGACGCACTTTTCTTCCGTTTTGAGCTGGAACGAGCGCTCGAAGAAGATGACTTTATAGAATTGCGAATTGACAACGACTATTATATCTTTATTTTCAGAGATAAAATTGATATAGTGAATAAGTCGGATTATCTATGTTTCCGAAAATTTGCTCTGGGCGAATATATTGATGTTGCACTTGATTTTATGAAAAAGACCAAATATAAAATTAATATCACACTCAAAACAAACGCAAAACGAAACATAATTGAATATACGCGGGAATGCCCGATTGTTTATTACTTTGTCTGACGAAATGAAATCCACACTACGTAAAGAAATTTTAGAGAAATATACAAAATCTGCCGAGTTTGTTCATCAACACTTTCCCCGTAAAATACATACAGCAATAGTTGCAGGAAGCGGATTTGGCGAGTTGTTTGAAGGCAAAAATTTGCTTCGAGAAATCCCGTACTTGCAAATCCCAAATTTTCCGCAACCAACAGCCGCTGGACACAAAGGTAGCCTACTATTTGTAGAAATTGCTGATAAATTGTGTATGGTTTTTAGTGGGCGGTTTCATTTTTATGAAGGATTTAGAGTGGAAGAAGTTGCGTCGGTTTCAATTTTGGCAGGTTTGCTTGGGATAGACAAGATGATTTTTACGAATGCGGCGGGCGGACTAAATCAATTCTATAATGTTGGTGATTGCGTCCTTATTCGAGATACGATAAATTTTCTTTACAGAAGCGAGGCTTGCTTGTTTAGTGCTTATGAAATAAAAGAAGAAATTTTTTCGATTAGCTGGAATGATAAATTAACAAAAAAGCTTGAAGAGGTCAAAATTCCGTTTAACGAGGGTGTTTATATAAGCACAATCGGACCGAGCTACGAAACACCAGCGGAAATTCGCTTCTTCCGTCGATTAGGTGCGGATTGCGTTGGTATGAGCACAATAATTGAAGCAAAGGTTGCTTCGCAACTGGGAATTGAAAGTTTAGGCATTTCTCTAATTACCAACAAGTTAGTTGAGGTTGCAACAAGTTCGATTTCCCACGATGAAGTGTTAATTGCAAGTAGGAAGGCACTTCCTGTTGCCAAAAGAATAATTGAAGAAGCTGTTAATATTTATTAATCAAAAATGAATTGTTCCTTATTTATTTTACATTTATCAATTTAATAAGATATTGTAAAATAAATTACTTATTTTGATAGTCAATAATATATACTTCTAATATAAATTAGGAATTGCAGATGAAAAAAATTTTACTGTTTATATTTTTAAGCACAATAATTTTTGTCGACTTGCGCGCTGCCAAAGAGATAGAAATAAGCAGGGAATTCACCTTGCTTACATCTCAGCACGCACAAGGCTATCTGAAACCGCTTTTTACAACTCTGGGGGAAAGCCTCAATTCGGGTCTGTTTACCAAAGCAGATTATAAAAAGACTTTCACTCTTGGAATTGACATTAACGTAATGGGTATGTATATACCAAACAGCCAAAAAACTTATGATGCAGAGCTTCCCGACCTATATGGGAACACCGACAGAGTGCTCACTGCTGTGAAAAAAGACGGCACAATAATACACAACGTCAGAGGCAGCTGGCAGCAACCAACAATTTACGGCGGACGCTCGACTGCGATATTTGCGGCACCACAGAACCATTTTGCACCGGATTCGTTCTACCGTTCGGTTGCGTTTATCGAGGGAAACAATATAAGATTTATGTCCGGGCTGCCTGTTTTGCAAGTGTTTATGGGATTGCCAACAAGGACGCAGTTTCGCGGGCGATTTATATCTGTTCCAATTGACGGAAGCAATTTCACTTATTACACAATTGCGGTAAATCAGAATATCGATAGATTATTCGATATGTTCGAGGACAAGAGCCATTCTCTGGCATTGCATTTTGCGTATCATTCGATGAAGAGGTCGCCCGGATTTGAAATTACGTCGTTTGCAGTTGGTGCTCATTACAGTTATGAAATTGCTGAGAATTTTTATGCAACTGCGGCAATGCAGTATGAAGATTTCAGCGGTAAGTTTCGTGCTGTAAAAGAGAAAAGCGAGGACCTGGAATTAGTCAATAGCCCATATCTTGAAATACGCGAAGCCCGTCCATTCAATTTTAATATAGAAAGTTTCACAAAATTTAGGATTGGCGGAGGTTTGTCGTATAAATTATCGGCAATGGAGTTTAGTGCTTCGGCATATTATGCTTCGCAGCCGGTGCTATCAGCAGGATTTTCACTATATTTGATTGAAACTAAGGAGAAACAGCCACCACCACCGCCACCACCAGCACCAGAGCCTGAACCAATTCCTGAACCAACATTTGCCGAAGAAATTAAGTTCGAGCAACCAATTATTGAGCAACCGGAAGTCAAAATAGAAGAGAAGAAGACACAACTTACAGCCGATATTGCTGCTTATGCAGTCGAAAATGGCACCGAAAAGCCATTGCTAACGATTAAAATGGAAGAAAATATCTCGAAGCATATTTCTCCGTTGCTTCCAATGATATTTTTCGACGATAATTCTGCTGAAATACCTGCCAGGTACGAGCGAATTTCGGAGGATTCGGCAAGACGTATGGTTGCAAAAGATGTCTCCGAAGGCAATGCACTCGACGTGTATCACAGAATTCTCAATATTATTGGTATGAGAATGAAGAAGAACCCCGATGCTGTTATCACGCTAACGGGCACTAATTCGGGAGTTGGAGCGGAACGCAACAACCGCCAGCTTTCGCAAAATCGCGCTGAGAATGTGAAAAAATATCTTGTTGAAGTGTGGGGAATTGAGCCTAATCGCATAAAAACTGTTGCTCGCAATTTGCCCGAAAAAGCTTCGAACAGCAGAGATGCTGATGGTATTGCAGAAAATCGCCGCGTGGAAATTTCCTCGAACGACTGGGATATTATTGCTCCATCGGTTATTCAGGATACAACTCGGTTGATACTTCCGCCGATTATTCGCTTCCGTTCTGATGTAGCTTCGGACGCCGGAATTACTGACTGGCATTTGATTGTAACTGCAAGCACCAGAAAAGTCAGGGAAATATTCGGCAAAGGTGAGCAAATTCATTTCGACGATTGGTTTGTCAAGGACGACGAAACAGCAAAAGCATTAATCAAGCATAATATGCAATTTAATTTATCTGTTACAGACAATGAAGGCAATCATTACATTACTGATGTTAAAACATTGCCTGTCGAATTGAAAACTATTAGCAAGGAAACTGCAAAATCGGGCGACACAATAACAAATGTGTATGATTTAATTCTGTTCGATTTTGATAAAGCAACGCTTTCGAGCAATAATATGAAAATTATCGATATGATAAAGAAAGAAATGCCCGAAAATTCAATTGTGAAAATTACGGGATATACAGACAGAATGGGCAACGAGGACTATAATGAAAGATTGTCGCTATCGCGTGCAATATCCGCAAGCAAAGCGCTCGGTCGCCCCGATGCTCAGACAATTGGTTCGGGAGAAAAAGTGTTGCTCTACGACAACGATTTGCCCGAAGGACGCTTTTATAGCCGTACGGTTATTATTGAAGTTAAGATACCAGTAAAATAGGAGGAAAAAATGAAAAAGTTAGCAATAATAATTGGATTATTAATGTTGGGCGGCTGCTACCAAAATACCGTGGATAGTTTCAGTACGTTTAATTTTCAGATGATTGTAAAAATCAATACGACTTATTTAGATAGAGCGGTACCAGACCAGTCGCTTGATTTTTCAAATTTGAATAAATATGAAGAATATCATAAGAATAAGGATAGAATAAAGAAATCGCAATTGCTTCAGTTTAATTATTGGATTGATTCGCTTGTGCTGGATAATAATCAACCTTACGACCCGAACAAAGATTTGCTTCAATTAGATTACATTATCTACACGCTTGTTTTTGCTCGCCCTATTGCGGGAAATGAAAATTCAGAAAATCCGGCAGATTTTGAGCCTGACCCAACAATTCCTGAATATGAACTTGGAAGGTTTACTAACGTAAATATTCGGGATTATTACAGGAAGGCACACAATATTAAAGAAATTCCTAAAGAAATTTCGGACCAAATATCTGAACATATTCTCAGAACACCGTATTTTTACATAAAAACAACTTATGGGAATGTTGCAGGTTCGCTGGATAAGTATCGTTTCCCGCTGATAAAAGCAAACTTCGATTTAAATATTCGCTTTACAGTAGATTTAAAAGAATAGGAATTTACGGCGTTTTCTTGATTTGGTGATTTCTAAAATTTTATAGAAAACATCGGCAGAGACAACCTCATTACCAAAATTCAGTTCGTCAGTCGGGCGGTTGCCGTGAAAATCGGAGCCGCCTGTTTGCAAAATGTTGTATTTGCGGGCAATTGCTCTGTATTTGTTCCGTTGAGTAATATTGTGCATAGGGTGAACAACTTCAATTCCATCGAGCCCAGCTTTAATAAAATTATGCAAAGTATCTTCATCAACAAAGTTTGCGGGATGAGCAAGCACGGCAAGCCCACCTGCCGCCTGAATTAGTTTAATTGCTTCGGCAACAGGGAAATGAATTTTCGGTTCGTAAGCCGGGGCATCGTCGCCAATGAATTTGCTGAATGCTTCGTAATAGTTTTCGGCATAGCCAGCGGTAGTAATCGCTTTTGCGATGTGCGGGCGAGCAATTGGAGCATTGCCGGCAATTTCAAGAATGTCGTCAAAATTTATATTGATACCAAGCCCGAGTAATTTATTGTGCATATTTTTGGCACGCTTAATTCTAATGTCCCTGAATTTGCTAATATGCCTGGATAGTTCCTTGTTTTCAATATCGAAGTTGTATCCAAGCAGATGATATTCGAGTTGATTTTCGGAGCAGCTCAGTTCAATTCCAGGGATAATTTCGATTTGTTTGGTATGTTCGCTTTGGAGTGCAATTTTGTAACCGTCTATATTATCGTGGTCTGTGATGCTAATATGAGTGATATTATGCTCAATTGCTTTCGCAAGCAATTCGTCAGGGGTTAAAATTCCATCAGAGCAATTTGTATGTGTGTGTAAATCAGCAATTTTGTTCATTATCAATACAAGTTTCAAATAAAAATATAGAGACGATTAACAGGCAATAAAGTTTTTTCTAAAAAAAATGATTTTTTATTATTTTTATCTTTTATAATTCAATTTTTTTTTTAAATTGTTATGAACAAAGAATAAATTATATGTGAAAAATCAAATTTGTAATAATTATTACTACAAAAGTAGAACGATTTTTTTAAAATAAAGTTGTTTATTAAAGGAGTTGAACTCTAATGTCAAAAGCACAATTTTCAACAAAAGCCAAGAAGTACAAAATTGGGATGCCACATATTGTAGTATGGGGCGCAATGGTAGTTGCTTTTTTCTTGCTATTCCAATTTAAATTAATTCCTGTTGGCATTTCTCAATTCGTTGTGAAACTGTTCGAGCCGAGTGGCGACCAACGTGAAAAAATTGGTTTCGTTAAATTCGAGGGATTAGTATGGGCTTCGACCTCGCTCGATAACGAAGCTAAATTGCAAGGCAAGCAAGTAGAAATTTCCCGCGAACTAATTAACAGAGAATACATATTTGACTTCACTTTTAAAGCAAGAACAGAGAAAGAGCACGGATATGTAAAAAGCTCCACTGAATTCTATGCAAAGTCCCCATTACTTGGAGAAAACGCAATTATCCTGGAACCGTGGGTTGCATTCTGGTTCTTGTCTTTGATATTCTCGCTTGTGTTGGCATCGTGGATATCGATGTTTATGCCATCAAGCATAGGGCTTATGGCAGTGCTCTTCGATAGACAAATTGATGCAACAAAAGTTAAATTGCGTTTGCAAACAGGTTTCAGCGACGACATTATTGAGCTGCTTATTATGCCTGACGATAAATTAAGAGAAAAAGAATTGAATGAGGTTCGTGGAGCTTTTAGAACTATCTGGGAAAGAACAGTAACCGACGAAGGTTCATCACCATATCAAAGCACACGTTTTGAAGATGTATTCGACGAAGACACCGATATAGTGTTCTTCCGCAATGAAGCAATCTACACACGCATAAAGGAATACTTCTCGGATTTCGTATTGAAAGAAATCATCGACACAAAGAACGGTTTGATTTGGAGAAGAAATCGCTCTCATTTCTTGCACGGCTTGCGTTTATATATGTCGCACCACTTTACAGAAAAATATGCAAACTTCGTTACGGGTCTTGCTTATGGTGGTGCTGCATTGCTTATCGTAGCAGTTGGTATTCGTGGTTTGAAGTTTATCCCCGCATCACGTCCGTCAATCATTTTGTTGGCAATTATTCTTGAATTCACAATGCTTTCGTTGCTGGCGTTCACTCTTATATACACAGAAGAAGAAGAACGTATGGACAAGATGCTCAAGAAGATGGAAGACGCAAACCGCAGCCAGCTGGAAGCTTTGCGTAGCCAGCAAGCCGATATTCACCAGCTTACAAACGCTTTGGTTGGTCAGACTTCTGAAATTATTCGCAACCGTGTAGAAAAATCAATTCAAGAATTTGTTACAAGCGGCGACCATATTCAAAAAATGATTGCTGAACAAATTGCTCGCAATATTCTCATCGGATTGCGTGAAAACGAACCAAACAAGAAATAGTGTTTTAAATAGACTTTTCGAAGTGAGGCTGTCCCGAAAAAGGACAGCCTTTTTATTTTGATAAACTGGGCTGTCTCACAATTCAATGTTAATAAATTTAGCAAGGTTCGGAAAGATTACGAAAATTTTTCCAAGCAAATCGCCGCAAAAATATTGGAAAGTAGCACATAAATTTTTGTCTGTGAATACTTATGGCGTAAAATAGACATTATTGTAAAAACAGGTTGTCTGAAAATTATAGACAATAACCTTCCGAAGGTTTGAAACCTTCGGAAGGTTTCCAATAATGGACGTAAAGATTTAAGTTAATTAACATCATATCGCCCTCTAAAGATGGTATAAAAATGACTATTGAGATATTCTCTGCAAAAAACAGCAATTTTTTTAACAATTTTTCTCTTTTAGAAAATTCTTCGTTTGTTTGCGATATTCGACAAATCAATAATAAATATCTAATATGCTATATTCACAAACATAAATTCAGTTTATTATATTTAATTTTTTTTGTATATTTTGTAATCTATTGGCTTTCAAATATTAATTAATTTTAATTGATTTAATTGGTTCTTCCTATGGATAAGCAAGTAGAAATGTCGAAAATCCGCCAAAAAGCAGAAAAATTATTAAGCAAAAGCGGTCCCATTCTTGACGAGAAGGAATTGCAAAGCATAAAAGATGCATTCTACGAGATTCAAGTTTATCAATATGAACTTGAATTGCAAAATCAGGAACTTATTCGAACTCGTGCTGAACTTGAAGTATTAATTGATAAATACAGCAGGCTATACAACAATTCGCCAACAGGTTACTTTACTTTAAATAGCGATGGATTTATCCTTGAAGCAAACAATCCCGCAATTAAATTGCTTAATGAAAATAAAATTACAATTGCTTACAAACCTTTTACTAAATATGTCGAAAGAGATTATTTAGAAGTTTTCGAGAAGCACCTTGAAAAACTCACCGAAGATGTTACAAAAGATAGTTGCGAGCTTCTGCTTGTTCGCCTAAATGGGGAAACATTTTTCGGTCGGCTCGAAAGCATATCATTTAGAAATCCCGTCAATAATTCAATTCAAATACACACGAATTTGATTGACATAACTCGTGAAAAGCATATTCAACAAGAACTAATAAAGAGTAAAGAATTTTTGCAGATGATAATTGATGCTATTCCCGACCCACTATTCGTTAAAAACAGTAAATCAGAATATATACTATTGAACAAAGCACTTACAAAATTTATCGGCAAGGAATACGACGAAATCATTGGAAAAACTGATACAGATATATTTCCAAAGGACCTTGCTGAAGACTATCTACTATCGGATAAAGTCGTTTTAGATAAGAATTCTGAATATATTTACGAAACGGGGTTTGTTGATGAAGCAGGCAACCACCACGTATTGTATGTAAAGAAAGCTTCGTTTGACGCAAACGATGGGAATTATGTTGTTGGAATTGTCCGAGATATTACTGAACTAAAAAAGATGCAGGAAGCAATTGCTTCCCATCGTGATCAGCTTTCGAAAGAAGTTGAGCAAGCGACAAAAAACTTACTTCAAATAAACAAAGAGCTGGAAGATGAAATAGAAGAAAGAAAAATGATAGAAGCAAATCTGGATAAAGAACGATTACTTTTGAATTCTTTAATAGATGCTATTCCTGACTTGATTTTCATAAAAGATTATGAATACCGTTATACAATGGTTAATAAAGCGTTTGAGAAATTTACAAATCTCGACAGGGATCACATTTTAAGCAAAACAGATGCAGAATTGTTCGACGAACACACGGCAAACGGACTTTTCGATAAAGATAAATTCGTAATTCAGTCGAACCAGCCTGCACGATATGAATATTGGTTTAATAAAACAAACGGCGAACAACTAATTTATGATATTTACAAGATACCGTTTATAGATAAGAACGCCAACATATTAGGTCTTGTTGGCATTATGCGTGATATTACGCAGGCAAAACAGATACAGCTGGAAACCGAGAAAGAAGATAGAATTTTCAAAGCGATTGCCGAAATTTCCACAGCTTTGCTCGAAAACTACTCATTCAGGAATATTTTACAGCAAATTGTCGTTACACTTGGCGAAGTTGTAGAAGTAGATAGAGCCTATATCTATGAAAAATATTATCAAGCTGAAACAAATCGGGAACTTTTCCGACTAACATATGAATATTATGGAAAGGGTCTTCAATCGCAGATGCATTTGGGTGAGTTGCAAGCATTATCTATCGAAGAGACAATTCCTTCTATTGTTAAGCCGCTTTGCCTTAAACAGCCGATT
This sequence comes from Bacteroidota bacterium, assembly GCA_022707965.1. GTDB lineage: Bacteria > Bacteroidota > Ignavibacteria > Kapaibacteriales > UBA2268 > JAKIZO01. Next base: position 97,250 of record JAKIZO010000001.1, read on the forward strand.
AACGTAATTGTTTCCAAATTGCCCGGAAATGAAAAAAATATGCTAATCGAACACGAAGTTAAATCATTTTTAATTATTCCAATAGTCGTAAAGGAAAAGCTCTGGGGGTTTATTGGGTTCGACAGCGTTAAGTACGAGCGTGATTGGACGGTGAAAGAAATATCAATTTTATCCATAGCGGCAAATGCAATAGGTTCGGCAATAGAGCGAGAGGAAGATATAGAATTAATTCGCCAGACAAGCGAAGCAGCAGTTGCCGCAAACAAAGCGAAAAGTGAGTTTTTAGCTAATATGAGCCACGAAATTCGCACTCCAATGAATGCTATTCTTGGTTTCTCTGAATTGTTGAAAGAAGAACTTGGCGACAATCCTAAATATTCAGACTTTATTACAGGCATTACAAACAGCGGAAAAAATCTTCTTGAACTGATTAATGATATATTAGACCTCTCAAAAATCGAAGCCGGGAAGATGGAAATCAAATACGAAGCAGTTAATTTACGAGATATTATTGATGAAATTCGAGATATTTTCTCAATCAAAACAACCGAAAAGGGCTTGGCTTTCGATATTATCTACGACGAAAAGTTGCCAAAATCTTTGATATTAGACGCTACACGAGTTCGCCAGATATTATTCAACCTTGTTGGGAATGCTGTAAAATTCACTGATAAAGGACAAATTCGTGTTGTAGTCGCTTCCAAAGACCCCGACAAAGAAGGAAGCAAAATTGATATTATTCTTAAAGTGCAGGATACAGGAATTGGGATTGAAAAATCTCAGCAGGAGATAATTTTCGAAGCATTCCAGCAGAAGGAAGGTCAAAGCACTCGCAAATACGGTGGAACAGGGCTGGGACTGTCGATTACCAAACGGCTAACAGAAATGATGGGCGGAAAAATATTTCTTGATAGCACACCTGGAATTGGTTCGACCTTTACTGTTGAACTCTATGGCGTGCGTATTGCCGCGGGAATGAACACGAGAAGAGAAAGCAAAATTGTTCAGAGCGTTAAATATAATTTCGAAGGTGGCAAAATTCTATTGGTTGAAGATGTGGACACAAACCGTCAGGTGATTGAATACTACTTGAAGCCATATAATTTCAAGATTGTTGAAGCAACAAACGGACAAGAGGCAATTGAAATCTTGGAGAAATTCTCACCAGACATAATTTTTATGGATTTGCATATGCCAATAATGGATGGCTATACTGCAAGAAAAATTATCAAAAGCAATCCCGCAACAAGTCATATTCCTATTATTGCACTAACGGCATCTGCCATTAAAGAAGAAGTTGATGAAATTTTAGAGATGTTCGATGGATATTTACGCAAGCCAGTTACAAAACAGCAATTGCTGAATGAGTTAGCAAGATTTTTGAGGCATACCGAAGAAGAAAAACCGAAAAGCAGTGAAAATATTGTTACTTACCAATCGATGGACGATATTATCAACGAAATTACCGATGAAATGATACAGGATTTCACCGAGAATATTCTACCAGAATTTCAAATTGTAAAAAAATCTTTATATATTAGTAAAATTAAAAGTTTTGCTGAAAAATTATTGGACTTCGGGAAAAAACATAATTATCCGAAAGCAGTGGAATTCGCAAATGAATTGATAAAGCAGGCAAATGCATTCAAAATTGATAGAATTATTCAAATTTTCAACGACTTTAATGTTCTAATCAATAATTTAAAAAAGCAATAGAGCAATGAACGGAGATACAACAAAAGGTTCGGTGCTAATTGTTGATGATATACCCGAAAACTTGCAGGTGCTTGGAAACGTATTGCTACAAAAAGGATTGGACGTCGGATTTGCAACAAACGGCGAGGAAGCACTGGAGGCAGTTAAATACAACAAGCCAGACTTGATTTTGCTTGATATTATGATGCCGGGAATGAGTGGAATTACAGTATGCCAGAAATTGAAATCAAATCCAGAAACTCAGGATATACCTGTAATTTTTCTTACAGCAAAAACCCAACCCGAGGACATAATCAAAGGTTTCGAGGTTGGTGCAGTCGATTACGTTACCAAACCATTTAATTCAGGCGAATTGCTTGCTCGGGTGATGACGCAACTTGAATTGAAGAAATCGCGAGATTTAATCGCAAAACAGAACGAAGAACTTATGGAGCTCAACGCAACCAAAGACAAGTTCTTCTCGATTATTGCTCACGACCTTCGAGGACCATTTAGCGGCTTGCTTGGGCTGACTGATTTGCTCTCGCAGGAGGGTGATACTATGTCTTCGCAGGAGGTAATCGACCTGATAAAAAAAATGCACCAAACACTGAAAAATCAATATAATTTGCTTGAAAACCTTCTGCAATGGGCAAGCATACAAACTCAAAGGCTACGCCCTCAGCCAATTAAGGTAAATTTACTGAGAACAGCAAAGGATATAATTTCACTTCTTCAAGCAAATGCTGAAAAAAAAGATATCGTAATAATTAACGACATTTTGCCAGAACATTTTGTATTTGTTGATAAGCAAATGATAACATCAGTAATACACAATTTGCTGACAAATGCAATCAAGTTTACATTCGAAGGTGGGAAAATCACACTAAAATCTGAATATTCAGACAACGGAATATTGCTCAAAGTAATCGATACAGGAGTTGGAATTTCGGACGAAGTGAAAGCAAAACTGTTCAAAATCGATAAGCATCATTCGAGTTTGGGAACAAAAAATGAAAAGGGTTCGGGGCTGGGCTTAATTTTATGCAAAGAGATGGTCGAGAAAAATGGCGGCAAAATCTGGGCTGAAAGGAACACAGATGCAAATGGAACAACGTTTTTCGTCCTATTGCCGGAAGCAAATTAGTTTGAAAATTTCATTAAAATATACTGTGGTATATCTTTTTTGGCTGTGTTTTTTATCACAAATTGCGTTTGGCAGCCAGTTTACTTATCAAAAATTAGTTCCATCGGTTCGCTTCCCTGAACAATATGAAATAGGAATGATACGCTTTTCGGGCAATTCATATTTTTCTGAAAGTCAATTGCGTAATATCATTCAAACAAGAGAGACAAACCGAAGTTTCCCTCACAAAGTATTGCAAGCATATTTGAACGAAAGCAAGAAGAACAAGGCTGCACCACGTGTGTTAATGCGTGAAATCAGCACTGCAATTAAATCGCTCGAACACGAGATAAGTCTGCTCGACATAAAACTTATCGAAGCTGATTCATTTACAATCTGGCAATTCTACAATATTCAGGGTTTTCACGATGTCCGGGTGCGAGTTTTGGTTGTTCCCGATTACAAGAAGCGGCAAAATACATTGAATTTTCTTATTTCCGAAGGTAAACGCTACAAGCTGGACACCCTTGTGCTGCTTGGGCTCGAAGATTTGCCAATGGATGTTATAAATAAAATAAACGCACAATTAAACAGATTGCCTAATATTGAATTTTTCGACGAACAAGCGATAATGGAGAGAATAAATACAATTTACGAAACACTCTTAAACAATGGATATTATTCAGCATCATACAGGAGGCCAACTGTTGATATAGACACGCTTGAAAAGAAAGATAGCGTTTCAGTTGTATTTAATTTAGGGCAAAGAATAAAATTTGGGAATTTGTATTTTATTGATTCTACTCGCGGACAGCACGTTGTTACTCACGAAATGAAGCGGCGACAATTTGAAATTAGCACGGGCGAATGGTATAGCCGCAGCAAAGTCAATTCAACAATCGAGAATTTGCTTACTCTTGGGACTTTCGAATCAGTCGAAATTGACACCTGTAGGAATAAAAAAAGCGATACAGTTGTAAATTTTTGTTTGAGAACAGTATACAGAAAGCAAAAGGAATGGAGTTTGGCGTTGTTTTCGAACCGCACACCTATGACGAACTTCAACGCAGGTATCGAGGGAAACATAAGCCATCGAAATCTTTTCGGGAATGCTCAAAATGGTTCTTTCTATTCGAGTTTTTCGTTCAAAGATGTGGGCAAAACGCTGCAAGATATAGATAATTTGGATTATGAGATGCTTGTGGGTGTGCGTCTCTACCAGCCACTGCTATGGATTGTGGATAACACACGAGTTGCAGCAACAACGAGTTTGAATTACTCAATTCGCAAAGTATATAATCTATTTCAGTTGAATACTCTTCAATTTCCTGTGCGTTTCTCACTTATTTTGCCAAAGAAAACATTTTTTAATTCAGTTAGTATTGATTTTACTTTCGAACGTGAAAACCCTGTAAACTACAATACAGCAATAGCCGAAGCGTCGCGTCGGACAAGCAACCCGGACGATTCATTACGCGTTATCGAATCATTTTATCTATACAACAACCTTTATCAATATCTAAACGAACCCGATTTTCATCTCTGGACTTCTAACACAATGGGTATCAACTTAGTAAGTGATAAAAAGAACGATGTTTTCAATCCGAGCAAAGGTTCATATACGTTGATAAACATTGATGGATGGAATATATTTCTATCGCACCCATCAATTTCGGGAATAGCACGGTATTTTCGGGTGCATTTTCTGCATAGTCAGTATTTTGCGTTGAGCAAGAATTTAGTATTTGCAGCAAAAGGACGGTTTGGAGCGATAAAATTGATGCAGGAGGCGAATGTGTATGTTCCCATCGAGCGGCAATTTTTCGCAGGAGGAAGCAATAGCGTTCGTGGGTGGAGTTCGAGAACTCTACGCTACACAAAAATCACATCGCAAACTTTTGGCTCGAATAGAACTTATCAATATATGCAAAATTTCATCGGAAACGCAGGACTGCTCGAAGGTAGTCTGGAATTTAGATATAGATTTTCATATTATCGATGGTTGAATGAATTTCTTGCGGAACATTTAAGCAATATTACATTTACAACATTTGCGGATTTCGGGAATGCGTTCGATTGGTTTGTCGGAGTGGAGGATTACAAAATGAAATTTACAGATTACTTCGTAAAATTAGCAGTATCGGCGGGGATTGGCGTTGGTTATATCACACCGATTGGACCGTTCCGACTTGATGTAGCAACACCGCTTCACGACCCGACG